>JAITRO010000003.1 GCA_031288335.1 Synergistaceae bacterium | reverse complement strand
ATGGCCAAAGCGGCTTCAGTGACGCTGATGGAGTGTTCGAGGAGCCCGCTCGCGTACGCGTGGTGGTTCGTCACAGCCGCCGGGGCTTCGCGGAAGGCCTTCAGGCGCGGCCCGTCGAACACGAAGCGCAGAAAATCGCGTATCTCTGGCGAGCATTTCCCGATCAAATCGCTGAACTTCGAATCCAGTATATCGAGCGGTATTTCCGAATGAGTAACGTAATTCGAAGGGGGAAATTTTTCCTCGTCCAGCAGCGTGATGGTATTGAAATTGTGTTGAACCTGGCCCCTGAAATCGACGGTCTTTCCGTTGACCCCGACTACACGCCCGCGCAGTGAAGCTATGTCGGACTCCGAGAGGAGTCCGGGCTTGCTCTCGGGATCCGGATTGGAGCGGTCAACCCAGCCGGCGTCCGACCAAACTTTGGCGTTCAGGGTTCCGCGTTCGTCGGAGACGGATATATCCCAGAAAGTTTTGCCGTTTTTATCGGTCTTTCTCTGAATACCGCTCACTATATAAATGCCTTTGTACGATTCGCCCGCGGAAAGAGCGCGGGCGTCGGACGTTTTCAGCAGTTTGGTTTGGACGGGGTTTGTCATTTATTCAGTTCCTTCCTTCCAGATAACTCTATTTTAGCACGATCACTCCGCTTCCAGTCGCGCAAAAAAAAAGCCGCGATGATATAATTACATGGAGGTGATGTATCAATGGCATTATACAGGGAATCCGGCGATAAAATTTTTGAAATTGAACGCGAAATAACCCCGTTCGAACTTTTCAAGGAATGGGACATAAAAAACGCGCTTGCCGCGAACGTTGACGACACGCCGATGGACCTTCACGCGGCATTATCCGCGGGAGGAACCGTCATTCCGATTATGCCGGACAGCGCGGAGGGACTTTCGATCCTCAGGCATTCGGCCTCGCACCTCATGGCGCACGCGATCTCGAACCTGTACCCGGGCGCAAAATTCGGCGTGGGGCCGTCGATACAGGACGGTTTTTACTACGACGTGCTCTTCCCCAATCCGATCACCGACGAGGACATGCCCAAAATCGAGGCCGAGATGAAACGTCTTTCGTCCGAAAAAATAAAGATCGAGCGCGTGGAGATATCTTCCGCCGAGGCGCTCGAAAAATTCTCGGACGACCCGTTCAAGACGGAACTGATAAGGGATATCGGCGTCGAAAAAGTCTCTCTGTACGGTCAGGCGAATTTTTGCGACTTGTGCCGAGGTCCTCATGTGCCGAACACGGGCTGTATTAAGCACTTCAAGCTTTTATCGCTCGCGGGCGCCTATTGGCGCGGCAATGAAAACAACGTGATGCTGACGCGGATTTACGGCACGGCGTTCGCCGACGGCGCTTCGCTCGCCGCTTACCTCAAGATGATGGAGGAAGCGCGCCTCCGCGACCACAGAAAACTTGGCAGGGAACTCGACCTTTTCAGCTTCCAGCCCGAAGGCCCCGGATTTCCCTTCTTCCATCCAAAGGGAATGGTCCTGATGAACAAGCTCGTCGACTTCTGGCGTGCGGAACACACAAGACGCGGCTACAGCGAGATAAAGACCCCTCTCATCCTCGACAGGGAGCTGTGGGAGCGCTCGGGGCACTGGGATCATTACCGCGAAAATATGTATTTCACCGAGATAGACAAACGCCCGTTCGCGATAAAACCGATGAACTGTCCCGGCGGGATACTCGTGTACAAGACCTCCAAACGCAGCTACAGGGAACTGCCGATGCGCGTGGCGGAACTGGGCGTCGTGCACAGGCACGAGCGCTCGGGTGTGTTGCATGGCCTCATGAGGGTGAGGTGTTTCACCCAGGACGACGCACACATATACTGCACGGAGGATCAGATCGGCGACGAGCTGAAGGGGGTCATCGAACTCGACAGATACATATACGACATGTTCGGATTCAAATTCGAGGTCGAACTCTCGACGAGGCCCGAAAATTCCATGGGAGACTCCAAAATGTGGGAGTTGGCGGAGCGGCGCCTGCGGGAAGTCTTGGAGGAAATAGGCGTGCCTTACAGGATAAACCCCGGCGACGGTGCTTTCTACGGGCCGAAAATAGATTTCCACCTCAAGGACAGCATCGGTAGGACGTGGCAGTGCGGGACAGTGCAGCTCGACTTTCAGCTGCCGGAAAAATTCGACATGACCTACGTGGGCGGCGACGGAGCTGAGCATCGTCCGGTGATGCTCCACAGGACGATACTCGGCAGTCTGGAGCGATTTATCGGCATACTGGTGGAGCACTATGCCGGCGCTTTCCCATACTGGCTCTCCCCTGTCCAGGCCAAGATAATCCAGGTAAAACCGGAGTTAGAAGCGTACGCACTTAAAATTGAAAAGACGCTGCGCTCGATCGGGGTGCGTTTCGAACGCGACGCGAGGGACGAAAAACTCGGCAGGAAGATACGCGACGCTCAGCTTGAAAAAGTCCCCTACATGCTGGTGATAGGCGCAAAAGAGGCCGAAAACGACTCCGTCTCGGTCAGGACGCGCGTCGGCGGCGATATCGGCACGAGAAGCATAGAGGAACTGAAAGCCGTGCTGTCGTCGGAATTCAAACCCGAAGCGCTCGTATAAATGTTGCTTGAGACGAGTGAGTCAGCATAACTTGTAAACTCACGTCAACAACAGAAAACTGATGGATCTGTGTCATTCCGCCAATGCGTCTATTTTTTCGATGGCTTTGTCATAATCGAACATCAGGACGTGGTTTTCGATCTCCGAGAGGATTTCTCTCGAGTTCTTGCCCAGCGGTAAATTCGAGTATTCGAGTATCAGCCTGTTTGCCGCGGCGATGTCCATGGCAGCCAGCGCCGACCGCAGAGCTTCCATCTGGGGACGCGTCAAATCATCGCTCCCCTGCCGCCTCGACGCGTTCGACCGTTCGAGCGAATCACGTATGTTACAGATCAACATGCGCGCGGACGCGATAAACGCGCCGGTTTCCCCGGCAATTACGCCCATGTCCCCAGACCGCGCCGCGTCCTCCATCCGCGCCGCGAAATCGCCAAACTCCATCGCTCCGATGTTGCGGGAGGCTCCCTTGAACGCGTGTACGAGCGTCATGTACAGGCCGATATCTCTCTTTGCCGCGCACCGTTCTATTTGCTCCGATTTTTCCTCGACGTCCGCGCAGAAAATCTCAAGCACGTCCAGATATGCCTCGACCGACCCGCCTGAGTTAAGAAGCCCATCCCCCACAGACACGCCCGGTATCTCAAACAGCTCGACATGGTCCGTTGCCGCGGAGATGTCGGGGACGTCGCTTCCCACTTCGAGCTGTTTCTCTTTCGGGAGCCATTTTTGCAAAATGGAGTCCAGCTTTTGGAGGTCGATGGGCTTGGCGAGAAAATCGTTCATGCCGCTCCTCAAAAACATCTCGCGGTGTCCCGAAAGTGCGTTGGCCGTCAGGGCTATGATCGGCAGGGAGCGGTAGTATTCGTCGTCCGGGTCGGTGGAGCGTATGATGGACGCCGCTTCGATGCCGTCCATGCCCGGCATCATGTGATCCATGAAGATGATGTCATACCGGTTTTCCCTCGCCATGGTCACCGCGTCGGGCCCGCTCATGCAAGTGTGCGATTCCAGGCCGTAAAGCGACATCAGTTCCTTTGACACCCGGAGATTGACCGAAATATCGTCCACTATCAGAACTTTTGCGTCCGGAGCCCTGAAACTCAGCCGGCGTTTCCGCACAACCGGCGTTTCCTCGTTTCTCACTCCATTCAAGGCGTTTGCGGCATTTATGCAGAATATGGGCATCGTGACGCTGTTAATGTCCTTGTAGGCCGAAACATCATTCATCTCTACCATGCTCACGAGCATTGTGCGCGACTGGCTCTTCCCGATCACGAACACGCTGTCGGCGATGTGCCTGGAAGCGACGAAGGCATAATCGTATCCGCCGCCCTCCAAGCGTTCGGCGAAGTCGGCAAAATTTCGCGCGAATACCGACTTTACGCCGAGGTTGGACAGCGCGTACGAGAGCGAGTCCAGGTATATCGGCCTTTCCTCCAGCGCCAGCACGCGGAGGTTCTCGGCGTCGTTGACTGACGCGAGTTTTTTGCCGTAGTCCGCGCAAAGCGTCTGGATTATCGTTGCCGTAAACGTCGAGCCATGCCCATACTCGCTTTTCACGGAAACATCCCCGTCCATCGCGCGGCAGAGGCTGCGCGCTATGGCAAGGCCCAGACCCGTTCCCTCCACTTCCTTGACGCCTGCGTTTTCGATCCGCACGAAGTCCTTGAAAAGCCTGTCGATATCCGCTCGCTTTATGCCGACTCCGCTGTCTCCGACGATGAATTTGAGGCGGACGCGCCCGTCCTCCACGCGTTCAAACCTGACGTCCATAGAGACGTACCCCGAATGCGTGTATTTGACCGCGTTGCTCAGGAGGTTCAGCAACACCTGTTTGGTGCGAATTTCGTCGCCGACGAGCTGTCCCGGGATGTTGCCGTCCACTTTGACGGAGAAGGCGAGCGGTTTGTCCGCCATGCGCGCGCGCGTCAGGTTCACCGCGTCATTTATGAGGGACGCGAAATAATATCTTTCTGACGCGATATGCACCTGTCCGACCTCTATCTTGGAGAAATCGAGGATATCGTTGATGATGGAGAGCAGGTTGCTGCCGGCTTGCTGTATGGTAAAGACGTACTCCAGCATCTCGCGGGGGATCTCCCGGTGGGAGATAATTTCGGACATCCCTATGATAGTGTTGAGCGGGGTTCGCATCTCGTGGCTCATGCGGGCCAGGAACGATGATTTACTGATGTTTTGAATTTCGGCGCGCAGCATGTTTCTGTTCAACCGGATGAGGATATAGCCCATAATCGATACTATCACCGCGCTGCCGATGATAACGACGAACTGTTTATTCATCACCGCGTTATATTGTTCAATCGACACATCGGCGCCCACGATGCCGAGGAATTCGCCGGTGTCACGGTTGAAAAGCGGCACGTAAGCCGACAAAAGCGTGCCCCATACGGTGGTGACGAAATCGCCGGTATAGGGGCTCTTGTTCTCGTAGGCTTTGCGGCGGGTGAGGGTGAGCGGCTCGATGCTTCCGGGCGGGGCGAACGTGTCGGCGCCGGCCTTTTCGCCATCGAACAAGTACATCATATTATTTTCCGAGATCCGCACTTCCGTATATAAGAACGCGATGTTATCCACGTTGCCAAAACGTATTTTTTCCATCAAGGCCTTGGTTCTGATATAGTAGTCGCCTTCGGTGTCCAGCGTTTCGATGAATTTCCTGTAATCCTCCGGATTCTCTTCCAGCAGCGCGACCACTGCGGAGGCAATGCCAAGGCATTTTCTGCCCATCTGCTGTTTTAAGGTTTGGGACGTAATGAAATAGACGACTCCGCCAAACAAAATAACGAAAAAAACGACGAGGAAAACCAGGAAAAAGCTGGCATTATAGATATATCTTTTCATATATCCTCTCCGTTGTGAACACAACCATTTCCATTTCAGCGGATCAATCATATGGTAAGACAAAACAGCGCCGGCTCAGGGGAAAATAAGCACCGCTCCGATGCCGGTTTCACCTTTACGGTTTACATTGCCGCGCGTTGGCAACCGGTGTCCGCCGAATAGTCATTTTTCGAGCATGGGAATCGGGCGTACGCAGCCGCAAACGCTTCTTCGAGGGCGGGATCAAAGTGGCTTCCAAAAGAATCAATAATTATCCGAGCGGCTTGTTCCATCGATAACGCCTTTTTGTACGGGCGTTCGGATATCAGCGCGTCGTACACATCGGAAATAGCCATTAAACGCCCCTGCAATGGTATATCCTCCCCGGCGAGGCCGTAAGGATAGCCGGAACCGTCCCATTTTTCGTGATGCGTGCCCGCCATGATCTTCGCGTGCGTTAGAAACGCGTTTTCGTTGGTGATTTGCTGTATGCTGTCGATGATCTTCACGCCATACGTGGTGTGTTTCTTCATCTCTTCGAATTCTTCCTCGGTAAGTTTTCCGGGTTTCAGAAGAATGTTATCACGGATGGATATTTTACCTACATCATGGAGCTGGGACGACTGAATGAACAGTTCGATATCCCATGACCGCAATTCGTCGCGGCAGATGCCCAGCTCGGACATCTCTTCCGTCATGACGCGCAGGGTTTGCGATGTGCGCGTGACATGTCCGCCCGTAACGTCGTCCCGGCACTCCACCAGTTCGCTTATTGTCGAGAGAATGGCGCCTTGAAGCTTCACGATCGCGCCTGTCTTTATCTCCACCAATTTTTCGAGGTTGGCATTGATATATTTCAACTCCTTATTTTGCGATTCGATGAGCATATGTATGTTGACCCGTTTCAACAGCAACTGCGGGGTGAACGGTTTTATGATATAATCCACGGCGCCGAGAGAAAGCCCTTCCAATTCGCTGAGCGCGTCGGTCTTCGACGTGAGGAACATGACGGGGATGTCGCTGGTCCTTTCGTCGCTTTTCAGGCTTCTTATAGCCTCGTACCCTCCTATTTCGGGCATGAGTATGTCGAGCAAAATCAAGTCCGGCAGTACCTTGTCGAGAAGCAGGCGCATTTTCGCCACGCTGGGAACGGTGAAAACGTCGAACGTGCCTATCAGGGCATTTCTGGCCATTTTCAGGTTGACAGGATTGTCATCCACTATAAGGACTTTTTTTCTGTCGTCAGGCATAAGTCACATCTCCACTCCATCTTGTCGGTCGTGATCGACTTATTGCATAAATTACCGATACTATAATTTAGATTATATCATGTCGTAACTTGAAATCATTGATATTGCCCGGCTGATACAAAACGGGGCTCTGCCCCGTACCTCGGCAGGGAGCAAGGCTCCCCGCACCCTCTTTAAAAGGGGTCAAGGGGCGAGCCCCTTGTTTTTTTGTGTGTTTTTGTGCGAGGGGTTCGTAGGGGGCGGATAATATCCGCCCGCCTATTGTTCCGATATTTTTATCGTCTTTTTTGAATCGTATGCGGTTGAGAATCTGCCAGGGACAGTATTTGGCTTGCCAGGGACGAGATGCCCTCTCTCAGTTTGAATATGCAGTCGGTTATCTCGCCCTGTTCTCTCACTATGTCCTCGGCCATGGCCTTGCATGACGGACGCCCGCACGCGCCGCAGTCAATGTGGGGCATCTCGGCGAATATGGCTTTCATCTGTTTCATCCGCTCCATGGCTTCCCCCAGGTCGGATGAAAGCGGCAAGCGCTGTTTTGACGGTATCGGTTCGCGGGTGTGCCAGAGTTTCGGCATCTCATAAAGTTCTTTTAATTCATGCGCGCGTTTTTCAGAGAGATTCCACTCCGTTTCTATGCGCCTGTTGCGAAGGTGAGCCAAAAAACGCGACTCAGGCACGGCCACGCCTCCAAAACAACCCAGATCGCAAGTCCTGCATTCCACGAAATCGACACCCCTGAGCCGGCCCAGTTCGAGCTGCTGAAGCAGGTCTTTGGTGTTGCGCAGCCCGGAGACCGCGATGACCGTGAGTTCCTTCCCGGAGAATTTCGATATGTGCCTGGTCTCGCCGCCGCGAACGCCCCAAGTGGGAAAGCGCCATCCTGATTTTGTCGGCGGTTCGGTTCTGGATACTTTGACGCCCGACGCCATTAAGGAGTGTACAACCTTTCTGACCGAGACGATGTGCTGTATGGACGATGGTTCTTTGCCCATCGGCTCGCGCACGAGAGTTATTTTCGCCGGACAGGGGGTGAACAGCGTCATCGGAGCGTAAGATTTCGTCTTTTTTCTCCAAAGTTCAGCCGCGATTTCGAGAGGATTTTTCACGGGCAGTACGCGGCTCAAAAGTTCGGGAAACTGAAGCTGGATTATGCCTATCACCGAGGGGCAGTAGGCGGATATCAGCGGAAGCTGATCGTAAGACATTTCATCTATGATTCTGGCGGCGGCGTATGCAGATAAGTCGAACGCCAGTTCCGCCTCATCGGTCAGAAGGTCTATCCCATTTCCCGAGAGCGTCTTTTTAGCTTCCTCAGGCAGCCAGAAGGAACCGAACTGGGCGAAGAACGTGGGATCGGGCAGCCCTTCGGCCACGCCGTGCGTGTGAATGAGGTCCCAATCGTCGTCGTCGAGGCCGAGCGCCTTGCGCGCGCAAGCTCTGAGGCATTCGCCGCAGTCGACGCACAGGTCTTTTATAATGGCTATCGACCCGTTGATCACCCGTATGGCTTCGGTGGGGCAGGATTTAATGCAGTTTACGCAACCATGACACGCGGAGTAGGATATTCTGATGCTGTGCGCCATGATATCACTCCTTGCCTGTATCTTGAGGAAATACGATCACCGTCCGGAGAGTTGTGCCCTTTCCAACTTCGGTCTCTATCTCGAACTCGTCGGCGTTTCTTTTAATATTGGGCAGCCCCATACCCGCCCCAAAACCCATTTCGCGGGCGTGGTCGCTCGCCGTGGTGTATCCTTCCCGCACCGCGAGGACGATGTCGGGTATGCCGGGCCCCCTGTCTATCGTCTTAATTTCGATTTTTTCTTCATCTATATTGGCTATTATGCGTCCCCCTCCACCATGTATGACCAGATTCATCTCCGCCTCGTAGGTGATTATCGCCGCCCTGCGGACGACGGACGAGGGCAATCCCAGCATCTTGAGCGTTTCCTTGAGGTTGTTCGATGCTTCGCCGGCTGTCTGGTAATCGTCGGCTACGACGTCATACTCGAGATCGAGGGGTTCAGGCACTTTTTAATCTCCGGCGTCGGCGATGAGGCAGGGTTTGACGCCTCGTCCGTAAAGAAGCCCGCAGGCATGAAACATACCCATGTTCGTGACCACGAGCGACATTCCAGCTTCCTCCGCCAGCGTCACGGTGTCGTTCATCGGCGTCTTGCCGCGCACGAAAAGCACCGCGGGAATATCAAGCATCTGAGCCGTCCTCACTATCTGAACGTTTGTCAGGCCCGTTATCAGGATGGCGCCCGGCTGACAGAGCGCCAGCACGTCACTCATCAGGTCGGATGCGTAAGCCTTCGGCACATTGATTCGAGCGATTTTCTCCTTCCCGCATAAAATTTTTCCGTTCAATAGACTTACAACATCTTCAAGGGTCAATACCTTCGCCTCCATTTAATTATAGGGGAATCCAACCTGCCAGCGCCCCTTCCGAAACTTCATCGCTCCGTGGTTTCCATTGAAAATACTTCCACGCTCCCATACGATTCAAATTTTCTTCCCCGCACGATGAGCGTGCCAAACCTGCGCGATTTTGGCCTGTGCGTGTTCGGGTCTATCGCCAGGGTTTCGCTCATGAGAGGTATGCCGTCCGCCCTTTCGAGAGCCTTGGCGAGCTGCGGCACGTCCGCCGAACCGGATGTCCGGTACGCGGCAGTCACCCATTTAGCGAGCGCATAAGCCTTGGCCGCCGTGACCGGGTCCGCCACGGTCGCATTGAAGGCGTCCCGAATTTTGGTGATTATATCACGCCTGCCATCCTCGTTCCTCTCCATAAGTACGTCTTTATCGATCAGCACCATCCCTTCAGCGTCGGAGAGAATTTTTTGCACAGGGCCGGAATAGTAGATCGTGCTCAGCGGGGAAGGGCCGGTCTCGCGGCGTTCGAGGCTCTGCCATATCGAAAGGGTGGCCATAGCGTCGAGCCAGCAGACGTATATCTTCACCCCCTCCGATTCGAGTTCGCGAACTTGGGGTGCGAACTGGTCCTGACGATAACCGATGATGGATATGTTGAGCGTTCCGACCTCTCTCGCCTCCAAAAAATGCGACGTCAGCTCCGCTCCCCTGGCGAGCCGGGCGGACAATACATCTGTGAACACGACGGCCTCCTTGCGGGGCATCGTCTTCGACACCGCCTCGGCAAGGGCGTTCGCGCGGGCGTAATGAGGCAGGTCGAGCGCGAACAGGAAAGGATACGGCCTGCCGGTCTCGTCGGAAATGATATCCGCCGCCTCCCCGCCGAATAAGACGACCGACGGCCCGCGCTCCCGGCACAGCTCCGAGAGCGCGGCGTTAAAATCGTCCCCGGCAAAGCTGACGATGATCGCCACTCCCATCGCGCGCCATGTCGCGATTCTCGATGGCAATTCCGACGCGTCTGATATGTCGGAGAACATGAACGTGACCTCTTTGCCCCGGATTGCGTCGCGCTCCAGCGATATCTCGCGTTCGGCAGCCCTCATCGCGCGTTTGACCGCGTCTCCCCGTGCGCTTTCCCACCCTTCGGGCGGCATTATCACGACCACGGGCCACGCCCATCCCTCGTTGATTCCCAGCAGGTTCTCCCTTTCCTCAGCAACGTGCGCGTCCGCCCCAAAAAGCGCCAAAAACAGAGTGGCGGCCAAAAGCGCCATCATCATTACGCGTCGATACATGGCCGTTTTAAAGAGCGTCAGAGTGACGGGCCACCGTTATCCGCTCCGCCGAAAACAAACCGTCCAGCAGGAACGGGAAATCGTGCGCACCCTCTCGGTCGCGGTACGACAATTTTTTCGCTTTGCCGTTTTCGGTTTTGGAAAGATCCGAGATCGCGAGGCGGCCGAGTTCGCGCGCAAAACACGCCTGATAGGAGCCGCCGCAGGCGCATGGAGTCCCGGCCGCCGTCTGAGCGATATCGGCTATGGGCGGGTCGAAATCTCTCGGGTGGCAGCATCCTCTTCTGTGATAGCCGGGATGGTTGGCGCCGACCACGGTATTTTTCGATCCGACGAGGCTCAAGTCGCCCACCATGACCACATGAGGCGGCATGCCTACCGGCCCGCAGTACCCGGCCACCTCGCCGACAAGCTCGTGCAGTTCCGCCTTGTCGGCGGAGCGCAAGCCGGTCAGGCCGCGCTCGCGTTCGAGCCATCCGGCCAGTTTGATCATGCTGAGATTATAGTCGCCGCGAACGAAAGAAGCCACGGCGCGGCGTTTGGAATCTCCGTCCGAGGCCACGTACAGCATGGCTTTCAGCGTGCGGGGAACGTCTATAGACAGCTGGGAGCAGAGTTCAACTATTGTATTGGCTCCAGGAGTCTCTATATCCTCCAATATGCCTTCGGGTTCTTCCGCGCCGGGCTGATGCGGGGCGCAACCGAAAGGAGAGTCCGGAAATCTGAGCGCGCCGCAGGATTCGCAGGAAAACCCCGCACGCGCCCCGGCATCGCCCGCCCCGCACCGCGCGGCGAGAATGAAGGTTCTCGCCGCATCCCGAGTGACGTCCTCCACAAAGGAAAAAACGTTTTTGTCCAGCCCGGACACAATCGACTTCATCGCTCGTTCCGCCCTGGCGAAAGCTGAATCGGCGCCGGCGTCCCACGATATGACGCGAAGCTCCCTGCCGCGTTCCTCGCAGAAAGAGCGCGCTGAGTCTTTCCATTCGCGCGCGAACCTCTCGGCGACCGAAAAAACGGCGTCGTCTGTACCGCAGTCCACCCTCTGAAATCCCTCCGCCTCCAACGCTGACCCCAGTACCGCCTTGATTCCGCGGAGCGCGAGTTCCCCTTCGGGCAAAAAGAGCAATTCGCCGCTCTTCGCGTTATAGGCAGCCCTGCCGGCTTTCACCAGGTTTATTATCCCAGAGTCCTTCACTTTGGCAGGTGGATTGTCCGTCTTTGGCACAAGAGTTTTATGTACGCTCACATGTACCCTCCATTCATCACATACAATACGTTAAGCCAAAATCAAGACCTCGGGGCGCTGCCCCGAACCCCCTGCCGGGGAACCAGTTCCCCGGGCTCCTTATTAAATGGGTGCCGGGAGCAAGCTCCCTGCCGGGGTTTGGGGCGGAGCCCCGAGGTCTTGATCCCTGATTCACTGAACATCCGCGTCCCAGTTCAATATAGTGCGCAGGGCGGTTTTGACGTCGGGGAATCTCATGCCGGCATCCGGAATCGTATCGCCTATTGCCGCGAACCATCCGCGGCCGAATTCTTCGTACGACAGTTTGTCTCCCGCCGTATCCCCGAAGTAAATGGGGCGTTCATGGCCAAATTTGCGGCAAAAGTATTCGAGTCCCTTCGCGGACGGCTTTTTTATCCCCATGTCCACCCGGACCGCACGTTCGTCGGGAAAATCCCGCCACGAGAGCGTTTTCTGGGCAAGACGCCACTCTTTCAGGTCGCGTCCCGTGTAAACGCAGGCGGGCAGGGGCAAGCGCTTCCAATCGACCGCGAGCATAGGTCTGTCGAGTGTCCACAACCCCGGTTCGTCTCCGTCTCCGGCGTAAATCTCCTGTCCCCATATCCGCACCGCCGCTATATCGAATTTTATCCGCGCCAGTTTGGGTATCCAGGCGGCGCACTCACCCTTGTAAGGAGCGAACATCTCGCGCATCTCCCCGGGCGGCGGCAGCGCCTCCGAGAGCTTTTCCCTCTCGCTCGCGAACGCGATGTTCAGCAGCGCCCAGATGATGTCGTAGTCGTCGTTGAAAGAGCCGTGATTCTTCATGACGTAGTTCAGTTCCGGCGAATAACCGGCTTTGTCGGCGTTCCGGCCGGTTTTTTCCCATTCGCGCTCCACCACTCGGCGTATGACTTCCTGATACGACGTCCTCGATTCCACCAGCACGCCATCCACGTCAAAGACGATACAGTCCGGCGAAATTTCTTCCGCGCACGGCGTGCCCAACTCGTCCAACTCGTACAACTCGTACAAAACTATTCCTCCTGCCTCACGATGTGAGGCTCCTGCGGTCACGCGAAGCGGCGGCCAGTATTTTTTCGCTGTCGAGCGTATTGAACTTACCGTCCTTGTAAAGGACGTTCCCGTTCACAATGGTGGCGCGTACGTCCCTCGACGAGCCGGCATAGACCACGAATTCCGGCACGTTGCCGGGATCGCATCCGACATATCTCGGGTTGTCCATGTCCACAATCACCATATCCGCGCGCTGTCCTGCCTTGATAAAACCGGCGTCGCGGAAGCCGGCGCCGCAAGCGCCGTTCACCGTCGCCATTTTCAGTATCCCGCGCGCTCCGGCGATAGTAGGGTCGAGGTGATAACCTTTGTGCACGAGGGCGGCGAAGCGCATCTCGTCCCACATGTCTAGCCTGTTGTTGCTCGCGGCGCCGTCCGTCCCAAGCGCCACTCGGACGCCGGAGGAGATGAATTCCTTAATGGGCGCGTAGCCGCTTCCCAGTTTCATGTTGCTCTTGGGATTGTGAACGAATGTGACGTTGTCGCGCGCGACGACCGAGAGTTGGTCGGCAGGGTGCCACACGCAGTGCGCCAGGATCAGTTCCTTTACGCCGAGCAGTCCGGTTTGTTCGAGATAATCCGCTGGTTCTATCTTGTACTCGTTCCTGAAGGAATCAAGCTCGCCCTTCGTTTCCAGCCAGTGAAATTGGATGCCCAGATTTTTGTCCAGCGCGGTCTCGACGATGTGTTCCAGCGCGGGACGCGGGACGGTGTAGGGGGCATGCGGTCCCAGTTGTACCGTGATCCGCTCCTCGCAGCCGTTGTACGTTTTGGCGAGCGCCAAGTTTTCGGCGAGCTTCACGGGGTTGTCTCCCGGGAGCCCGCGGCACAGCGCGGCGCGCATTCCGCTTTCCAACACTGCCATCGCCACCTCGTCCATGAAGTAATACATGTCGGCGAAACAAGTGATCCCGGCCGCGATCATCTCCATTATCGCCAGGTCGGCCCCCGAGCGGATATTCTCCGCGGTGAGCCTGTCCTCTATGGGGAATATTTTTTTTTGCAGCCACTCCATGAGCGGCAATTCCTCGCCCAGTCCGCGGAGCAGCGTCATCGAGACGTGGGTGTGTGCGTTAACGAGACCAGGCAGGACGAGGCAACGGCCCTTGCAATCGTATAAAATCGATCCTTCCGCCTCTTTAGGGGCAGTAATGGACGATATATAACCGTCCTTTATGACAATATCGCCGTACTCGGCACGGTCGCGCCCGGCGTCCCAAATGAGCGCGTTTCGCACTGTCGGCATGTCATTCTCTCCATTCTTTCAGGTACTTTTCCTGTATCGGCGTGAGGTATTCGAGTTTCAGCCCCAGAGACTCAAGCTTGTATTTGACCACCATCTCGTCTATCGAATTGGGCACTTTCTGCAGGCCCTTTTTGAGGCTCGCCCCACCGGCAATGTGGAGCGCGCACAATAACTGCGTGGCGAAACTCGTGTCCATTATCTCTATGGGATGGCCGTCGCCGGAGGCCAGGTTAACGAGTCTTCCCTCGGCCAGCAGGTGCAGCCTGCGTCCGTCGTCAAGCTCGTAAGTGCGGACGTTGACGCGCGCGTCGTAGGATTTCACGGCCAGTTCCTCGAGGTGAGGCACGTAAACCTCCACGTCGAAATGTCCGGCGTTAGCCAGCAGCACTCCGTCGCGCATGAGTTCGAAATGTTCCTTGCGGATCACCTGCGTGTTGCCGGTGACGGTGACGAATATTTCGCCGTACCTCGAGGCGTCCTTCATGTCCATGACCCTGAATCCGTCCATGTGGGCTTCGAGCGCTTTGTGCGGGTTTATCTCGACCACTATGACGTGAGCGCCCAATCCCGCCGCGCGGGCGGCCACTCCCCTGCCGCACCAGCCGTAACCGACGACCGCGACGTTTTTTCCGGCCACGACGCAGTTGGTGGTGCGCATTATCCCGTCCCACACCGACTGTCCCGTGCCGTAACGGTTGTCGAACAGGTACTTGCTCAGCGCGTCATTCACCGCGAGCATCGGAAATTTGAGGACGCCGTCGGCGTCCATCGCCTTGAGGCGTTTGATGCCGGTGGTGGTCTCCTCGCACCCGCCCAGCATACCGGGCGCCAGCTCCGGATAATCCGAGCAGATCATGGCCACTGTGTCCGCGCCGTCGTCTATTACAATGTCCGGCTCCCATGCGAGTATCCTGTGAAGATTCCCGCTGTATTCCTCGTCGGTCATCCCGTGTTTGCTGAAAATATGCACACCGTATTCCGCCAGAGCCGCGCAGACGGGATCTTGTGTGGAGAGAGGATTGCTCCCCGCCGCCGCGACAACCGCGCCCAGGTCCTTGAATGTCTTCAAGAGACAGGCGGTCTTGGCTTCGAGGTGAAGACAGCACGCAACCGTATGCCCGTCGAGCGGCCGCCTGCCTCCGGCGTGCTCCTTATCGCGAATCAGCCTGACCAGCGGCATGTACTGCCACGCCCAGTCGATCCGATCACGGCCTTCCTTCGCGAGTCCGATATTCGCGACGGCGTAGTTCTCTCTCTCTCTCATTGTTCAAATACCTCCCGATTTATTGTGATAAACGTTTCGTCCTATATTGTATCAATTATTGTCGCATTTATCACAATAAGTTCGACAAAAGACGACGGATTTTACGAAAAAAAATTTTGGCAATACGCACGCATTGCGCCGCGGAATCTCCGGGCGGCAACGCGCCGGAAGAGCGGTGCCGGGCCCGCTTCCTTTCTCAGGGCAGCGGGCCCGGCGTCCTATTTGACGATTATCAGTTCGTAATCACCGCTGCCGAGACCTATCGCGGCGCCGTGACCGATCTGCTGCCGCCAGTCGGTGGTGGGATGAATGTCGGTGAAGTGATCTTTTCCGCTGACGTTCCGCTCCGTCATGATGCTGGACATTATGGCGGGCGCGTCGTTCACGGCGTCTATGCAGGCCTTGTCTACCGCCACCGGATCGAAACCCGCGAAAATGCCGATATCCGGCACCACTGCCGCGTCGTTTTCGCTGTGACAGTCGCAGAAAGGCGACACCTGGTTCACTACGGAGATGTGGAACGACGGCCTGCCGTCCAGCACTGCCTTGGCGTACTCCACCATCTTGTAGTTAAGAATTTCGTTGCTCGAATCGTATGGGCTGTCGATCGCGTGGAAATTGCACGAACCGATGCAGTATCCGCAGCCGACGCACTTACCGTGATCTATCGAGGCTTTGCCGTCCGCGTAGATGAAAGCGTCCTGCGCGCAGAACTCAGCGCATTTGCGGCAGCCGACGCACAGGTCTTTATTGACCACTGGTTTTCCGTCGCAGTGCATCTTCATCTTCCCAGCGCGGCTGCCGCTTCCCATGCCGATATTTTTGACCGCTCCCCCGAAACCGGTCGCCTCGTGTCCCTTGAAATGTGTGAGCGAAACGAACACGTCGGCGTCCATTATCGCGCGTCCTATGACGGCCGATTTCAGATATTTCCCGTTTTTCACCGGAACTTCGACATCGTCGGTTCCTTTGAGGCCGTCGCCTATGATGACGTGACATCCCGTGGAAAATGGCGAGTATCCGTTTTCGTAAGCGGCGTCCATATGCAGCAGCGCGTTGTTGCGCCTTCCGGGATAAAGTGTGTTGCAGTCGGTGAGAAAGGGCATCCCTCCCAGGGATTTGATCTTGTCGGCGACGACCTTCGCGAAATTCGGCCGCAGGAACGACAGGTTTCCCGGTTCGCCGAAATGAATTTTTATCGCGGTATATTTATTCTTGAAGTCGATCGTGCTGATGCCGGCCTTGTCGATGAGTTCCCCCATCTTGCCGAGAAGACTTCTGTCGATCCTGCATCGCATATCTGTGAAAAAAACACGGGATTTTGCCATGATAGAATTGCGATCCTCCCCCAAATGGAATCTATAATTTTTATTGTAGCATAAGAACGAGTGATGAAAGATCTCGGGCTCCGCCCGAACCCGGCAGGGAGCTTGCTCCCTGCGCCCTCAATAATTTCGCTTGATTTTTGCGGCGCGCTACGTATAATTATAATTATGTAACAGCGGTAAATAAAGAATATCGAAGGAGATGAGAAACTTATGGATATTGAAAGAGAAAAGTATTACACGCCGGAAGCGTCCCGCGCGGCACAGGCGGTCTCGGGGTTCATGAGAAGAGTGTATGTCTGGATGATGTTAGGGCTCGTGGTGACGGGTTGTGTGGCGTATTTAGCGGTCACTTCGCAGACTGTCATGTATGCGCTTTTCGTCTCGCACGGCATGACTCCCTTCATCGTCCTTTGCGTGGCCGAGTTGGGAATAGTGTTCTTCCTGTCGGCCAAGGTCACCTCCCTCGCTCCGGCGACGGCGAGCGCGCTGTTTTTCGTGTATTCGGGCCTCAATGGGCTGACCATCGCGCCGTTGCTTCTTATCTACACGCAGGAATCGGTGGCCGGGGCGTTTTTCATCTCAGCCGGACTGTTCGGCGCGATGAGCGTATACGGGGCCGTCACTAAACGTGATCTCACCGAATTCGGCGACTTCCTGAAAATGGGGCTGATCGGCTTGGTCATTGCGATCGTGGCCAACATGTTTATAGGCGGCGAGAATATGAGCATGGTCATATCGATAATGGCAGTCTTGATATTCACGGGCCTGGCGGCATACGATTCGTTCAAGTGGCGCGGAATCGCCGCGTCGAGCGGACAGGGGGATGAGGTCATGCAGAGTGTGGCCGTTGTGGCGGCGCTCGAAATGTATCTGGATTTCATCAATATCTTCATCCATCTGCTCAGGATAATGGGCAGGCGCAGATAAGACTCGCGGCGGCCGCGGCTGTCATCTCAAAAATTGTATCCACGGCCGCACGCATCTCATCGTGTCCCTGTAGCCTTGGTCTATCCATGAACGGATTTTCTTCGGCTGATCGGTTTATCTTTTTCTCTCGCTGTTATTTCCATCAGCGCCGCGTCGGGGTGTTTTTGCCGGTCGACGTATTTTTCCGCCGTCTATCTCCTGCGCGGCGAGCAAAAGGCGAGCGACGCCGCAACAGCTCCGTTCAGCGCGCCGATGGACGCGCCCGATATCGCGCATATCGGCGCTTCCATCTCGGCGAGCGCCTTCACTATGCCCGCCTGATAAGCGCCTTTGGCTCCGCCTCCCGACAGTACAAGCCCTATATTAGGCCGTCGGCTTTCCAGTCTTCCCATGAACATCGTCCCGCGCCGGCGCGCCGCCGTACATGGCTCGCAGGCGCGGTTTTTCTATTTTGCCCGTCGCGTTTCGCGGTACGTCGGCGAATATGAATCTGCGCGGTCTCTTGTAGCGGGGAAGCGCCTCGCAATGTACCGCGAAGTCGTTCTCGCCGGCGGACGCGCCGTCCTTCATAGACACGACAGCCACCGGTACTTCCAGCAGGCGTTTGTCGTAACCGCCTATCACGGCGACGTCTTTCACGCAGCCCATCGTCCTGATGTGATCTTCTATCTGAATAGGGAATATGTTCTCGCCGCCGCTGATTATCACGTCTTTTTTCCTGTCGACGAGGTAGATGAAGCCCTCTTCATCCGTGTAGCCCATGTCGCCGGTGTAGAGCCATCCGCCGCGCAGGGTGGAGGCCGTCGATTCCTCGTCGCGGTAGTAGAGTTTCATCACCCCTGGGCCTTTGACCGCGAGTTCGCCTATCATTCCCTGCGGCACGTCTTTCCCATCGTTGGACACTATCTTCGCCTGCCAGTTTATCCCAGGTTTGCCTATGGCCCCGACCTTGCGGAGATTTTCCACGCCCAGATGTACGCATCCAGGGCCCATGGATTCGCTCAGCCCATAATTTGTGTCATACTGCTGCTCGGGGAAAAACTCACGCCAGCGCGCTATCAGCTCCGGCGGCACTGGTTGCGCGCCTATGTGCATCAAGCGCCACCTGTCGAGGTTGTAGTCTTCGAAGGACAGATTTCCGTTTTCCACCTCCTGAAGTATGTCCTGCACCCATGGAACCAGCATGAAAGCTATCGTCACGCCTTCCTCCGACAGCGCGTTCAAAATGGACCTGGGTTTGCCGTCGCGCAGCAGTACGGCCTTACTGCACGAGACGAGGCTTCCCAGCCAGTGCATCATCGCTCCCGTGTGGAACAGGGGGGCGAGACACAGAAATACGTCGCTTGCTTTCTGCCCGTGGTGCGTCTGTTCGGTGACGCATACCGACATTATTGACGAGTGCGTATGAAGGATGGCCTTTGGCTGTCCGGTGGTGCCTGAAGTGAAGTATATGGCCGCGTCGTCCTCGTCGGAGACGGGAACGTTCGGATGTTTGCCGCTCGCGCCGCGCACGCAGTCGAAATACTTGACGGCGAAATCGGGGCAGTCGGGCGACGTCGAGACGAACGTCTTTACGCTCGTCCCTTCCTCACAGATGGACGCCATTTGATCGGCATATTCTGGCCCGAAGAAAATAGCCTCGGGTCGCGTCAGTTCCAGGCATTGCCGGGTTTCTTCCGTCGTGTTGCGGAAGTTGATGGGCACGACCAGCGCTCCGCTTCTCATTATCCCGAAATATATCGGGAACCATTCGAGGGCGTTCTTCATGAGGACGGCGACGTGCTTTCCCTTGCCCAGGCCCAGAGAAATGCAGAAGTTGGCTATCCTGTCCGCGTCGCGGTCCATCGTCCTCCATGTCATCTCGCGCCGGGCCGATAAATCAGGAAAACTGTCAGACCTGTCGTAATCGGACGGCGAAACTATCCTGTCCGAACCTGAACGCGGGCTCAGTTCCACCACCGCTGCGGCGTCTCCGTTTTGCCTCGCGTTGTTTTTTAATAGTTCAGTAATTGGCATTTTTTTATCCTCCGTATTGATGTAAAAATTATTAACAGAACCTTGGGGCTCTGCCCCACACCCCGCAAGGAGCAAGCCCCTTGACCCCTTCCCTTTAATGAGGGTGCAGGGAGCAAGCTCCCTGCCGGGGTTTGGGGCGGAGCCCCAAGGTTTTTACATGTCTCGCTCCGGCGAGCCGAGCGATTCGGCGGCTTTGACGGATATGGTCGTCTCGTAACATGCGAAGCAATGATTGACGAGAGAATCCGCCGGTTTTCTGACGAACACACTGACCAGCGGCACGATGACGAATCCGGCGAGCATCGTGAACGCGCCCGCATTGATGGGGGAAGCCAGCATCTTCGGAAAATACGGCCTGAACAATATATTCGCTATCATGAAGACCGAGGCGAAAATGAAGTTGCACCACACCGCGCCCTTCGCCGCGCCGCGCCAGTACAATCCGTAGAGGAATGGAGCGAGAAAAGCGCCGGCGAGAGCGCCCCACGATACTCCCATGAGCTGCGCTATGAAACTCACGCCGCCCTTGTACTGTATCGTCGCGATGACCGACGAGACGACGATGAAGAACGCTATGAGGATTCTTATTGTGAATAGCTGCGTCTTTTCGTCCATTTTCTTCGTCTCTCCCTGCAAAAAGTCGAGTGTGAACGTCGACGCGGATGCCATTACAAGAGATGAGAGCGTTGATATCGACGCGGCGAATACCAGCACGATCACGACGCCAATGAGCGGATCGGAAAATCCGGAGAGCATCGCCGGTATTATGGAATCAAAGCCGCCGGATGCCACGCTCGCGCCATCCGTGAAAAGCCGGCCGAAAGCGCCGAGAAAGTAACAACCGCCTGAAACTATCACGGCAAACACCGTGGATACCACTGTGCCGGTGTTTATGTTTTTCTCGGAGCGGATGGAGTAGAATTTTTGGACCATCTGCGGCAGCCCCCACGTCCCCACCGAGGTCAGTATCACCACGCCGAGCAGATCAAACGGGGCCGGCCCGAAGAACGAGGCGAATATCCCCGGCGACGCGGAGACCGCGGCGTCCTCCACCCGGGACAAAGCCTCGATCGACTGGGTAAAGCCCCCGTTTACGGCAAGCACCGACGAGATCACGGCGATGATGCCGACAAGCATTATCACGCCCTGAATGAAATCGTTGACCGCCGTGGCGCGGTATCCCCCCGTTATGACGTAGACACCGGTAAGTATCGCCATGGCGGCTATACATACGGTGAAATCCACGCTGAAAGCCATCGAGAACAGCCTCGACAGACCGTTATACAACGAGGCCGTGTAGGGAACCAAAAACACGAAGGTGATGATGGACGCCCCGACTTTGAGGGAGGACGAGCCATAGCGCTTCCCGAAAAAATCCGGCATCGTCGCGCTGTTGATGTGCCTCGTCATGACTCGCGTCCGGCGTGCCAGGACGACCCAGGCCAAGAGCGAGCCGATAAAGGCGTTGCCGAGCCCTATCCACACGGCCGAGATGCCGAAACGCCAGCCGAACTGTCCGGCGTAACCCACGAAAACCACGGCGGAAAAATACGACGTGCCGTAAGCGAAAGCCGTGAGCCACGGACCTATCGCCCGTCCGCCGAGCACGAAACCGTCGACCGACGTGCCGCGGTTCCGGCAAATCAGCCCCACCGCAATCGTGACCGCAAAAAAAACGCACATCATGGAAATTTTTACAAACACATAAAATACCCCCTCAATAAAATAAGAGGGCCCCGCTTTGCGGGACCCTCTTTGGATTTTTTAACCGGTTTGCGTCGTCTGTCCTTTTTGAGGCCAAATACTACAATCCCGGACTCCAAAGGGGTCCAGTTCCGTAATAGTAGTAAAGGTAAGCCTCTTTAAAAATACGGACAAACGGCATAAATTTACCGCTCCCTCCAAAAATTGACATTTGGTAGGCTAGCATAGAATTGTGCGGTTGTCAAATTTTATCCTCGCGGCGGCAGGCCGGACGCGTCAAATTTTTGACGGCAGCCTTTTTGCGGAGATGCCTTTCAACTGTGCGCCGGGTTTGGCGGTGTCTTTGTCCAGCTTGAAGAACGTCAGTATATTTTCGAGTTCGGCCGATAAGCTCGACAATGCCTCTGATCTGACCGCTATCCGTTCGGCGGACGCGGCCACGCTGCCAACTCCGCTGCGAATCTGATCGCCGGCACTGGCGGTGCTAGCGACCTTTGTGGATATATTCTGCACCGCTTCGGCTATCTCCTCGCTGGAAGCCGCCTGCTCCTCTGAGACGGCGGCAAGGTCTTGTGTGGAGCTGGCGATGCTCTTCAGGGAGATTATCATCTGTGAGATTATATTTTCGATCTCAGTAGACAGGTTTTGCGCTTCCTGCGAGGCTTTGGCATTGTCGAGCGAAACGGTTACCATATGATCGAGGTCGCCGCTTATGGTCTCGGCAAGGTCGGCAATGTTCTTCGCGGCGATGTTGCTGTCCTCGGCAAGTTTCCGCACTTCTTCCGCCACCACGGCAAAACCCCGCCCCGCCTCCCCGGCGCGCGCGGCTTCTATCGCGGCGTTGAGCGCCAGCAAGTTCGTCTGATCGGCTATTCCTCCTATTTGAGCTACAAAATTCTGTATCCGGTGTGTGCGGCTGCTCAGTTCCTGTACGCTCCGGACTGCCTCGGTGGCGTTTCTGACCACTCCGCCAATGCCGCTCATGGTCTTTTGCACAGCGGTCATTCCGTTTTCTCCGGCGTTCATAGCCGCTTCGACTTGACGGGCGATGTCGGTGCCCTTTTCAGCCGTCGATTGCGCGCCGGCGGCGACTTCCTCCACTGACGCGTTCACTTCCTCGCCCGTCGCGGCCAGACTGTTCAGTTCGAGCCCTATCGCGTCGACGCTCGACCTGAACTCCTCCATGGTGGCGTTGGTCTCTTCCGCGAGAGCGGAAAACTCCTCGGAACTCCCGGCTATATGTTCGCTCGCGGTCTTGACCGATTTTATTATGTTTTTGAGAGTTTCCGCCATACTGCCGAGTTCTCTGCCCATTTGCGCGAGTTCATCTCTGCCGGTGGCCGGAAATGAAATGGTCAGATCCCCATCGGCAAACGTTTTTATACTGTTCTCTATGCCGGCGATGCCCCCGGTTATCGTTCCGGAGATGAGCAGCCCGAGCGCTATGCCAAGCGTTACCGCCGCGGCGGATAAAATTATGATTCTCATTATGCCGGCACCTGCCGTGGCGGAAGCTCTGCTGGAGACCTCGTCGGCTCTCATCACCAGCATATCCACGAGTTCGTCTATCAGCTCGATATTCTTGTTCGCGGCGTTGGCAATCTCGCTTCCCGCCTTTACGCTGTCGAGCAAATATGCACTTTTTTCGCCTCTATCATTTTTTTGGGCATCGATCACCTCGTCTTGTAATTTATCAACGGTGAGCATGACTGTCTCTATTTTCGACACCATCGCCTTTTCTTCGCTTGTTTGATCGATGTTGGCGTACAACGCGAGCAATTCGTTGATGCGCTTCCTATTTTCCTTGATTTTGGAATCGTGAGCCCATATTTCGTCCATTTCAGTGGTGTTCAGCATGCTCAAAATCAGATGCCTGTTCTGTATGGAAATCGATTTCATCTCTTCCATCCATATGGCGGGCATGGCGTAATTCTTATACAGATTGTTCATATCGTAGTTTATGCTGTTGCTTGTACGATATCCGGTGAATGACACGACAATCAAAAGAACCAGCATCATCGCTGTAAGGAGCAGAATTTTGGACATTGTGCGCAGATCTTTGAACCATTGCATTAATATATGCCTCCTGCAATATTATTAGGTATTAGCTTGACGATTATTCGCCGCTTTTCAACCTTTGAACAAAACAGTTGCAATGTTATATTCCTTTTCTCAAATGTCAAAAGTATTTTCCACTACTTTACAAAAAGTGAAAATTTGTGTTCCATCCAAACCCCGGCGAAAGAAGTTTATGAAGAAAGCGCGGCCTGGTTTGACCGCGCTTTCTTCCGATTGTAGAATATGTCTGTGGAGGCGATGTATTTGGAGCGAAAGATTTCCGAGGCGAAGCGCAGGTTTATAGCGAACGAGTCGAACGATTGGGTCGCGCGCGGACTGATCACGGACCAACAGCGCGGCGTCATTCTCGATTCCTACGCCGCCGTGCGCCGATCCCCGATGGTGATAGTCGCGCTCGGCATACTCTTGATAGGCATTGGTGTTTTGAGCTTCATAGCGGCCAACTGGAGATTCATGAGCGGGTGGCTCAAAATTGCGCTGCTCACCGGTTCTTATATCGCGAGTGTGACGGCCGCCTGTTTTTTGGAACGGCGCGGACGCGCCGTATCCGCGACGGCCCTGCTCTTTTTTTCAGGGTTTTTGCTGATGGGCGCGATGGCTGTGACCTCCCAGGTGTTTCACACCGGAGGCAGCCTGGAATCCTTGCTGCTCTCATGGCTCGTCGTGTATGTCCCTACCTGCTTGCTGGCGAGGGATATATCGATATTCGTCATGTTCGAGGCAGTCGTTTTGATTTACATTAACATGGAATACGGGGATGGGCGTTTCTTTTATCATGCCGGAGATATGCGGGGTCTGACGCTGGGGCCTCCGGTTCCGGCCGTACTGGTGTTCGCCGTCGCGGCTGCCGCTTGGTGGGAGTGGTACGGCCGCGCCAGGACGGGAAAGGGAGAACCCGAATCGAGGTTAAAATATTTTCTCGTCGGCGGTTCGACGAGAAAAATTTTTTTCAGCAACATCGCTATCCTGAACTGGATCGCGTGGATGTGCGTGATCAACAGCAGGCACGGCTCGTTTTTACCGTTTTTTCTCCTGGTATTGACCGTCGGCCTTGGGATCGAGGCGCTGGGATGGAAACTCGGCGCCTCCGACCTCGACCTTCAGGGTTTGCTGTGCGTCGCGGTCTCCGGTTTCGCGCTCACGGTCCCCATGGTGTGGGAATTTAGCGGCTCGCCGTATTTTACCGATTCCGTGATTGCGCCGAATGTCGCCGCGAGCCTCGCCTTTGCGGCTTATCTTGTGTGGAGGATATTCCGCGGCAGGCGGTGGAGCGGTTTTACGGTATTTTTGTTCTGCGCTCTGGCCGCTCGTTGGTATTTCGACACGTTCTACACCTTTATGACGCGATCGGCGTTTTTCCTCTCGTGCGGTGCCATCATTCTGGCGATGGCGTTCGTCTGTTTCAAATGGCGCAAATACGAGAACCGTGTCATCGATGATACAAAAGGAGGAGCGGACGATGCCGAATAAATCTTCGCGCGCGTTGGCGCTGAAATACGCCGTTATTTTGATCATGCCGCTCTGCGCGCTCTTTTATCCTCAGACGCTCAATTTCGCGACGCTGGCATTTGGGGAACGAGTGTTCTTGGAGACGCGTCCCGTGGACCCCTCCGACATTTTGCGCGGGGATTACGTGACGCTCGACTACGAGATACAGGATATCCCAGATTATATGCATCCGGAGGAAATGGGCGGCGGTCCTTATTCGAACAAAAGCCCCTCCGCGGTTTTTGTCGGGTTGGAACGCGATACGGACGGCGTTGGCCGTGTAAGGAGCGTGTCCTTAAAACGCCCTAACGGCGGATTATACATAAAAGGCATATACAAGAGGATGCGTTGGGGTATAGATTACGGATTGTCGAGATATTACGTCCCCGAGGGAACGGGGCGCGATATAGAGGAAAAAGTGAGGGATCACGCGGTATTGGCGGAGGTGCGGATTTGGCGGGGACATCCCGTGATATATGGGTTGGTTTTCAAAGAAAACGGCGGAAAGGGACAGGGGGTTAATTGACAATAAATATGGACGGAAAAGAGTTCGGAAACATAAGGGAGGATTGGGAACGTCACGAAGCGGAATGGCTGTCCCGTTACGCGTGTCTTGCGTCAATGAGCAAGGGGCGCGAGCGCGAGGAGGAGCCGTGTCCCATGAGGACGGTTTTCCAGCGCGACAGGGACAGAGTTATACACAGCAAATCCTTCCGGCGGCTCAAGCACAAGACTCAGGTTCTTCTTTTGCCGGAGAGTGACCATCCGAGGACGCGCCTCACTCACACTCTGGAAGTCGCGCAGATAGCGCGCACCATATCGCGGACGCTTCGCCTCAACGAGGACCTGACCGAGGCCATAGCCTTGGCGCACGATCTGGGACATACGCCCTTCGGGCACATGGGCGAACACGTTTTGAGCGGCATCGCGCGCTCCGAGGGATTGCCGGCCTTTCGTCACGCGGAGCAGAGTCTCCGCGTAGTGGACCTGTTGGAACGCGGCGGCAAAGGGCTCAACCTGACCTGGGAGGTGCGAATGGGGATAATTCAGCACTCCAAGGGGCAGGTCGACGTCAGAAAAGGCTTCGGGCTGGCCGATCCGTCGACGGTCGAAGCCTGGGTGGTGCGCGTCTCCGATTCGATCGCGTATCTCAACCACGACCTCGACGACGCGCTCGGGGCGGGATTCATAAAGATAGGCGACGTGCCGGAAGGCATATTGGAAAACCTGGGCCCTTCGCACGGAAAGAGGATAGGCACGTTGGTCCGCGACGTGACTGCGAACAGCGCGGACGGGCAAATCCGGTTCAGCAATGAAATTCTGTCGCATGTCGAGAGTTTGAGAAAGTTTCTTTTCAATTCGGTTTACAGGCACGAGACGATAAGACGCGAGGAACCTAAGGTGGAAAATATCCTTCGCTTCCTGTACAAATACGCGAGAGACGACATGAATTTGGGCGCCCGCGAGGCTCTGGACGTAATTTCCGGCATGACCGACCGTTACGCCCTTCACCTGTTCCGAGACATCGCCGAACCGAGGGCTTGAAAGATCAAACCCCTCCGGGGAACCAGTTCCCCGGAGGGGTTTTTATAAATTAAAGAGGGTCAAGGGGCAAGCCCCTTGCGGGGTTTGGGGCAGAGCCCCAAGGTCTTTACATGATATTGTATTGTCTCAACAGTTCCTGGTAGCGCCGCTCGAATTCGTCGGCGGGGGCCGGATCATTTTTGTATGGTTCAAATTGCACCTCCGGCAGGGCTACTGGAATATCTATCGGCTCGAATACTTCCGGTTCTTTTTCTTCCCACACTTTGGCGAGCTGATATCGTCCAACCAACGTCTCGTCCTCTGGGATCAGCAAAAGCTGCGGGGCGTTGATGTCGTTATCGGCGAGCATGGCGTCTCCTCCGTGCCACGGACAGTACGCCTCCGGAACCTGGCCCGTCGTCATCAGGATGTTAGCCTTATTGGGGCAGGATTTTGTGGCGCGAAAACCCGTAGTCCTGCAAACAGTGACGGTTTCCACGCCAACGCCCGAAGGTATCTGGAACTTTTCCGGGGTTCCCATTATCTTGACCGCTTTTCCCATGAATTCCTTCCACACGGGAGCAGCCACCGTGCCGCCGAAGGCCCGTCCCAGGGTTTTGTGGTTGTCGTTGCCGACATAGACCACCGCAACCAGATCGGGTGTGCCTCCCACGAACCAGACGTCGGTCCAATCGTTTGTGGTGCCGGTCTTGCCGAACGTCTGATACCCCTCTTTGAGTAGGCTTGCCCTTGTGCCGGTTCCCCAGCTCACAGCCTGCATGAGCATCGACCGTATGATCACGGCGGTTTCGGGAGACATCGCGTCGTTGATCACCGGGCCGTTCTGCTCTATGGCGTTTCCGTTGCTGTCGATTATCTCCTTGACGCCGTAAGGTTCGATACGGTGTCCGTTATTCGCGAATACGGAAAATGCCGCTGCCATCTCGATGGGGGTCAAGCTGCTCGAACCGAGGGCCAGAGACAGGTTTTCCGCCAGGTAAGGTGTCGTGATGCCCATGCGCCGTGCCTGTTCCATTATCGTCGGCACTCCGGTCACTTGCGCGAGCCTCACCGCTACGGTGTTTATGGAGCGGGAGAGGGCGTCGACGAGCGTGACCTCCCCGCTGAATTTGGCGTCGCTGTTTTTGGGCGACCATCCGTTGGGAAAGTTCAGCGGAGCGTCCAGTATGGTGTCGATCGGCCTGAAGCCGTTTTCGAACGCGGTCGCGTAGACTATCGGCTTGAATGAGGATCCCGGCTGTCTGTAAGCCTGCGTGGCGCGGTTGAATTTGCTCTCGTCGAAATTCCTGCCGCCGACGAGAGCCAGGATCTCGCCGGTGTTCGGATCGAGGCATACGAGCGCGCCCTCGACTTTCATCTTGGAGATCACGGATTCAGCGTGTTTCTGAAGTTCCAGGTCTATCGTCGTCCGTATAGTCAATCCGCCCTTGTAAATCTTGTCGCGCCCGTATTTGGGCAGAAGTTCCTTGAAAAGAATGTGCGACACGAAATAAGGCGCGTCCTCCATGACAAATCTCACACGCGAGTCCGCGCTCGCGACGGCGTAAGCGAGTTTCGCTGCAAGCGCCTGAGAGCGTTCCTGTTCGGTGATCATTCCGGTTTCGACCATCCGACTCAGGACATAGCGCTGCCGCGCCTTGGCTTTTTCGATGTGGCGTATTGGGTTGTATTCGTTTGGGGCCGGCAGCAGGCCGGCAAGCATGGACGCTTCGGCGAGGGAGAGTTTCGTGGCGTCCTTGGCGAAATAATTCTGTGCCGCCGCGGTGATCCCATAAGCCCTCTGGCCGAAGTAGGCCATGTTCATGTACATTTCGAGAATCTGGTCTTTGGTATATTTCTTCTCCATCTTGATGGCGAGTATCGCCTCGCTTGCCTTGCGTTTCAGCGTGCGTTCGCGGTTCAGAAACATGAGACGGGCCACCTGTTGGGTTATAGTGCTTCCCCCCTGCATCGGCGCGCCCTTTCTGAGGTCGTTCAGCGCGGCCCTGACTATGGCTCTGACCCTTATTCCATGATGGTTGTAAAACTCGCTGTCCTCCGCGGCGAGTATGGCCCGCACGGCCCACGGCGACATCGTGCCTATCTCCGACCACGTCCTGTTTTCCTCGAAAAGGCGGGCAATGACGTTTTCGTGACGGTCGTAAACCACTGATGTGAGGTTGGGCGTGCGCATATCCTCGACAGCCGGCAGGTCTTTCATTATATCCTGTATGAAAATGACGCAGATCACCGAGGCGACGGCCGTCATGCCTGCCACGATGAACATAACGAACAGGATGAGCCCTCTTACCAGCGAGAATATCCTGATTGGCCGGTTATCTCCGGGCGTGTGATCGCGAATATTTTTGCGCATTTTTCATGTTCCTCCGGTGCGTTTAGCTTTACCGAAGGGTATTATAGCATTCCGCGGCAATAATTAATAAGGATTCGCGCGCTGCCGGATGACAAGGCGGCGCTCAAGGATAATAGCGCAGAAAACATGGCTATTATCCGACATATGGCACTGAATTTATTAAAAAAGAACCAAATAGTTAATAAAAAGAAGATTAGCATAAGAGCCGAACGTTTGCTGGCAGGGTGGGATAACCAATTTATGCTTGACTTACTCGCTCGCGCCTAATTCACTGTTAGTGCTATTTTCCGATGCGTTTGCCCTGCCTCTTGACCCCTTTTATAACCATTCTATTTTTTTGTTCAATTTGGCATATATCACCATCAAGACTTCAATCGATACTGACGATAATAAGGATGTATCTCTTTGTTGTAATGTTTTTTAATGCATCAACAATCTAAAGCAACAATCAAAGCACCATTGAGTGCGATTGAACCATGGATTGAGAGGTGAAGCCTCATAAGTGATGTTGGTGTATTTTGCGGTGTATCCAAAATAATTCAGGCGGGTGCGAATGAAGCCTTCTTTTTTGCAGGTGAAATTCCGGACATTGTTTCCAGAAGTGAGCAATTACATTGTTTTTTTATCTTTTCATAGTGAGGTGACGCAGGGATGCGAATCAGTCATAACATATCGGCACTTACCACGTACAACGCTCACTCTATGACACAGACGCTGTTGAGCAAATGCATGAAGCGTCTTTCTACGGGTCTGCGGATTAACTCGGCGGCGGACGATGCGGCGGGGCTCGCTATTTCCGAAAAAATGCGCGCTCAATGCGGCGGCCTGGACAGAGCCATGCAAAATACTCAGGATGGAATTTCCCTGATCCAGACGGCGGATGGCGCTCTCGGAGAGGTGCAGTCGATGCTCCAGAGAATGCGCGAACTCTCCGTTCAAGCCGCGAACGACAGTCTGACAAACGAGGACAGAGACTATATCCAGCAGGAAGTCGACGCCCTGAAGGAAGCGATCGACGCAATAGCGAAGACAACTTCCTTCAATAACCGAAAACTGTTCGATGGTACCTTCAATTTTTTGGGGACCAGCTCCGATTCCTATGCGGCGCTTGTCCAATCTAATTCCATGATCGAGAAAGAAGGGGATATTTCCGGTAACTATAAAATAACGGTCAACTCTAAGGCCGGAAAGGCGGAGATCCTGAAATCCGCCATCCTCTACGCGTCCAACGGAACAAGAACCACTCAAAACAACGTCATCTACAATGATCGAGACAAGACGAATCTGCAAGAGGTCGGAGCCGTCAATATGGCGGCCGGAACCTACAGCTTGGAAACACGAGAAGTTCCCTTCGGCGGCACTATCTTTTATGAAAATGGCACTGTTGTCCTGAACGTGGATGATTACGACAACACGCACGGCGTAATCTCGCTGGTCGCACCGGGGATCAATAGTGACGGCGAGAAGGTCCCCTATGGCGAGTACGACTTCCGGGCCACGGACACCGTTCCATTTATGGCGACCTATGACCTCAATGCGGACGGCACAGGGGCTGTCGCTTCGGTGGAGCCGCCGACTGGGGGCAGTTTCCAATCGAAAAACGATGCTAATGCTCCCAGTAATGGAACGTACGATGGATTAGCTATAGACCGCGCTGTCAATACCAGCATGAGCTTCACAGCGGATGCTCAAGCTGTTGTGGAGCGAAAAGACACACTCTTATGGAACACCGGCGGAGACATCACGGACGATAACTATATAAACATGAATTTGCTGGACACGGGAAGTCTGCTAACAGAACGAGTGCCTTCGGATGGATCAGATTATAAATATAACATGTTCACGGTGTTCGATGTCAGCGTCCAAGACCGGTGGCGAGTGGCGGATAGAGTTTATGGCAGTGGTTACTGGTACACGGACAGTAATGGTGATAGTAGGTATCAGTCTGGGGCCTATTTTGATTTCACTATAAAAATTAACGGGGTTGATATAGACGCGGGAAGTGATATCGAACGGGTTAAAGTATTGCTTGACAGCGCATCCGGAGGCAGCAATACGTCCTGGGCGGATTTCGCGCCGGATTATACGTCTAACAAGGATGGGCAATTGAATTACACGCTTAGCAGTATTGAAATAAGCATGAATGGAAGCGGTGACGCCATAGTAAGGAACGACGCCTGGAATAGGTTGATAAATTCAATCAACAGTAATTTCGGAACCAATTTGAACGCAGCCTCTTTGAACGTAGATGATAATACAACAAAATCACTGAATATATCTTATGGTACCGCCCAAGCGCTGAAAACTGCCAATGTGACCGCAAGGGATAGGATTTACGTCAGCGCGTCTTATGAAGGGGTCGATATTAATGGATATCATGTCAGAAGTTCGGACTCCGACGATCAATGGATCGGTTTCGGAACCGCGATAACCTTCGATGACACTAATATGGCGTATACAAACATCAACTTCGTAAATCTTTTGGCAAAAGGCACCATGTCGCCCCCGGCTAATCCAACAGGTAATCCACCAGTTCGTACTAATGTTATTAATAATACCATTTGGGGAGGGTACAGCTATTCATTCGAATTCGCGACCTACACGTCGCCGGAGGTGGAGGCGGGTTATGACATCATAACCTCTCAGGCTGCCATCCAAAATTCCGCCCGCGCTAACAATCCTACCGCTCCTGCTCTTACCGACATTAACGACAGGTATGCGTGGCCGGAGATCGACTATGTTTTCAATGATAGCGTCCTGGACGGGGCAGCCATTGGCGCCGGAACCGGTGAAATTTGCCTCCCGCAAGTCTATCGCGCCGGTTATTATTACACGAGCGACAATAACACATACAGTAGTGTCACCCGAAACTCCATTTACCACCAGTTTAAGATCAACGGCGAGTTCAAAGATTCCACCGACGCGATTACTTACGGGTTCCGCGCATCCGACCCCGTTCGGGATGATGGATATAAATTCGACTACAAAGCGACAGCGTTTTATGGTAAGGAAACGACCTCGTACTTTGACAAAGCCGGCGACCCTGACGATTATTTTTCCGCCATCAAGGTCTGGGCTCAGGAGAACAGCAACGCGGCCCTGGCCTTCCGCTATCGCGGACTTGACGCGTCAGGAAACCACAGCTTTGACGTCAGCGTCAAAGGTTATGATGCGGACGGAGAAGAATTCGACTACGAAGTCAAGGGCGCGACCGTAGACGCATCGTCTGGTCGGGTGACGCTCAGCAACGGAACCAACATTGGATCGATAGAGTTCACCCAATTTATAATGAACTGGGGCTTGTTAACAGTCGGAGATGCTTTTATCGTGAACGTATCAGCGGCAGCCTTCGCCAATCCGGAAACCACGGCGAGTGAGACCGATAAAAAGAAGGCATTGACGGATTTTTCCTGGGGAACTGACACCATCACGACGTCAGGCCAGCCTCAGGGCAACGCACAGATGGGCGCAACGTCGGAATACCGCTTCATCGATGGTGTCTTGCGGAAGGATGCGGAGGGGGACGGAGACGGCAGAACGATAGAGCTGTTGGGTTACTTCGTAGATCCGATCGACGGGGCCGACGAGGAACTCGGCATACAGAATCAGGGGTTCGAAATGACTTTCGCCGACACTGGACTTGTACCTCCGCAAGGAACTAAAGATACGACCTTTACGAGGTCGACGGCCTCCTCTCACGCATACGCCGGTCCGCCGGACCTTAACATCGGGAGAACGATACACGCGGAAGTCAATTATGTCGGGGCGTCCGACCCCGTGGCCGCCGCCGTGATCGGCAGCTATTACTTCGACCAGCTCAACACCCAGCACGATACGACGATCGGCGTCACCAACTTCGTCCGAAGCGTTCGATACAATCAAGATCAGGCTTGGAACGGCTCCCTCCTGTTCGACGTAGCGGACATCTCCGGGAGCGACATCCGGTTCAGGGTTCAGGGGCACCTCTACGACGGAGACGGCAACTACCGTTACGTGGAGGATCACGACCTCTGGCTGCATCCCGGGACCAACAACAACCTGCTGCTCTTCGCCGACGACGCCTATGAGGGCTTGAACCCCGCCTCGAAATTCGCGGGGTTGCTGTTCGACAGGATAGAGCTGGCCGCCGACACGAGTTTGTTCGGCGTGGGAGACCGCTTCACGCTTACGCTCGCTGCCGACGCACGTGAAGGCGGCGGGATGAGCGGCTGGGACGAACTCAACCTGACCGGTGAAGGTCTTGGAACCGGATATCCTTTGACATGGCGCTTCCGCGAAGGTGTTCTGGACAACTCGACGATGGAACTCAAGCTTTTCCAGATTGACAGCAAACCAGTCAGCCCCAACGGCACGGACGTGACGCGAAACGACGTGCTCGACGGCTATTTCTACGTGGTGGCGCGCAATTATCACAACGGTACCACATACGGTAATGTGGAAACCGGAAGCAGTACGCCGCGCAGCGTAAAGAGCGCGGCCGAGTTCGTCGTCTCCGAGGCAAAGGGTTTCGACGCGCAGCTCGCACACTATTACACCAAGTTGAGGGACATCAAGAACTTTTACGACGCGTCGGGACGCTTCTTATTGAGCACTCCACAGACCCTGCAAATCCGGGAGGGCAGAGACACCGTCTCCGTCACGCTTCACGGCGAGATGGAGGTCAAGGATATGGTGGAGGCCTTCGCTGAGGCGTTGTATAAGCTTGGCGGAGAATATTTGGAGGAAAAGTTCCCCGGTGGAATGATTTTTTCCGGAAAAGACGTGGTGAAAGTCCATTCGGATGGGTTTCACGACGAGACGCACCTGGCCGAGTGGTTCAACTGGGAACGCCGCGAGAGCAACTACGAGACCGTCTCCGGAACGTTCCTGCTGCGCTCGTTCGAGACGGGCAAGGAGGGAGAGTATCACTTCACGGGGAATTCCGACCTTTTGAACGCCCTGACCTTCATGACCATTCAGGAGTCCAAGGAGAATGAGTACGGCGTCTCCACCTATGACGCGCACACCGGAAAATTTGTGGCGCGTACGACGGCCTGGTCGGGCACAGTGTGCGACGAAATTCTGCCCGGCGACGCTGCGATAAAGTTCGACGCGCGCTTCGGCGTTGATGAGATCACCTTCAACGAAAAAACGGGCAGATATGATTTCGACATGGGAGACGGAAAGCAGGAGTTCTACGTTCACATCGCGGCACAGGATGCCCGGCTCCAGGTCGGCGCTAACGAGAAAGAAATATTCCGTTTCAACATCCGCGACATGAGTGTAGAATCCCTGGGTTTGACCGACGTGTATGTGACGGACACGGACTCCGCAAAGAGGGCCGTCACGATTGTGGACAACGCGATCGGCCTGGTGTCGTACCAACGCTCGAAACTGGGCGCATACCAGAACAGGCTGGAACACACGATTAACAACCAAATGACCGCATCGACAAACATGCAGGCATCTGAAAGCCGCATCCGCGATGCCGATTTAACAAAGGAACTGATGGCATTCACAAAACTAAACATCCTAAGCCAGGCGGAAAGCTCCATGATGGCTCAAGCCAACCAACTTCCGCAGAACATTCTGAGTCTGCTGAGATAAAACAAACCTCGGGCTCCGCCCGAACCCGGCAGGGAGCAAGCTCCCTGCACCCTCTTTATAAAAGGGGTCAAGGGGCTCGTCCCTTGCGGGATTTGGGGCAGAACCCCAAGGTTTTGGTCTCACCATATCGAGATGTACGGTTTTATGATTCCCAACTCCGTCATTCCCTCGAAAAATTCAAAAAATCCCACGACCCAGATGAAATACACCGCATCGAATATCTCTCTGCGAAAAATTCTCGGATTGACAACATATTCCGCAGGCTCGCTGAACAGGGAGATCTTCGGGAAGAAGCGCGGAACCCGCCTCATATAGCCATCGTAGACGCTGCCGAAAACACGCGACAGTTTTGTCTCCTCATTTCGAATCGTGACCGGGTAGATCGCGATAAAAACCGCGGCTATAGTGAGCGTGAGCACCAGAGACTCGGTGCAAAGCCCGGCCCCTATTCCTCCCAAAAGGCTGAAAAAATAGAGCGGGTTACGGCACATCGAGTACGGACCTTCCATAACCAGTACATCCGCCTTGTACCCGGCTATGTATTGCGCGCACCACAGCCTGCCTACAGTCGCAACTCCCACAAGGATACACCCCAAGATCATCATGAACTCGGCGGCGAAATGCGCCGATTGTTCGAGTTTTCTCTCGGAAAATATGAAAACCATCAGAAAAATGATCCCCAAACATTGAGAAAGCCTGGTTCGATGTTCCGCAATAAATTTTGACCACATGAAAATCCCTCCATCGCCAACACAACGCGCCGGACTTTTTTCGTTCCGTTCACAGTATTATAGCATTCAAAACCACAAGTTGGATACTTAATAATGGTGTTGAATGCAGTGATAATGGCAATTTAAATAAATCGAATTTACGCCGGTGAGTTAAAAAGGTTGAGTCTCGCAAATTCCGGAATATACATTTTGTAGATTTTTCGCGCTAAATAGTCACTTGATTTCGCATAAATCATATGCTAATCTGCATAAATTATTTTTAAATCTGATATATGTTATTTGTACTATTATTTAAGCTATGATTCTCGCAATAAAATCAGCTTATATTATAAGAAAGGAATGTTCGCGCATGATTATTGTTTTAGTTCCTGTCGTCCTGTTGTTTGTAGTGTTATTGATCAAAAAAATTCCTTTTATCGGCGGCAATATCCTGGTCGCTTTGGGCGTCACGGGCCTGGCGTCTCTGTTGATGGGGGGAATGTACAATCCAATCGACTGGTTGTCCGCATGGATTGACGGGTTAGACCGCCTCGCATGGATCATAGCGTTGTCGGTCGTCGGCGGTATTTACGCGGAAACACAAACGAGGATCGGCACGATGGAAACTGTGTTGAATGCCTTGAGAGCCAGATTCGGCCGCTCCCCCAAGGGTTTGATTACATGCATCATGATTGCTCTTGCGATTTCCGGTTCTCTCATTGGAGATGCAGTGGCATCCTCCGCGGTGATAGGAGTACTGGTTATAGCGGCATTGGCGGAAATGCGCCTGACGCCGGAACAGACCGCAGCCACTGTGGTCTGCGGCGCGTCCTGCGGCTCGATCATGCCGCCCATCACTCAGGCCATAGTGCTGGCTTCCTCTCTCGCGGGCGCGGATCCCGAACCCGTTATGCGTATCGGGTATATTACAGTAGGGATTACTCTGATCGTGTGCATTATTTATATGGCAAATGCTTTCGTGAAAATCAAGGCACTGCCGGAAAATTTAATACCCAAGGAAAAGGCCAACGAAATTTTGCGGAAAAACGGCAAAACTCTGATACCTCTCCTGGTGTTGGTGGTGCTGGTAGTGTTGCGTACCGGCTTCAAAATTGACGTAGCCACGATGATTTTCGGACCGTTTTTGAAATGGCTTTCCTCCGTCAAAATATTGAAGGGACTCTCCAACCTGATCGTATTCAATCTGATCATGGCGACAGTTGCGGCAATTTTTTACAAAGCTGTATACACGAAAATGGGCGATGTTTTCAAGAAAGCCGTGAAAAATGTATGGCCATGCGTCAGTGTTCAGCTTGCGGCCGCTTTCATGGTTGGCGCTTTTTACGCGGCCGGACAGATTACCGCGGTTCAGGATTTCGCGCAGGGGCTGAACAGCAACTTGATAAAACTGGGAGGCGCCGCGGCGCTTTGCCTGGTAGGGATGCTGACCGGCTCTCAGACCACCGCGCAGAATGCCGTTTTCGCGATTTTAGCGCCTGTGCTCGTCTCTTTGGGCTTGGACAAGGTCAATGTGGCTGTGGCAGGCGCGCATCTTGCCATGTCCGGACAGGGCATGCCTCCGGCTTGCCTCACCACATTTGTGGTTTGCGGGCTTGTCGGCGCCATTACCGGGAAGAAAAGCGATCCGGTCAAGACCATGATACTGAATCTGCCGATGTGTCTCATGTTCTTGGCAATCGGTATTTTGTTCATGTATATCTGAGAAAACCGCTGCGGCCGCATCCAAATACAGCGGTACCGGTTTTCAAGCGCGCTAATCCGCCTCCTTTGCGCAAAGGCAGCCCATGCTATAACCCGGGCTGCCTTTGTTCGATATGAGGACTTTCGCGCGGCGATTTTTCAGTGAAAACGGCTCAAAGAGAACGGTTCGAGATCAACTGAAGTATTGCCGGTCATCATAAGCTCAGCCATAATTTTTCCGGTTATCGGGGAATAAGCAATGCCGTCTCCTTCGTGACCGGCCGCGACGTACAGTCCTTCATAGCCCGGCACGGTGCCCATGAACGCTTTGCCGTCGGGAGTGTATGGACGCAAACCAGCGAAGACCCGTACAGCTCTGATTTGTTTCAGCGCCGGAACCATCCTCGCAGCGTGGTTCGCGACGCTTCTGATGCCGTCGTAGGTAGTATTGCGATTGAATCCCACGAATTCACGGGTCGCGCCGATCAAGAGACCGCCGTTTCTGCACTGTTCCAATGCCATTCCAACGCCCAGGCGAATGGACTCATCCCGCGAGTTTTCCAATAATTCGGGGTGATATTTTGCCGCGATGTAGCGCGCGCAAAGCATCACCCTCTTTATTATCCTTTCGACCGGTTCGGCGGCAATCAGCTGGCCTCGTCTGGGCCTGACCGGCAGTTCGATGCCGATAGTTTTCATCAGTTCAGGCGCCGACACGCCTGTGCAACATATGACCTTGTCAGCGAAGAAATCTCCTTTGTTCGTCTTGACGCCTGTCACTTTTTCCCCGCCGGTTATGAACCCAACGGTCTTGTGATGCCGTTTTATCTCCATATTCATTCGAAGCGCCGCTCGAGTATAACCGTTTACCAACCTCATAGGGTTTATCTGGCCGTCACGTTTGCTAACCGTGGCGCCGATGATGTGAGGCGCCAACGCAGGTTCCAGTTTACGGGCCGTTTCGCCGTCGATCAGCTCCACATCAAGGCCGGCTTCTCTCTGTTTTTCCATAAATGTCTTCATTGCCGCGAATTCCCGCGGGGTTTCGATGACTATCATGCCGCCGCAATTTTCATATTCAATATCCCAATCGAGTTCATCGCCCAGTGTCCTGTACAATTCCTCAGAAGCGAGCGCCATTTTAAGATGAGGCCCCGGCGCTTTAGATTGCATTATGACAAAACCGTCACATGCGCCGGAGCTGCCGCATCCGAGAGAATCAGCTTCAAGAAGCAGCGTTTTTGCTTTCAGTTTCGATAGGTAATACGCCGTAGCGGTTCCAATTATTCCACCTCCAATGACAATTGCGTCGTACGATTCCACACGAACACCTCCATATTTATCATTAAAAAATTCCGTGTTAATAATTTATTAATTACAAGCTTCAAAAATTCAAAAAATAACGCTAAATTATCTTATGAATCAGTATTATTATACATTTATACCCAACTTTAGGAAGCCAGTCGGATAAAATTGAAGGCGGCGGGCCAAAATTTCGGTCCGCCGCGGGTGAAAGGATTCTTGAAAGGTAGTGTGATCAGTTGTTCATTTATCTTATCCTATTTATTCCGCGTTCCATCAGTACGATCGCTTGTTGTAAAGTAGTGGAAAATACTTTATATTACAAAATATACATTTCATTTCTTTCAATTCACACATCATTTTAATTTATGCACTAAATATGACGGTATGACAAAAGGACAGGGAGTAACTATTATGAAACTGGATCAAGACCTTGGGGCTCCGCTCCAAACCACGCAAAGGGCAAACTCCTTGAGCCCCTTTATAAAAATTATAAAAATAAAGAGGGTGCAGGGAGCTTATTCCCTGCCGAGGTTCGGGGCGGAGCCCCGAGATCTTGATCTTGCGGTTTACGCTTTTATAGTGTTCTCTTTTACGCGCCGGAATAACTCCGCCGCTTCCGCGGCGTCGGCGGAGAAATTATCTCTGCCCATCATTCCGTAAGTGTAGCGCTTGCCCTGTTCCACTCCAGGCTGATCGAAAGGATTGATCCTCATCAGCCTGCCCGCTGTCGCGGTCATGTACTCGAAGAAGAAAATAAGCCCGCCGAGCGTCTTTCCGTCAAGCCTCGCAAGTTCTATCCAGACCACAGGACGATCCGCCTTGACAAGGGCCGCGGCCGTGCTCGCGGCCTCCATGCCCAGCATTCCGCCAAGCTTCTGCCCTGACAGATACGACAAGCTTTGCAGGGATCGGTCGGATACTTTGGGGAGTTCTATCTCGCATCCATGCTCCGCCACGTTTATTATCGTGTAGAGCTTATCGTCGGGGCCCGCAGTGTAAAGCTGCACCTGCGAATGCTGGTCTATCGCTCCAAGCGCCCGGATCGGAGTCGAGCCGATTCCGTCCTTGCCGACGCTCTCGCCCCACAATTGGGCGAACCACTCGGAAAACATTTCCAGCCTGTTAGCGTAAGGCATCAAAACGGTCATCGGCCTGCCCGATATAGAATGAAGGAAGTTCAGCGCCGCAAGGTGGATGGCGGGGTTATTCTCCGGTTTATCTTCCGCGAGGAAACGCTTCATCATCTCCGCGCCCGACAGTATCGCGCGGACGTCAGCCCCCAAAGCGGCGGCAGTCACGAGTCCACAGGCCGAAAGCACCGAGTATCTCCCCCCGACCGACGGAGGAATCACCAGCGAACGCGCCCCTGTGTCCGCTGCGAACGAGCGAAAAACACCCCCTTCGGGATCGGTTATCACGAGTATGTCGCCGTCGGGCTCGCCGCTCTCGGCCATGCGCGAGCGAAACCAGAGGAACTGCGACATGGTCTCGGCGGTTGCTCCGGATTTGCTCACACCTATGAGGGCGGTCTTTTTGCCCTTCACCCTCTCCCATATCGCGGCGGCCTTTTCCGGATCCGGATTGTCGGCGAGGTAAAATTTAGGGGCGCGCTCTCCCTCGTTTAAGTACATCGGCAAAAGCGCCTGATTGAGCATCAGGCTGCCGAGAGCGGAACCGCCGATGCCGACGTCGACTATGGCCTCGTAGCTGGAGAGCCATTCGCCCGCCTCCAATATCGGCTACGGATCCTGTTCGGTCAGGTTGTACCAGCCAAAGCCGGATTCGTCGCGGAAAGCGCCGTCTTTTATCCACGACGCCGCTTCGGCACACAGAGGCGCGATCAACTTAAGCCGGTTCGCGAAACCGCGTTCCCTTCCTGCCGAAGCGCCGAATGAGAACGAAATGCCCATTTCGCTCATGGCCAAGTCTACTCTTGCGAAACGGGAGCGAAATCAGCTCTGGTGTACGATACCTCGGCCACGCTGGCGTTCACGCTTCCCGGGATGAAAAGCTGTTTCCTCATGACGGAGACCGTCGCGCTTGAGGCCTTGGCGTACTCGCTCATCAGGTCGCGCGCTATTTTCGAGGCGAGACTGATGACCGACCTGTACTTGGTTTCCATCACCACATTGCGGGATATTTCGTATATATCGGCATCACGCACGAACGGTTCGGCCCAGGGATCTACATCCGGCGGACCGCCGTCAAATTCGACCGTGACGTCGACCGAAAAAACCTGGCCCAACTCGCGTTCCACTTCGAGGATTCCGTGAAAAGCATGGAAACTCATTCCTTGTACGACATGTTTGCACTTCATGAATACCACTCTCCCTGTGATTATCTCGAGTGACCGTGTCCAACGGCCCGTTCGTGCCCGATGCTGTGATAATTTTTTTCTCTAAATATCTCAAAAAAAATCGCGATATTTCAAAAAAGCCGCGAGGCACTTTGTCCCCCCGCGGCTCCAGCATGCCGTACTACGGCTCCGCTTCAGATAAGCGCCGCTTCTTTTAAAGCGGATTTTATGGCGTCCTGGTCGAAACCCACTATATAACGCTCGCCGACCCTAATCACCGGCACGCCGCGCTGACGGGTTTTCTCAACTATTTCCTTGGCGGCGTCGCGGTCCACGCCCACGTCAATCGCCTGAAACGGCACACCGAGGGACGAGAGATATTCCTTGGCCTTCACGCACCACGGACAACTGCTCGTCGAATATACGGCAACTCCCGCTCCCTTTGTCTCTTCACTCATTACGCGGCTCACCTCATCCTGTCTGTCTGCGACATTGTTCAATCTTAATGCGACCCGCGCGGCGCGTCAATAGATATTTCGCACCACTTCAGGGCAAACGCGTCAGACACTGTAAAGCCTCGCGATCACTCAAGTGTTTGGATTGAGCGCACAATTTATAAATTGAGCAATACCAACGGTTCAGCAATGCTGATGCGTTTACCCCGCGTATCACTTCAGGCCGAGTTTTTCAAAAATCGGAAAACGGGCGAATATCTCGTCGACGTGAGCGAGGAAAAAGTCGAACCTGAACAATTCACCCAGCCCGTCGCCGCCGCGCGCGAGAAGCGCCGTTCTTGGATCGGCCTCCAGCAGCGCGCGCATGGACGCGCTTTCTCCCCTCCGCGCCGCATCCCAGCACTTCATGGCGTTTTCTTGCACCGCAGCGTAAGCGTCCTCCCGCGCCATTCCGCGTTCGACCAGGGCCAAAAGCACCCTTCCGCTAGCGATGAGTCCTCCGGTGAGTTCCAGGTTGCGCGCTATCATGCTCTCGTTCACGGCCAGCCCGTCGGTCACGCGTTTCATTATGCCGGTCATGTAGTGGGCCGCGTTGAAAGCGTCCGGCCATATCACCCGTTCCGAGGACGAGTGGCTTATGTCGCGTTCGTGCCAGAGCGCTATATTTTCGAGCGCGGCGGCGGCATAGCCCCTCAAAAGTCTGGCGAGGCCGCATACTCTCTCGGACAGTATGGGGTTTTTTTTATGCGGCATGGCGGACGAACCCTTCTGTTTCTTACCGAAGGGCTCCATGACCTCCAATACCTCCGTGCGCTGGAGATGACGGATCTCGATCGCGATTCTTTCCAGGCCCGCGCCGTAAAGGGCGAGCGCGTTGATGACGCCGGCGTGGCGGTCGCGCTGAATTATCTGCGAGGATACGGGATCCGGTTTTAGGTTCAATTCCGCCGCGACGCGCGCCTCGATACGCGGTGGACAGTTGGCGTAGGTTCCCACGGCGCCCGATATCTTGCAGACCCTTATCTCCTCGCGGGCGCTCTCAAGACGTCCGATGTCGCGGCCAACCTCGGAGACGAACCCCAGAAACTTGAGACCGAAGCTCGTCGGTTCCGCGTGGATTCCGTGCGACCGGCCCGCGCAGGGCGTGTGCCGGTATTTCCAGGCCAGGCGCGCAAGGGATTCGCGGAGGCCTTCAGCCGCGCCTATAATGACGCCGAGCGCGTCGGATATCTGCATGGAAGCCGCTGTGTCTATGACGTCGCTGCTGGTGAGCCCGAGATGGACGAACCTTCCCGACGGCCCTATGTTCTCCGCGACGTTAGTCACGAACGCTATCACGTCATGCTGGGTCTCTTCTTCTATCTCTGCTATCCGCTTCACGCGGAAAGAAGCCCGGCTCTCTATCCGCGCCAGGTCGTCCGCCGGTATCGCTCCGTCAGCGGCCCAAGCCCTGCATACAGCCAGCTCCACGTCGAGCCATTTTCGGAACCTGTTCTCGTCGCCCCATATCTCCCTCATGGCCTCGGTCGTGTATTTCTCTATCAAGACAATCAGTCCCCTCTTGCGCGGAGGTCGCGTCTCCAGGAGTTCCTCGCCGAATCGAGGAACTCGTCGTAAACGCCGCTCGCAAAATCGGGGAAAGTGTATGAAAAAGTGATCCATCCCGACTTTTTACGGCACATAGTGACCTCCGCGTACACATCATCCCGCAGGTATATCCTTTGGGCGTTGTCCTTCGTCGACGCCAGCACGAGCCGCGCGCCGTCCAGATAACCCGGATCTATGTTGACCCTCCTGCCGCCGCCTGCCTCGGCAGCGCTTTCCGCCTCTATCGAAATTGCCAATTTTTTCCACGCCACCAGCCCAAAAGGATGCCTCAACCAGTCGAAAACGAAAAAACGCCTTTCGAGGCGCGGTGCTATATCCCTGTAATAGTCGGTGTAGTTGAAAGGATACGGCGGGCTGGCAAGCTCAATGCCGCCGAAAACCGCGCTCATCCTTTCGGCCGCCCATTCCGTCAACTCCTCCTGTTCCGCTGGGCAGAGCAGACCGGATATCATTTTCACCGGAACCGGGCCGCTACGAGTTTCTGCCGCCACCGCGAATCTTCCTTCGCGGAGGGCCTCCATAAGCCCTGCGCGCGGCGTTCTTGTCGAGCACTTTCGACGCGGCCGTTTTCTCAGCGGATTCCTCGATTTTCACATCGTCGCCGGCATCATCCATGTCCGCCCAATCTATCGCCGAAGACAAATCCGGTTCCATTTCGTCGTTTTCTTCATCATGGCTTCTTCCCTCGGCTTTATGAGCGGCATGGCCAAAAATCTTCCTTTTGGCGGCGGGTTTGTCGAATGGGCCGAAGGATTCGTGCCGGACATTCGACGCGGCGGCCTCCGGCTCTTCCGCCGCGGGCTCATCGTCCGGTTGGGGCCATTCCGACATGGTGTCCAAATTGAGATTCGAATCGTCTTTCGGCTCCCACAGGGAGCTTAGCTTGCGTTTTTCCTTCATGGCCGGCTGCGTTCGGGGCTCCGGCGTGTGGTTGCCGGATTCTTCGGGGATAAGGGCGGTCTCGGGCTCTTGGGTTTGTGCGGGCGCTTCGGCCTTTTCCGGCTCCAAAGACGCATCGGGTTCCGTCTCGATATTCTCGTCCGACGCACCCCCTCCGCCCTCTTTTTCCTCATGGTTCGCGTCGTCCGGCGGGTTTTCGTCCTGATCGAAGTCGCCTGGCATACCTATGGCGATGCTGCCCAGAGGCTCGTTCTCCCAGGAACAGTAGAGTACCTCCGCTGCCGAAGAGGGAGGCGTTTCCAGAGGGGACAGATGCCGCACCACAGCTCCGTTTTCCTCTACCCGGCGGACAAACGCTTTGCCCACCGCCGCCCACCACACCAGCTCCTCCGCCATCTCGAAATCGCCGGATATGTCCTCGACCAGATATACGTTCTCGTCGAGAAGATGCAGGGAGAAAGTCAGCTCCCGTTTTTTATCCTTCACGGTGATCATGCCGTCGCGTTTTATCTTTTCCGCCTGCGCCGCCAGCTCTTTCGCCTCGCAGGGTATTTTAGCGCCGGCCGCGTCGTTCATGGCGATGCGCTCGCTATCCATGTAGAGCAGCGGTAACGGCGCCGCCCACCACTCGGGGTACGAGACTCTGGACTCTTTGATCTTCCGTTCCCGGTATTCCTCGAATGACATCTTGGACAGAGTCCCCGCCAAGCCTCCCCCCTTGCGGGAAAATACGAGAAGCGAGTTATCCGGCGGCACGTCCTCGATGCGCGTCTTGGCTGACGCCGGTTCGGGCAGCGTCATCACCGATATTTCATCGATAGTCGTCGTCTCGTGGCCCAGTTCCATGAGCAAGATCATCTGCTCCTTGTGAACGAGCTTTTCCTGGCGGCCCATTTTCAGCATTATATAGTCGGCGCCGTAGAAATAAAGGGCGCGCAGCACTTCCTGTACGCCGGACTCGGCTGAGAGCATCCCATTTTTTATCTCTTGAGCGTTAGCCATTGCGCGTGTCTGCCTTTTCCATCCCGAGAAGGGCATACACAAAATCGCGGCAGGAGAAGAGTTCCAGATCCGCCACGCCCTCGCCCAGGCCGATATATCTTATGGGAAGCCGCAAACGCCGCGATATGGACAATACTATCCCTCCTTTTGCTGTATTGTCGAATTTCGTGAGCACCACGCCGGAAAGAGGAATGGATTTGTTGAACACATCCGCCTGCATGAACCCGTTCTGTCCCGTCACCGAGTCGAGCACCAGCAGCGTCTCGCGGATTCCGCCGGGAGCTTCGCGGGAGGCTACCCTGCCCACCTTAGCTAGTTCGTCCATCAGGTTCGATTTGGTGTGAAGCCTTCCGGCCGTGTCGACGATCACGACGTCCGCGCCGGAAGCCTTCGCGGCCCCTATCGCGTCGAACACCACCGCCGCCGAATCGCTTCCATGGGCGTGTGCTATCACCCTCGCCGACACCCTTTCTCCCCACACCTTGAGCTGTTCTATCGCAGCCGCCCTGTATGTGTCGGCCGCCGCCAGGATCACGGTTTTCCCCTCTTCGGCGAACCGCGAGGCGAGCTTCCCGGCGGTGGTGGTCTTGCCGCTGCCGTTCACGCCGACCAGGAGTACGACGGACGGCCTGTCCGAAAGGTCGATCGGCCTGCCCATTCCCGGCACATCTTCGAGGCGTTTCACAAGCGCTTCCGCGAAGGCCTCCTTCAGCTCCCCGGTATGGGCTATCCGGCGGTCGACGGAGATTTGCCTCAGTTCGGCGATCAGCTCGTCGGCGGTCTCGACCCCAACGTCTCCCAAAAGAAGGCGTTCTTCCAGCTCCTCCCAGAAATCGTCCGTCAGAGGTTTGTCCGAAAAGAGGTTCGACACTCCCTGCGACCATTTGTTAGCCATATTTTTGAGTTTGGTAAACATATTTCCCAACAAAGCCATTAGATCACCGCCTGAATCAGTTTTCGTCCGGGGGAACCGATGGGCCGTACTTCTGTCTGCGCTTTTTTTTGCGATTTTTTGCCGCCCTCGCCTGAGGAGACATCGCGTTGGAGTTATCGGGCATCGGCTCGGACAGTTTGGAGTGGGACATCTTATTATCGCGCGGTCTGGTCGCTTCCTTTCGGAAAGCATCGCCGTCGGGACGCCGATGGCGGCCGCCTTTGCGATTGTGCCTCCGTCCCTGGTATTTATCGGGCGCGGTGCCCCCTTCGGCTTTTCCATCGTCCGGCCTCTCGATTTCCTCGTCGACAGCGCGGGTTTCCGCATGGAAACAGTGCCGAGAGGTGCCTCCCGGGACAAATTTAGCCGCGCCGCCAAATCCGGCGTTTCTCCGGCAGGAACAATCGAACTTCCCGCGGGACAATCTTTCTCTCTTAGGTTCATTTTTATCGTGCGGCGGCTCCCATTCATCGCCGTTGGCAATGGCCGCGCGGAAATCCTGGAACATCGCTACCGGAACGGAGATGTCCCCTCCCGTCGGCTTGTGGCAGCGCACGGCTTCACGGCTTATATCCATCGCCACGATTACGTAGTTGCCGTTCGGGGTCTTTATCTTGCTCCCCGGCCCGGGCAATCCTGCCCACAGGTTTTTGTAGACCTTGTGCTCGAACGACATGCAGCACATCAGCCGTCCGCATATCCCGGAGATCTTGGCCGGGTTCATCGCAATGTTCTGCTCTTTCACCATCCTGATGCCTATGGACGCGAACTGGTTCAGCCAGTAGCTGCAGCAGCAGGGCAGCCCGCACGAGGCCACGCCGCTGATCAGACGGGCTTCGTCGCGGACGCCCATCTGCCGCAGTTCTATCCTGGTTCTGAATTTGCGCGCCAAATCTTTCACTAGATTCCTGAAATCGATCCTGGTCTCAGACGTGAAGTAGAGGAACAGTTTTTTGCCGTCTATCATTGTCTCGACGTCGACGAGTTTCAATGCGAGATGATGTCCTTCGGCCATCGCCTGAGCGTCCTTGAGTATGCCTTCCTCGGATTCCTTCAGCGATGCCCATTGCGCCCTGTCCTCAGCTGTGGGCAGGCGGACGAATTCAAGGTCGCCCACCACCGACTCGCCGGCGTGCGCCGGCCCCTCGCCGTGCTCGGAGATCGTCTTCATTCCCCTGTATTCGTTTTCCTGCGTTTCGTTCAAAAGCCCCATGACCGAGGCCACTTCCTCGCCCCTGTGCGAGGTCGCTATGATCATGCCGTCCCCGGGAAGCTCGCCCGCCGTATCGGGGTCAAATTCCACTATCCCCAGGAATCTCGGCTTACCGTAAATCGCCAAGTATTTGCCCAATTGGAACTCCTTCCCCCAGAATTGCCTCTAATGCGTCCTGAACCATCGAAACGGGCAAGCGCCTCCTTTTCGATACGTACAACAGGTTCCTCACCGAAGCGGCGAGGCGGAATTCGCCCCTGCCGCACAGCCATCCCGCCCAACTGTCCGCCTCGGAGGCGATTTCGTCGGTCGATAATTTCCTGGTTCGCTCGATCCAAGCCGCCCATCCCGCCGGAGTTCCGGGGGGAGATGTGTCGCCGGGCGTTCCCTTCGGCTTGAACGAGACCATCCAGGAACGGCTTCGAATCGTGGGTATCACGTTATCCTCCTCGGCGAGAAATAGAAGATGTCCCCCTTCCGGAGGTTCCTCGGCGATTTTCAGCAGTGAATTGGCTGCCGGAAGCGATATCGCGTCGACGGAATGAACCACCCCGAGCCGCCCGTGCGCGCGAAACGGTTTCAGCGACATCGCGGTCTGCATCTCCAGGCAATCGGCGATTCCCGGAGGACTGTCGTCCGAACCGGCGATCAGCATGTCCGGGTGTCCGTCATCCATCCACGAGCGGCACGAGGCGCACCCGTCCATGCCGCTGCCCGAATGGCACAAGACGCTCCGCGCATACATATCTCTAAAAACGCGCGCATGCTCGGGATCGACGATCGCGAGCAGCGTACCCGGCGCCCCGCCCGACGAGAGCATCCCGCGCAGTTCCTTCCATTCGCGCGAGGAAGATATTTCATTCAGAATAGGAGAGATATCAGGCATCCCTTTATTTCGTCGATCAACGAAAACATCCGTGTTCTGTCGCGCTCTCTTTCGATCGCCGATTCCAATGTCTCGAGTTCAGCCAGTGCGCTGTCGGCGCGCTCTATGACCATGAACATCGAGCGCTCCGTCCGCCTCCACTTGAACTCCCTCCTTATGTGCATGCTGTTTTTTATGCGGCTCAGCGCCATTTTCACGAGTTCTCTGTACCTCCTGAGAAGCGCCGACGTCGGGTAACGTGAGAGGGCGGCCCCTATCTCGTCGAGTTCTGTTATCATCCCTTGAAGCTCAATATCCTCGACGACCTCGGCGAACGTTTTCTCAGCGCCGTGAGCGCCGGAAACGGCTCCGCCCCTTGTGGCGGCCTGACCCGAGTGAGTGGCCGTCTCGCCGCTTTTGAGTTTTGCCGCGCTGACTTTCATGTCGCGTGTCCGCCGAGGCGCGTCCCGAACATGCGTTCCATACCGCGCTTTAGCCCTCCGAACACCGTGTTTTCGTCCTCCGAGGCGTCGACTTTTATCCATTCGTCCGGGAAACGCTTAATCAGAGCGTCATACGCGGCCCGCACGCGCTCGAAATAATCGCGTCCCCTCGCGTCGAACGAATTCAGCTTCCCCCGCGTTTCGAGACGCCTTCTCGCCGTGTCCGCGTCTATATCCAAAAGACACGCGCAATCGGGGCGCGGCAGGCCGATGACCTCGCTCATGCCCGTCATGTACTCGGCAGCCTCGCTCCCGATCAAGGGATTCGACAACACCTGATAAGCGAGCGTCGACGGAGTATATCTGTCGCAGATGACGCACATGCCCTTTTCCAGAGCCGGCATGACGACGCCCGATACATGTTCGCACCTGTCCATCATAAAAAGAAAGAACTCGCCCCACACGCTCGACAGCCCCCCGCCGAGCGCAAGCCGTCTCACCGCGTCTCCCCCAAGCCATCCGCCCGGTTCTTTCGTTACGAGCACTCTTTCCCGTCCGAGCAAGCCCGACAGCCACTCCCCGAGCCGTGCCGCCTGTGTAGTCTTTCCGCTGCCATCTATTCCTTCAAGGACAATAAACATCACATATACGTCTCCCAAAATGCCGTTGCGCAAATTATAACCGAAGTCGCGCCGGGTTGTAAAAAAACTCCCCCAATCGGGGGAGTCAACTACGCGTGAGTTTCGTGATGAAGGCATTGTCACAGACAAATGACAGGGCTTTTAATGATAGCCTCCGGCATGTTTTATCTTCAGCATTCAATCCCGAGGGCGCTCAACATATCCTGTATCGCCGCGGAATCTCTATAATCCTTGGATTCCATAAAAAATATTTCTCATATTATAACAGGAGGTTACCGTACTTTTATTATATGAAACCTCACCCGCAATTTCGAGAGCTATGCAAAATCCTTGCAATTGTGACGGGTGGATGATATGCTCCCACGGAATCCATATCCAAAATTATCGGATATTTTAAATAAAAGCGGCGTTCATTTGATTCTGGAGTGCTCGCGATGATTCCTCTGGATACATTTACGAAAAGAATGTATAATGGTTTCACGCTGTGATTTATCTGAAGTTTATGGAGAAGATTTTCATGCGGGACTATGCTTGCTGCTTCATCAACAAATTTCCAGACCTCATTATGACTAAATACCAGGCGCTGCCGAAAAGCGACGTCGGCGGGTTGCTGGAACTCGGAAAAGTCTTTCTCCTCCGGTGGGCAGTGATATGCGCCCTTTATGAGCTTACCTTGCGCCTTAAAATAAATATAGGCAGGTTTTGACGGAATGAGTACCGGCAAGGTTCTTCCGGATGACGAGATTATTAGGGATAGAGATTGTCGTTTTGAGGGCCATAAAACAATTGTCAATCTTTTCTCTCCCGTGAAAAGCGTTGGCATGTGGGCATTTAGGAATAGCGGGAACCTCATAAGCATTTCATTGCCTAACGCCACGCACATTGGAGAAAGCGCTTTTTTTTGGTGCGAAAACCTGACGAGCGTTTCATTGCCAAACGTCACGCACCTCGGAGAACGGGCTTTTTTAGGGTGCAAAAGCCTAACAAGCGTTTCGCTGCCAAACGCAGCGCACATCGAAAAACGGGCTTTTTTGGGGTGTAAAAGCCTGACAAGCATTTCGCTGCCAAACGTCACGCATATCGGAGAGCGGGTTTTTTGGGGGTGCAGAAGCCTGACGGATATTTCGCTGCCAAACGCCGCGCACATCGGAGAACGGGCTTTTTGGGAGTGCGAAAACTTGACAAGTGTTTCATTGCCCTCAGTTAAAGAAATATACAAGCATGCCTTTTATAAGTGTCGGAATTTGATAGGCAAAATTATCGTTTTGCCTGATGGCGCTGTCGTTCAGAAGGAAGCTTTTCCTGACGGGATAAAGATAGTTTGTCCTTTGTGATACAAAAAGCAGGCGATCGAACCCATTATCTGTCTACTTACTTACCCTCCCCGAAAATTATTGAAGAAAGTCTGATAGTATTTTATCATACTTCCGTCCGCTTTTGAAGTCATCGCAAGATAATAATACAAATGCACAATTGAGAAGAATACCGTCACAAAAACCGCGTAAAGCTGCTTCAGCCATTTTGCTTTAATAGCTGCGTAAATAGTCGGGATAAGTATGATGTAAAATGCATATGCGTAAGTCGTCTCCCGTGAGAACGCGGCTGAATACACCGCCAAAACCTGAAGCGGCAGCAGCAGAAGACAAATAAGATATAAACCTCTGTTTTTGCTGTCCTTTCGCACGGTCTGTTTTAAGAACAAGACACAGAAAGCAAATAAACAACACCTATAAATCAGATTGAATATTGTGCTCTCTGAAAATGCGACATTATAGCTACCCGA
>JAITRO010000208.1 GCA_031288335.1 Synergistaceae bacterium | reverse complement strand
TCGTATGGAGACAGGACAACATCAAGTCCGCACAGCATAGACATCACTCCGAAATGCAGTCTCATCCCCACCGCAGTTTCGGCGCGCGACGCGATCTCGGAAAAATCTTTCGCGTCCTTAGGCTCCAATATCTCGCTTTCCGGAATCTCGCCCATATCCCGTAATTTTCGCATGAACGACGCGTCCTCGTTCGCCATGGCGACGTACACTATTTTCATGCCGGAAGCCGGCATCTGATTTGCCGCTTTAACGACCGGCGCGACGTGAACCGCATCGCATCCTGGACGCATGTTCACGAGCGCTGTCCCTCTGGAAACCGTTTGGGACAGTTCGAAACTGAGCGCCGGGTCGGGCGTGACGTCGCATCTCAGGTTCATCGACGACAACACGCTCGCCGACGCCGAATCCCTGACCGAAACATATTCGCAGATCGACAGGGCGTCGCGGACAAGTTTTTTCGCGAGCAATCCGCGGAGGGGCCCGACGGATTGCGCGATAGCGCCCGCCGGAACGTGCATCGAGAGAGCGGCACGAATCAAAGACCAGTAATATATCGAAGACCGCGCGCTCGAAACGTCCTGAAATATGCCGCCGCCTGGGAAAAGCAGCGCGCGCGAAAGCCTGAACGCCCTCAGGACGCTCGCTGGGTTCCATCGGTTGAAAGCCTTTATTCCGAGGCTTGACGCGCTGTCGGAAGGGTTGCCGGACAGTATGGCGATCCGTTCGCGCGAAATCCCGAGCATTACGAGATTGTCGACCGCGGCTCTCGCTATGAGTTCGTCTCCAAGGTTGCCGAAGCCGAAGTAACCAGCCAAAAGCACATCGAAGCGACGCGCGCCCGAGCGAATCACGCTAACAGCCTTGTGAGTTTTCCCCAGAGCGGCCGTCCCACGTAATCGATCATCACGATGATAATGAAACCGACTGCGATCCCGAGCAGCCAGCCATTTACCACCCTTATGGCGGACAATATCAGTATCGTGTGAAAATGGCAGAAAGAGTTCACCGCGCTGGCAAAGGCCATGCTTGCGCCGAGCCTGAAAATCTCCCTGTAATTCTCGATCCGGCCCCTTTTCTCCGCCACGAAGTAAACGATCATGCAGGGATACCCCACCAGAAATTCCTTGGTCCTAGGCCTGACCCACATGAGGCGTTCCAGAAAGTCGCGGAAATGGACCTCCCAACCGGGGACGAAGGAAACGTTGTCGCTTCTGACGGTCAGAACGGCCGCCGCGCACAGAGCGCATCCGGCCAGTATCAGCTCTCCCCAGAACGGAGGCCGGCGAAGCAGATCGGAGAGTGATTCGGGGTGTATCCTCAGTTTCAGGTCATTCGCCGCGATCAAGATCGGCGGAAGCAGCAGCGTCAGCTTGACGCCCGAAAAAGGGGTCAACCGCAGCATGGCCTGCGTGGTCCCGTAAAAAGAAGCTATGGCAACGCCCCCAGCAACAGTCACAAGCAAACCCGCTAACATGCCGTAAATGGGTTTTTCGTATGCGTCCAAGGCCCACAACGTCGCCTCTGCGGCGATCATGGCGGCCGTCAGCCCTCCAAGCGTTTTAGAGACAACCGATACCTTCCAGGCGCAAAATCCCATCGCCGCGGCGCAGGACAATATGACGGCCGTCTCGATGAGGGATATTCCGTCGCCGAAACCGCAAAACCTCCGCGAGTACGACCACACGCAGGCGAAAAACACCAGAGCCACACCCACGGCCGATCCGGGCGACGAGGTTCTCAGCGGAATCGTCTCGGGCCAACCCAGGACGTAGCCGCGGGATTCCAATTTTTCCCTGATTGTCATCGTATCTTCGATGAAGGGGATCAGTTTGCCCACGCTGTACAGCTCGTAAGGGCGGAGAAGAAGCAGTCTGATCGAGCGTTCGTGCACGGCGCGCACCATCCGTTCGATCACCTGTTCCCTCGAATATCTCCTCGAAATCAACTCGTCCCTGACAAGACTGTGCAGCGGGATGATGGACGGAACCATGCCCGAATACAATTCCGAAGTGCCTATCTGCCGCACGAATTCCGCCTGGGCGACGGGGAGTTTCAGTTCTTTCAAAGTCTCGGTCAACGGCCCAAGATCGGGATAGCCTGAAATGATTTGACCCGCCGGGAGCACGCACGAAATCGACTGATAATTTCGTTTGAGCCATTCCATGCCACCTGCCGTGCGTTCGCCATCGACCCCGTGGGCGGACTGCGGACGGTACGCGACGTGAACGCGCGTCTTTTCCGCGAAAGCGAGCGCGGAGAAATCGGGCATTACGCCGGCGTCCGCCAGTTCGTCAGTCGCCTGCGGCAGGACGATGAGCGTACCTTCGGGCGTGGAAAGCGTTACGATCCCGCGGTACCGCGTTTGCAGATAATCGGCAATGGCTCCGAACATGGGGTTGGAATTTTCCACGAGAATGGCTGCCCTGTCGAGCGGAAGCTCCGAAGTGAGATGCAGGATAGGCTTGAACGCGGCGAGCGAACCGTATTGCACGGGGAGCAGCCCGGCGGCGAGATCTTTGCCGGTCAGCTCCGAAACGCATACACCTACGACTCCGGCGTCCTTCACGCGATCCCATGTATGATCGACGGACTCGCCCGTCTGCCGCGACAACAGTACGAGATCCCGGTATTCAACGATAAAGCCCACAGTTCTGTGATCGTGTTCGATCACGACTCTGCGGAAGAGGTCGAAGCCGGACAGTATGACCGCCGCCAGGAGAAATATCCAGAAGAGCTTCGCGAAACTCAAAATCTTTCCCATGAATGGCCCCCTGCCGAAAATCCTGGAATGAAAACCCCGCCTGCCGACGTCAGTTTTTCAGGCATTTTTTTCAATCTCTGCTTCGGAAGACCGGCGGCGTTGTTGTAACAGCGCCTTCGCGGACTCTCGAAGGTAAGAATGGGCCGTGTCAATCAAATTACGCTCCCATCATGCAATAAAGTATCATAAAACCGCCGACCGCAAAACAGTAAAGCGAAAAACCCCACAACCTGTCGCTCACTACGAGTTTCGCCAATACGACCAACGAGATCATGCCGGAACAAAACGCCGCCGCCGCGCCCCAGGCCCATCCATCTGGCAGCGAGGCCGCAAATCCCTGCAATCCCAGATCGTGCAGCTCCAGGAGCACCGCCCCGATTATGGCCGGAATCGACAGAAGAAAGGAAAATCTAAACGCGTCCTTCCTCGACAGACCGGAGAAAAGACCTCCCCATATCGTGGCGCCCGAACGTGAAATGCCCGGAAAAACGGCGATTCCCTGAAGCAGTCCCGCCAAAATCCCGCTCCGCACGTCGACCCCGTTCTCGCCTCCTGAAATGAAACGGGACGACAGGAGCAGCAGACCGGTCACCATAAAATTCACGCCAAGCCACAGCAAATTGGCCGAAGCGAACATCACCAGCGGCTTCAATAAAATGCCGAACGGGGCGGTGATGAGGGAGCCCGCGATAACGGCCCATCCGAACCGCCATCCCGCCCATTTGCGGGCATTGGCGTTGATAAAACCGTAAAACCACTCGAAAAGCATCGATACGATATCCCGCGCAAAATAGATAATGACCGCGAGAAGCGTGGCCGCGTGCAGGACTATGTCATACGCCATCGAGACGCTCCCGTATGAGGCGATGATTTTCGCAAGAGAGAGATGCCCGGAGCTGCTGATCGGCAAAAACTCGGTCACGCCCTGCACCATACCCAGTATGAGAGTACCATCGCTCATCATGCCGAAATCCATGTCATTTTACCGCCTGCCTGTGATGTATGTCTTGTATGTCGTTAACGATTAGAGCTACATTATGTGCGTGGTCCGCTACGCGTTCGAGATTGCTCAATATATCTATGAACACCACGCCCACGTCGGGCTGGCATTTTCCGCTGTTGAGGCGCTCTATGTGCCGCGCTCTCAAGACGCGTTCCATCTCGTCAGTCTTCTTTTCGAGTTCCATAACTTCCTCCGAAAGTTCGGAGCGTTCCTCCTCCAGCGCGCGGAGGCTCTTCTCGATGGCGGCGACGACCAATTGGAACATCTCATCACATTCGGCGGTGGCCTTGTGCGAGAACTTCAACTTATGTTCCGACATGTACTGCGCGAGTTCCGCGATATTTTCGCCGTGGTCGCCCATGCGTTCGATATCGCTCACTCCGCTGACGCAGGAGTTCAACAGGAGGGAGAGGTCGCGCGTCTGCACTTTCTGTCCCACTTCGGTGGCGTACCGGATTATCGCGTGCGTCAGGTGATCGATATTTTTTTCGGCCATGAGCACATCTGGAATCGATTTCCAATCGCGCTCTATTACTACCCTGCGACAATCCTTGATCATGGCGAGCGCGATCTCGCCGAGAGACACCATCTCCTTGCGCACCGCCTCAATGCCCGCGGCGGGAGAGACTTCGGCGAGATGCGTGTCGAGAAACCTGGCTTCTTGTGGTACGACAGCAACCTGCGGGCCGTTGGGAAATATCTTCTTTATTAACTCGGTGTACGGCTTTACAAACGGGAAAAATACGACCGTATTCAATATGTTAAAAAGGCTGTGCGAGTTTGCGACCTGACGCATCACGTCCGGGGAAGTCGCCCTGATGAGCGCGGTATAAGGATTAAGAAAAAACATCAGTATACAGGAGCCGATCACGTTAAACATGACATGGGCCGCGGCGGCTTGTTTGGCCGCTCTGTTGCCGCCCAGGGAAGCCAGTACCGCCGTTATAGTGGTGCCTATGTTGTCGCCGAATATGATAGCTATCGCCGTGGGCAGCTCCAGAAGCCCCTGGGAAGCCATCGCCATCGTGAGTCCGACTGTGGCGGAACTCGCCTGGACGGCCATGGTCACCAGCATACCCATCAAAAGACCGTAAATCGGCTTGTCATTCATGCCGATGAACAGCTCCGCGCGCCCCCTCAGGAAATTCATCGCGTCCTGCATCATGTCCATACCTATGAAAAGAAGGGCAAAACCAACCAGTCCCGCTCCGGCCTGGCGCTGTTTGGCGTTTCGTCCGGCGAGAGCGAGGATCATGCCCACTATCGCCGCCACTATCGAGTATTTCGTTATATTGAACGCTATCAGCTGGGCCACGATGGTCGTGCCTATATTTGCGCCCATTATCACGCTGAACGCCTGCGCGAGGTTCATGAGACCGACGTGGACGAAGCTCACGACCATGACGGTCGTAGCGCTGCTGCTCTGAATTATCATCGTCACGAGAGCGCCGACCGCTATTCCCTTCGCCGGAGTCCCGGTCAAGGATGCCAAGAGGCGGCGCATGTTGTCCCCGGCCAGGCTCTGCAGGGCGTCTCCCATCGTCTTGATGCCGTATATCAGGAGCGCCACGCCGCCGAGAAGTTTGAGAGTATCCATTTCGCGCAGTATATAAATAAATTGCGTCAACAATGCTACACGACCTTTCCGCGTCCTTGTTGGGCAAATTTCTCCTGAGTGCGGGGCTTCGGGTATCCGCCGTTTCTGCCGCTCGAAACGGGCCGCCCGTCATCAGTCCCCACCACATTCACCAGAGGCATGATGGCTGGATAAGCTCTGTAATTTTTCCCTATGACCTCTCTGATCTTCCTGCGAATCTCCGCGGCTATGGCTATGGAGGAGCTGTCGGCGGCGCCGCTCCGGACGTTGTCGAGGGCCCGTTCCACAGCGGACGCTATGTCGGGCCGCATGTGCTCCTCCTCGAAGCCGTATATGCTGCCGCGGCTGTCTATCTGAGGCGCTGAGACGAGCCTGTAGTCCTCGTCGACCACCACCGACACCGCCATTACGCCGCTCTCCGACAATTCCCTGCGTTCCCGAAGCAGGCTTCCCTCGAATTCGCCCAGCATCACCCCGTCCACCAACACCGAGCCCGACGCGACGCGCGAAGCTTTCCTCAAAGTTCCCGCCGGATCGAGTTCCAGCACGTCGCCGTTGCCCACCACGAAAATATTTTTCGAGGATATTCCCATCTCCGACGCAAGCTGCGAATGGCGCACGAGATGCCGGTATTCGCCGTGCACCGGCATGAAATATTTCGGCTTCACGAGGCTTATCAATATCTTCTGTTCTTCCCGCGAGGCGTGTCCCGAAGCATGCACCGCCATATCGCGTTCGTATATCACGTCGCAGCCGCATTCGAACAGCCTGTTTATCGTGTTGCTCACCAGTTTTTCGTTGCCCGGAATCGGGGTGGCGGAGATGACGACCGTATCCCGTTCGCCCAGACGAAT
>JAITRO010000084.1 GCA_031288335.1 Synergistaceae bacterium | reverse complement strand
ACCAAGCGTCAGGCTCAGGATCCGCTTCGCGAGGAGGCCATCCGCTGCGGTCAGTTTTTCATCAACCAGAGGTGGCTGGGCGGGCTTCTGACGAATTTTACGACCATACGCAAACGCGTAAACCGCATGGTCGAGCTGGAGGCAATGGACGCCGACGGCTCCATCAACAAATATCCCAAAAAAGAGGTCATCAAACTCCACAAAGAACGCGACAAACTGGAAAAATCCCTCTCGGGGATCAAAGAGATGAAAGAAATTCCCGGGGCGATGTTCGTCATCGATCCGCGCAGGGAGACGATCGCGGTGCTTGAGGCACGCAAGCTGGGCATTCCAGTCATCGCGATAGTGGACACGAACTGCGATCCCGAGCTGATCGATTATCCCATTCCAGGCAACGACGACGCGATAAGGGCCATCGAGCTGATAGTGAACCTCATGTCGAGCGCGTTCATCGAGGGACGTCAGGGAGTGGACGGAGCGTCCGCCGATCTCTCGCCCGCCGATGAAGAAAACGAAGACGGCGAAAACATCGATCGGCGCGAGAAATACGAGGACAAATACGCTGAAGTGGGCGACAGGGCCACGAACCAGGAACTGAAAGACCGTAAAGGCTGGGAGGAATCGATTTAACATGGCTGTTGATACCGAATCCGTAAAAGAACTGCGCGCGCGCACGGGGGCGGGCATGATGGATTGCCGCAACGCCCTGGCGGAGTGCGGGGACATCGAAAAAGCCATAGATTTTCTGCGCGAAAAGGGCCTCGCCAAAGCGGCGAAAAAAGCGGAACGCGCGGCCTCACAAGGCAGCGTTTTCAGCTACATACACACCAACAGCAAGATCGGCGTCCTGCTCGAACTCAACTGCGAGACCGATTTCGTCGCCAAGACCGACGAGTTCAAAACGCTGGGGCACGAGCTTTGTATGCAGATAGCCGCGGCCAGCCCTTCTTACGTATCGGCCGAGGAAGTTCCGGCCGAGCAGCTGGAACGTGAGAAGGACGTTTACCGGAAACAGGCGCTCGAAGAGGGCAAACCCGAAAAAATGCTCGACAGGATAGCCGAGGGTAAATTGAAGGCTTTCTACGAAGATAACTGCCTGTTGGAACAAAACTACATCCGCGACCCGAAGGTGAAGGTGAAAGACCTCGTGGTCAACGAAATCGCTAAAATGGGCGAGAACATAGTGGTTCGCAGGTTCGTGAGATTCGCGATAGGAGCGTAAAGACAAAAATATTTCCGGCGAGGGGTAACTCCCTCGCTTTTTTATGCGCGAGCGCGGGGAGGTCTGATTAAGGTGTTAAAATACCATAGGATATTGCTGAAATTATCCGGCGAGATTTTAGCCGGTTGCGAAAAATTCGGCTTCAGTTATCCCGTGATAAATGAAATTTGCGAAGAGATATCCGAGGTAGTAAAAGCCGGAATAGAGGTCGCCATCGTAATCGGCGGCGGAAATTTCATAAGGGGCAAAGATGTCGAGAAACAGGGAATGGACAGGGTTCAGGCCGATCAGATGGGGATGCTCGCGACGGTCATAAATGCCTTTGTACTTCAGAACTCCCTCGATCGGCTTGGTGTGCAGACTCGTGTGCAGACTGCGATAGAGATGAGTTCGATAGCGGAACCTTTTATCACGAGACGTGCCATCAAGCACCTCGAAAAGGGCCGCGTCCTGATATTCGCGGGCGGCACCGGCTTGCCCTTTTTCACCACCGACACGGCGGCCGCGCTGCGCGCGTCCGAAATCAAGGCGGATTGCCTCTTGAAAGCAACGAAAGTAGATGGTATATATGATGATGATCCGGTAAAATTTCCCGACGCGAAATTTCTGCCGGAAGTCAGCTTCGCCGAAGCGCATTCTCTGCAGTTGAAAGTCATGGATGGCGCCGCTTTTTCGCTTTGCAAGGAGAACAAGATGCCGATAGTGATTTTCAACGTCCGGCGCAGGGGCAATCTGACTAAACTGCTCATAGAGGGCGAAAGAATCGGTTCGACGGTGTCGTGAACAAACGGGAAGGAGTGGCTAACAATGCCTCAAGATCTGATCAAGGACCTCAAAAACCGCACTGCCAAAGCGCTAGAGCACTTGAAGGGAACGTATGCCGGCGTGAGGACGGGACGTGCCCATCCCGCGCTGGTCGAGGATATCAAGGTTGATTATTTCGGCGCGCAGATGACGGTGAAACAGCTGGGAACCGTCAACATTCCCGAGCCGAGGCAGATAGTGATAACGGTATGGGACAAGGGCGCCATAAAAGCAGTCGAAAAAGCCATTCAGGCCTCTCCTCTCGGCATAAACCCCCAACCGGACGGCGAGGTGATAAGGCTCAACATCCCCGAACTGACCCGCGAACGCAGGGGCGAACTCACCAAACTCGTCAATAAGTACGCCGAGGAACAACGCGTTGCCACGCGTAATATCCGGCGCGAGGTTGTCGATTCACTCAAAAAACTGGAGAAAAACTCGAAAATCAACGAGGACGACCTCAAAAAATATCAAAAAGAAGTCCAGGACATCACCGATGAAGCCGTCAAAAAAATTGACGCGGTACTCGCCGAAAAAGAAAAAGAAATAATGGACGAATAGGACCTTGGGGCTCCGCCCCAAACCCCGCAAGGGGCTCGCCCCTTGACCCCTCTTATGAAGGTACAGGGAGCAAGCTCCCGGGCGGATTTGGGGCGGAGCCCCAAGGTCTTTATCTTATCTTTTATTAAAAACAAAAAAACAAATTCCGCTACGCCTTGTCAGAACCCGGCGCCGGGTATGTATTGAGCAGGCTCAGATCGATTCCCAGGATGCTCAGTGTGTTAGCGAGCTGCGCTTGCATCTGTTCGGGGGTCATATTCTGAGCGGGCGCGGACGCCGGCTCGGCAGCGTAACTTTCCGCAGGCTGCTGCTGCGTCTGGTACGTTTGGGCCGGAGCGGACGCGTGGTGTCCGTAAGGCTGTGACGACGGCTGCTGCGCGGCGGCGCACGTCGCAACTCCTGAACGAGTCATCAGATTCAAGGTCAGGGTGGGTATTTGTATCTTGCCGGTGCTCTCCGCCTTATCAAGCACCCCGCCGATCTCACGGATATACGAACGGAGGCTAGCGAATCCAGCGTTACGCAGTTCCTGCAGCATCGTCAGTTCATGGCCGAAATCCAAGATGGACGCTTCGGCGTCATGCATCATCCGCTCCGCCTTGATGCGGGCGTCCGCCAAAATATTTTCGGCGGTCACCGTGGCGTGTCCGACCTTTTCTTCGTAAGCCCGGTCGGCCTGAGCGGCTTTTTCATCGGCAAGGAGGCCGGCGTTGGCGACTTTTTCCTCTGCGGTGCGTTGGGCCATGAGAAGAGCTTCGTGCAGGGAGCCTTTGATATTCTCGTAATCGCGGAGTTTTTCGGACTGTTCCTCTATGACGCGTTCGTAATCCTTTATTTTTTGGACGTAAATCTGAATACATTCCGCTACCCTGTCAAGGAATTCATCGACTTCGGACGGATCATATCCTCTCATGGTCTTTTTAAAAGCCTGATTTACTATATCCAAAGAAGTCAATAGCTCGCTCATTCTCTTCTCCCCCCCCCTGTTCGTCGAAAGCATCGAAATATCTGAAACTATCTATTTCTCGCTCCGAATATTGCGGTTCCTATACGGACTATTGTGCTTCCCTCGCTGACCGCGATTGCGTAATCGCCGCTCATTCCCATGGATAGATGACGCATCGGGAAATCGAATCTTTTTTTTGCCCCTTCCCACAAATTGCGAAGTGTTCTGAAAGAGTCCCTTATTTTTTTTTCATCCTCGCTCAGGGGGCCAATGGTCATTAGCCCGTAAATTTTAATATGAGGGCATTTTACCGCAATATTGTCGATCAAAGCAAAACATTTTTCGGGCGCGACCCCCTGTTTCGTATCTTCAGCAGATACATTTACCTCCACCATTATAGGATACGGCAGAGCAAACGTTGTTTCTTCGGGATTTTCACCGATGATTCGTTCCAGAGCGACGGCAAGCTCGATGCCGCCGACGCTCTGGATACAGTCGAACAGCGCCAGAGCCCTCCGCGCCTTGTTTTTTTGAAGTGTCCCTATCATATGCCACTCGGCTTGTATCCCGCCCAAAAAAGCGCTTTTCGATTCCCGCTCCTGCACCCTGTTTTCGCCGAACAACCTGAGCCCGCATTCGAAAGCCGCCAAAATTGATTCCGCCGGTTGAAATTTGGAGACTCCCATGAGCGCTATCTCATTGGGTTTTCTGCCGGAAGCCGCGGCGGCCGATGAGAGATTTTCCCGAACGGCCTCCAGGTTACGCCGTATTTCCTCTGTCGTCACCATAACCTCACCCTTCCCTCACTCGCACCCTCCGCATCGGCGATCACGGCGTCGCCCACTTTCAGATCGGCGGAGGTGACGAGAAATTTCGACGCGTCTATCACGCGTCCCTCGAAGATATTTGTGAAAACCGATTCAGCGCCTTTGAGAACGTAAACACCATGTTTCCCCTCTTTTACGGTCACAGCGGCTTGGGGAATGGCGATACCCGAAGTTTCGCCGGTCTGAACGAGCAGCCGATATTTCCGCGAGGCCAATATTTGAGGGGGAAACCAGGGCACTTTCAGAAGCACCTTCGCCGATATGCCCGATTTTTCGGGATCGTAGACGTCCACCTCAGCCTGCGAGGGGGTGTCCAAAGGGTCCATCTTGACATTTATGGTTTTGGACGAAAGTCCTTTTTTCAACCCATCGGTGAGAATCACGTTGGCCACCAGACGCAGCTGCTGAGGCTGAGGGACGAGCTTCCCTATCGGGGCACCTTTTTTCACCTTATTGCCATCCTTGAACATTTTCATGGCTTTGGGCTTGTGTTTTTCGATTTCCCACCATATCGCCGAATACTTCCATTTTCCTTCCGAACCATCCAGTCCGGCCACGAAGTAACCTTCCTCCCGCGATTTTACGTCGGACGCTGAGGACCCAGAAGATACCCGCGCAACTGTCGCGCCCTTAGGTACTCGGATGGGCCCCATCCCCAAAGGATATTTGACCGTTCCGTTCCTCGGCGACAAGAGCACAGTCTCGTCCCAGATCAGCAATCCGTCGATAGGGACTATATCCGTTTGCACCCACGGCGAAGCCCACGTTATGTCGGGATGAACGCTGTCGTAATGGCCGAAATACAATTTAAACGCGTAAACCCATGCCACCGCGATCAGGATTGTGAAAAATCTGTAAAATATCCTGTAGGCTATGCTTTTGTGGTCTTCGTTTGAGGCGTCTTTCCTCATATCCTCGGCGCATCAGTAACACTTGGAATAATCGCAGGACATACAGCGCATACAACCCTCCTCGTGCACGAGAGGAGCGCCGCATGATGGGCACATGTCCCCAGACTTTATCTCGACGGTTTCGCCGAGCGCGCGTTCCAAACCTTGCGCTATGGCGTCCGGCAGGCTCAGAATGATAGTGTCGCCGTCGTCCTCGCACACTGGTTGGCTTCCTCCTATGCCCTTCAATTGTTCAATTATGTCGCGCATCGGCACCCCGCTGCGGAGCGACAGGGAAATGAGTCTTCCCAGCGCCTCGGTATGGGCCTGCGTATCCTTGCCCGATTTGCCGAGCGTGGCGAAAAGCTCGAAAGGTTTCCTCTCGAACATATTGAGCGTGAGGTATAAATTTCCGAAACTCGTCCGAATTTTAACGGTGTTTCCCACTAGGTTCGCGGGACGCCGGCGCGGTTTGGCGCGTCCGCCCGCGCCGCGCTCCTCTTGGGCGGCGGCGGTTCCGTGATACAGCACCTGCGCGTCCTTGCAGCCGTCGCGGTATATCGTTATCCCCTTGCAGCCGAGCGAATAGGCCAGCATGTACGATTCCCGCACGTCGTCCGGGGCGGCGGAGTTCGGCATGTTGATGGTCTTGCTCACCGCGTTGTCGGTGTACTTCTGAAACGCAGCCTGCATCTCAACGTGTTCTCTGTATGGAATGTCGTGCGCCGTCACGAAAACTTCCTTTATCTGGCGTGGAACGTTCACGCCGTCGAGTGTGCCTTTGACGAGCACTTGTTCGAGGATGGATGAGGATTTTTCGCCGAGCCGCTCCAGCGCCCTCTGAAGAAATCCATTGATGTAGACTAGTGTGTCGCCGTCGAACGCCTTTCTCCTGAAAGCGAGGGCGAAAACCGGTTCGATGCCGCTGGAGCAGTCCGCTATCAGCGAGATGGTCCCCGTGGGCGCTATGGTCGTGACCGTCGCGTTTCTCATCGGCCTGTTCCGCTCCTCCCACACGCTGCCCTTCCAGTTGGGGAACGAGCCTCGCGTCCCTGCCAATGCCTCGCTCTCGTCATATCCCGTCCGCTGTATGAAGCTCATCACTTTTTCCGCCAGCTCCAGGGATTCCTTGCTTCCGTACCTTATGCCGCGCGCGAAGAGAAGTTCCGCCCAGCCCATTATCCCGAGCCCGATTTTGCGGTTGCCCCGGGTCACTGCGTCGATCTCCTTCATCGGATAGGTGTTGCACTCGATGATGTCGTCGAGGAATCTGACCGAAACGCGTACTGTGCGTTCGAGCCGTTCCCAGTCGATCTCGCCGTCGCCGCCCATCATGCGCATGAGGTTTATCGAGCCGAGATTGCAGCTCTCGTACGGAAAAAGCGGCTGCTCTCCGCACGGATTTGTGCTGTGAAGTTTGCCGCACTGAGGCACCATGTTGCCAGCTTCGAGGTTGTCGAGAAATATGACTCCCGGATCCCCTGATTTCCAAGCGCCCTCGATGAGCATGCCCCACAGCTCCGCCGCGGGGACAGCCGCGGTTTTTTCCCCGGTGCGCGGGTTTATTAGATCCCAGTTTTCACCCTTTTCGACAGCCTTCATGAACGCGTCGGTGATTCCGACCGAGATGTTGAAGTTGTTCAGCTTATTGCTCTCTTTTTTGATGGTGATGAACGTCTTTATATCCGGGTGCGAGATGTCGAGGATGCCCATGTTCGCTCCCCTGCGCGTGCCTCCCTGCTTTACGACTTCGGTGGTGTGGTCGAACAGCTCCATAAAGGATATCGGCCCGGACGCCACGCCGGACGTGCTGCGCACTCTGTCCCCGGCAGGGCGCACGTTCGAGAAGTTGAAGCCGGTGCCGCCGCCGCTTTTGTGGACGAGGGCTGTAGCGCAGAGCGAGCCGAATATCTCGTTCATGCTGTCGCCTATCGGCAGGACAAAACAAGCGGAGAGCTGACCCCGCGGCGTGCCCGCATTCATGAGTGTCGGCGAGTTCGGCAGGAATTCCAGAGCCGCCATGAGGTTGTAAAATTTAATGGCCCATTCGTCCGAGTCCCCGCCGTATTTCGCCTCCGGTTTGGAGACGGCGCGGGCGACCCGCCACAGCATTTCCTCCGGCGTTTCAATTATCTCTCCGGCATCGTCTTTTTTTAAATATCTCTTCTGCAACACATAGCGCGCGTTTTCTGAAAAGCGCGCCTTCATGAGTTCTTCCATAAATGCTATATCCCTTCGTAAATTTACTTAAATGTTCAGTATAATATCCGCGGCGGCGGAGAGATTGGGGCACATGTGCGCGCCGCCGGGTGCGTTCACTTGGAGGCCTCCATGTCGCGGCGGCGGAATGTCACGGACGATCTTGGTGTTTCCCATACCTGCACCGCCGACAGGGAATAATTGGGCCCTTTGAGGAACGGTTCCAGACGCTCGAACACGAAACGCGCGATGTTTTCCGCCGAAGGCTGTCGAATCGTGTCGTTGAGACAAGAGTGATCGAATATGGATATGATCTCCCTGTTAACTGTTTCCTTGACCTGTATGAAATCCACGATCATTCCCTCCGCGTCCGGCGAGCCCTCTATTTCCACACTCATCCGATAAGTGTGCCCGTGCAGGTTCTCGCATTTGCCGTGATATTGTTCGAGCCTGTGCGCGGCGTCGAAGGAAAATTCCCTTTTAAGCAGCATACGTAAATAACCCCATTTCTCAATCTTTTTATCCGGTCCCTCCGAATAACAAATCCATTATAAAACAAACCATATCCATATCCAAAATTATCGGATTAAGAATAAACGTGGCAATGGATGTAACGTCATATATAATGTTGGAAGAAAATTTTTTGCCGCAAAATTCCATATAGAGGTGACGGCGCGATGAAAAACGTATTTCATTATAATTTCCCCATCGGCAGAGTTGGCATAGCGGAGAAGGACGGCGCGATATCCCTCGTCTTCTTAGAGGGCAGGGAGGACGTGTCGGGATATGAGCCTTCGGAAACGCCCCTCATAAAAGAAGCCGCACGTCAGCTCGGCGAGTATTTCGCGGAGAAACGGACGGCGTTCGACCTGACTTTGTCGCTCACCGGCACCGGGTTTCAGGTCTCCGTGTGGAACGCCCTTCTGACGATTGAGTACGGAGAGACACGCAGCTACAAGGATATAGCCGTGCAGATAGGCAACCCCAAAGCCGCCCGTGCCGTAGGCTCCGCGAATCACCGCAATCCCATCGCGATAATCGTACCCTGCCATCGCGTAATAGGACACGACGGAAGTCTGACGGGTTACGGCGGCGGTCTTCACGTAAAACAGTTTTTGCTCGACCTTGAAAAGCGGGAACCCGCGGTTGAAGCGTGATAAAGAACACTGAAAACGTTCGAATAAAAGGGGCAAAATGTTGAATTTTAAGACAATATTTCGCGGACGGCATATGTTACAATGAAACATATTTAATGGCTGAAGGTGACACAAATATCGATTTCTCTTAAACGAAAAACGAAAGGTAAGATGGTGAAATGTCGCAGAAAGAATTAGCAGTGGCTAAAGATGACATCAGAGTTCTTGTCGTGGACGACAACATCGTCAATGTCAAGATAGCGCTGATTTATCTGTCCAAGCACAATATAAATGCCGTTTCCGCCGGCAGCGGCGCGGAAGCGCTGGAAATGATCAACGACAACGACAACGACTACGACCTGGTCTTTATGGACCATATGATGCCTGAGATGGACGGCATTGAAGCGACCAAGCGAATCCGTGCCCTTCCAAACGGCAAAGGAGAAAAAATTCCGATCATAGCTCTCTCGGCGAACGCCATCGACGAGGTAAATGAGTTGTTCACCAACGCGGGAATGAACGATTTTCTCTCAAAACCAATCGATCGTAACGCTCTCAACTCGATATTGATCAAGTGGCTGCCCGATAAGATGGCCGCAGGCAAATGAATCGAATAAAACAGCGGATTTTGTAAGCGGTTCAAGGGAACTTTCTTTGACATACTCCCCTCGCTAAAGCGAGGGGATTCTAGGATCGACAAAGATTGCCGGCCGAAGCCGGTCTTACATCTTTTCCTCTAAGAGTGGATGCCCCCACTCGTTTTATATTTATCGCGGCATTTATGTCTCTATCGTGCGCCGCGCCGCATTTTGGACATGTCCAGTCTCGGACGTTCAAAGGCAGTTCCGGCA
>JAITRO010000111.1 GCA_031288335.1 Synergistaceae bacterium | reverse complement strand
CTGGAGTTTCTCCTTATCGTACTCGCTCGTGGAGTCTTCCAGTTCCTTGCGGATCTGTGCCGCGCGGTCTTTGATTTCCTTCTCCTTGCCGGCGCCGTTGACTATCGTGGTCTCTTCCTTGCCAATCCTCACGGTTTTGGCGTGACCCAGCATGCTGGCGTCGGCGTTCTCGAGCTTGATGCCGATGTCCTCGCTGATGACTTTCGCGCCGACCACGGTCGCGATATCCTGAAGCATAGCCTTGCGCCTGTCGCCGAATCCCGGTGCTTTGACGGCCGCCACCTGCAAAATGCCGCGCAGTTTATTGACGACCAAGGTCGCCAGGGCCTCGCCCTCAACGTCTTCGGCGATAATGAGAAGGGGCTTGCTGGTCTGTACCACCTTTTCGAGTATCGGAAGCAGGTCTTTGACGTTCGATATCTTGCCCTCTACGATAAGGATATTGGCGTCCTCAAGGGAGGCTTCCATGCGGTCGGGATTAGTTATCATATATGGGCTGATATAGCCTTTATCGAACTGGAGGCCGTCGACCTTATCAAGCTGGGTGCCCACGGTTTTGCCGTCTTCGACGGTGATGACTCCGTCTTCGCCCACCATATCCATAGCCTCGGCGATCGTCTTGCCTATGGCGGCGTCGTTCGCGGAAATAGAGGCGACCTGGGCCTTCATCTCCTTCTCCTTGACCTTGACGGACTGCTCTTTGAGGCTGTCGATGACAGTGTCGATCGCCTTCTCGATGCCGCGGCGCAGGAAGAGGCCGTTCGCGCCGGCCGCCACGTTCTTAATGCCTTCGCGGATCATGGCGCGTGCAAGCACAGTAGCGGTTGTGGTGCCGTCTCCGGCCACGTCGTTGGTCTTGGAGGCCACTTCTTTGAGAAGCTGAGCGCCCATGTTCTCGAATGGGTCTTCCAGCTCTATCTCCTTAGCGATGGTGACGCCGTCGTTGGTTATGGTCGGCGAGCCGAATTTCTTCTCGAGGACTACGTTGCGTCCCTTTGGCCCAAGGGTAATTCCGACGGTATCCGCCACTTTATTTACTCCGCGTTCCATCGAACGGCGGGCGTCTTCTTTGAAAAGCAGTATCTTTGCCATTTAAAATCTCCTCCTATAAGATGATTATCGATTTAATCAAAAAAACTACTTGTCAATTACCGCAAGGATATCCCGCTCGGAGATGACCAAATATTCCTCGTCCTCCAGCTTGACCTCTGTGCCCGAATACTTGCTGTAGATGACCTTGTCGTCGACCTTGAGATCGATGGGGATTATCTTGCCGTCGTCAGTTTTCTTGCCGGTGCCTACCGCTACCACTATGCCCTCGATGGGCTTTTCTTTAACGGTGTCGGGAAGCACCAGTCCGCCCTTCGTCTTTTCCTCGTGGGGAGCCGCCTTCACTATTACACGATCACCCAGTGGCCTAAGTTTCATTTCCACACAACCTCCTTAAAAATATTGTTCCTGGTTTTTTTAGTGTTAGCACTCACTGAATGCGAGTGCTAAATTTTACTTCGTGAAGTTTAACTAAGTTTGACCAGAAGCACAAGAGGGGTTAAACGTTTTTTTCAGGCTATATCCCCAAATATTTTTTGTTTTGAGCATATTTTGATATTTTTCTTGATTTTTCGCCTTATAGCGTGGTTTATCTTCTCGATAGACAAAAAAGAAGAACTAGCAGGCTATCGGTTTTAGCCATCTCCGCATTGAAAATTATCGCCATTAAGACCATAAACATTAATAATGCATATTATTGCGGCAAGCTTCCAAGGTCCTTCTGGGATTTTACCATTATTTCCGCGTAAAACCGACAGACTGCTATGCGGCTTGAATCAACTCATACCAACGTTTGTTCTGATTTATAACAGAGAACTCTTTACTCACAAGAATTGAATGTATTGGCGTATAATGGAACGTGTAATGAAAAGCAACCGGAAGCGTCACATCATGAAAGGGGGTGTCGCCATCCGATATCCTTAGTTGGGCCGTATCTGCCGAGTATGGTTTTGCGTCATTGATCGTTTTTTGAGGACTAATTTTATGAGGAGGTCATAATCATGAAAAGGAATTTCACGAACAGTTTAACAGTTTGCCTAATCGCGGCGATATTTGCCGCTGTTCCGCTCACGATAACCGTATCCCGTCTCGAAGCGGCGGCGTATCCACCGATAAGGGGAGGGGAGAACGGGTTGGTGCTGTCGAGCCACAGGCTTGCCGACGAGATAGGGCAGAGCGTGCTGGACAACGGCGGCAATGCGGTAGACGCCGCAGTGGCCGTGGGTTACGCGCTCGCTGTGGTGCTCCCGGCCGCAGGCAACGTGGGCGGCGGCGGATTTGCCATAATCCACAACGCGGGCAGGGAGACCGCGGCCATAGATTTCCGCGAAAAAGCGCCTCTCGCGGCATCGAGGGATATGTATCTCGACAAGGACGGCAACGTCATACCGGAGGCAAGCACCGTTGGCTACAAGGCCGCTGGAGTCCCCGGAACCGTAGCCGGGCTGAACGCGATGCTGGCCAAATACGGGACGAAGCCGCTTGCCGAAATAATAGCGCCGTCCATAAAGCTCGCCGAGGAGGGTTTCGCCACAAACGAGTTCGGTGAGATAACGATGGCCGATTACGCCGAGAGATTCGCGCGATTCGAGTCGTCGAGAAAATATTTCCTTAAACCGGATGGCAGCACCTACAAAGAAGGGGAGTTATTCGTCCAGAAGGACCTCGCCGAGGTTTTGAAGCGTATTGCCGTAAGCGGCGACGAGGGATTTTACAGGGGGACGACAGCCAAGCTGATCGCTGACGATATGGCAAAGAATGGCGGGCTGATCACTCTGAAGGATCTCGAGGAGTACAACGTTGTGTGGCGCGCGCCCGTTTCTGGAAAATATCGGGGGTACGACATAATATCCATGAGCCCGCCCAGCTCCGGAGGCACTCACCTCCTGCAGATACTCAACGTCATGTCCTGCGCCGACATCGGAGCGCTGGGCTTTGCCTCGTCCGATACGCTGCATATAATGGCCGAGGCGATGCGCTACGCATACGCCGACCGCTCGGAGTACATGGGCGACCCTGATTTCGTCAAAGTTCCGGTTGATCGCCTCATGTCTATGGAGTATGCCAAGTCCATCTACGACAAGATCGTCGCAGCCGGCAAAAAGGCCGCTTCGAGTTCTGAGGTCAAGCCGGGGCTCTCTGAGATAAACGAGGGCAAGAACACAACGCACTACTCGATCGTCGACAAGGACGGCAACGCGGTATCGGTCACCTACACCATCAACGACTGGTACGGGAGCGGCGCTGCCGTAATGGGCGCAGGCTTCCTGCTCAACAACGAGATGGACGACTTCTCGGCCAAGACCGGCGTCCCGAACATCTACGGGCTCGTGGGGAGCGACGCCAACAGCATAGCTCCCGGAAAGCGTCCTTTGAGTTCCATGTCCCCATCTCTGGTGCTCAAGGACGGCAAGGTCTTCATAGTCGCGGGCAGTCCCGGAGGCTCCAGGATAATCACAACAACGCTTCAAGTGATATCCAACGTCATAGACCACAAAATGAACATCAGCGAAGCCGTTGAGGCCCCGCGCATCCACATGCAGTGGCTCCCGGACGAGTTGAGGGTAGAGGCCCACGGAGTCGTGAAGGACGTATCGGACAAGCTCGCCGGCATGGGATACACCGTCTCCGTCCAGGAACCGATGGGCGACGTAAATGCCATACTGATCGACCCGGAAACCGACGAGATATACGGTTCGCACGACCCAAGGCGGGAGTTTTAAAAAAATACAGGGCGTGTTTGAAAACTCAAAATGTAAGATTTTGTACGCCGTTTTCAAACGCGCCCTAATGATTTTGTGATTTCGATCCGCAGGAGCTAAAAAAACTTGGGGCTCCGTCCCCTGGCACAAAAACCCGAAAGGGGACTCGTCCCCTTTACCCCTTTCTTATAACCGTTTTATTTTTTTCCGCTCGATATTGCACATCTCACTATCAAGACTTCAACCGACACTGACGATAATGAAATATGTCTTTGTTGTGATGTTTTAGTGATGACGTGATTATTCAGCCGCGGCAAAGATATCGGAATTAGCCAAGATACATATTATAACAACATAAGATATATTGGCAGGACACCTGTTGGTATAAAAGGTGTCCTGTAGTTTCAGGACAGAAAGGGCGCGATTGCCCTGTTATTGATGTGGCATCGACAATTGCGGCATTCTAAATTGATTGTTTTTTATTTTTATTTATATAGTGAGGTGATGCGGAATGCGGATTAATCATAATATATCGGCCCTTAGCACATACAACGCTTACAGCGCGACGCAGACGCTGTTGAATAAGTGTATGCAGCGTCTTTCGACGGGGCTGCGGATAAACTCGGCGGCGGATGACGCGGCGGGGCTCGCGATTTCCGAAAAAAT
>JAITRO010000081.1 GCA_031288335.1 Synergistaceae bacterium | reverse complement strand
CCGCGCGCGAACGCCTCGAACAGGCGATAGAGGGTCAGGAGGAACGGATAGAACATATCCGGCGTTTCGTGGAACGTTTCCGTTACAAATCGAGCAAGGCGACGCAGGTTCAGAGCAGGGTAAAACAGCTCGAAAAGATGGAGATATACGAACAGGACACGCCGACGCAGAGCGTCAAGATCAAATTCCCCGAAGCCCCTCGAAGCGGTTACGAGGTGGTTAGGGTGGTTGGAATTTCCAAGCGTTATGCCGACAACGAGGTATTTGCGGACATCAGTTTCGAGCTGCACAGAGGCGAACGCGTCGCTCTTGTGGGCGTGAATGGGGGCGGAAAGAGCACGCTGATGCGCACAATCTCCGGAACGGAGACGCCCGACGCCGGAACCGTGAAACTCGGTCAGAACGTGAAATTGGCTTACTTCTCGCAGGAGAGCGCGATGAACCTGGATTATTCCCACACCGTATGGGAGGAGGCGTCGCGCGTCGGTTCCTCGATGACGGAGGCCGCGAGGCGCAATCTGCTGGGTGCTTTTCTCTTCTCAGGGGACGACGTTAAAAAAACCGTCAATGTGCTGTCGGGCGGCGAAAAGTCGCGGCTTTCGCTCTTCAAACTGATCATGTCGTCGTCGAACTTTCTCGTTCTGGACGAACCCACGAATCACCTCGATATGAAGACGAGAGAAATTTTCCAGAATGCCCTGTTGAGATACGGCGGCACGCTCCTGATCGTGTCGCACGACAGGTATTTTCTCGACAATTTGGCGGGGCGGGTGCTTGAAATCCGGAACGGCAGGTTGTACAACTATTCCGGCAATTATTCGTGGTTCATAGAGAAACGGGACGAAATGCTGTCCGGCGCGCCGGAGACATGCGCAAAAAAGGAGCCTGCGGACACGAAAGAAAAACGCCGTCGGGAAGCCGAAGAGCGAAACAGAAATTACCGCGAGAAAAAAAAATTCTCCGATGAACTGGCGTCTATAGAACGCGCGATAGAATCGTCGGAAACAAGACGCGGCGAGATCGACGCGCAACTGTGCGACCCGGCGACGCTCGCTGATTCATCGAAAGTTCAGGCCCTCATGATGGAGCGCAAGAAAATAGAAAACGCGCTCGCGTCCGATTACGCGAAATGGGAGAAATTGTCAGAAGCCCTTAAATCACAGGATTAAAACCTCGGGCTCTGCCCGAACCCGGCAGGGAGCAAACTCCCTGCTCCCTCTTAAAGGGAGTCAAGGGGGCGAGCCCCCTTGCGGGGTTTGGGGCAGAGCCCCAAGGTTTTGTGTTTATCCTATCTCCGCTTTGAGTTTCGTCAGAAACTCGCCTATTCCCATATCCGTCCTGTAATCAGCGAGGTAATCCATGGGCGTGATGCCCCTGTTGCAGATGGCGACGCAGGCGCCCGCGCGTTTTGCCATTGATGGCATCTGATTCGCTGGAGAGACTTGCAGCGACGAGCCCAGCACCAGAAATACGCCGCATGTCTCGGACGCGTCCCACGAAGCGGCAAGCGCGTCCTCGGGCAGGCCTTCGCCAAAAAGCACCACTCCCGGGCGAAGCCGGCCGCCGCATTCCGGGCAGGGATTGCGGTCGATGAAATCGCGCTGCGTCGAAGGCGCGCCGCATTTCATGCAACGCACTTTATTCACCGAGCCGTGCAGTTCGTGTATCACCTTCGAACCGGCGGCGGAGTGCAAGCCGTCGATATTCTGTGTTATCACGCATTTCACCAGACCACGCGACTCAAACTCAGCGACTATCTCGTGTCCAGCGTTGGGATGAGTGTTTGCCATCGTCTCGAAACGCCGCGAGTAAAACTCGTGAAACTTGTCGTAATTGCCTCTCATGGCCGCCGCCGTCGCCAGTTCCATGGGGTCCTCCACATTCCATATCCCATTTTTCGAGCGGAAGTCCGACAATCCCGATTCGGTGCTCATTCCGGCTCCGGTAAATACCACTGCGTTTTGCGTCTCTGCTATCTTAGAGGCAAGAGTTTTCAACTCTTGGTCGTTCATTTCCTCACCCCGCGTTTAAAAATAAATATTTTATTCCAATCCATCCTATTCCTGCGCTCCGCCATTCGCAACCTCCGGGGCATCCTCGTCTATTTCCTCGTATATGCTGTAAAGGAGCGAATCGAAATATTCATCGAGCGTCCCGTCTATCCATACCGAGCCAACCGTCATGCAGTCGAGGGCCGGAAATTCGAAGGCTATTTCGTAATAACAGTCGGCTTCGCCGGTGTCACGATCCTCTATTAGCACCGCCGCGACGTCCACCGCGTACTTTTTGGAATGTATCGCGTTGACATACGACTTCGCCTTTTTGAGCGAGTCGATATCAAGTCCATCCCCATATATGTTCGAAATTTCCTCGTAGGCGCGCCTCAGAACACCCTCTCTGTCGGCTATTTTGAAATCGCCGCGTTCCCGAATCTCCTTCCATGAATCCGCCGCGGCGCATGACGCCGCGCATACGCAGATCAAAACGGCGGAGACGATGACACTTTTTAACGACAACCGGCATACCCCCTTATTTTTCGATCCGCCTCACAACGTCGATGACCGTGCCGTCACGCCATTCCACTACCGCGACGACCTTGTCCGTCACACGTATCGGCTCCATCGGTCCGCTCATAGCGCGGGCTCGGGCGGCAAGCTCTTCCATCGGGACGAGAGGTATCTGCTTCGATATCACGAAATCCGCCACGGCATCTAAGAGATCCTTCCTCCTCGGGTTGATCGTCACGCCGAATTCGGTCACGAGAGCGTCGACTACCTCGCCCGGCGTGGTAAGCGTGTGTACGCGCTCAACCACGCAAGGGATGCGCCCGCGCAGGAGCGGCTGAGCTATAATCGTTAGTTTCGCTCCGGCGGCGGTATCCTGGTGTCCGCCTATTCCGTGCAGCAGCGCGCCGTCCGCCTCAGTGTTGACGTTTGCGTTGAAATCCATGTCGACCTCCGTCGCGCCCAGAATAACGACGTCGAGCATGTTCACGGCCACGCCGCAGTTCCAGGGGTTCGCGTACCAGTCGGCGGATATCTCGATGTGGTTAGGATCGGAGGCTATCGAGTTCACTGCTTTGAGGTCGAATGATTGGACGTCCATCAATTTGCGAACCAGGCCCTCTTTCATCAGGTCGACGAAATATCCGGTGATGCCTCCCAATCCGAACGAGCCGGTTATGTTGCGGCGCTTCATAGCCTCTTTCATGTACGCGGTGACGGCGAGCGGTATGCCTCCGGCGCCGGTCTGAAAACTGATCCCGTCCATGAAATAGGGCGACGCCTCGATCAGCTTTGACGCGTAGTTCGCTATCAAAAGGCGCAGGGGGTCGCGCGTGACCTTTGTAGTGCCCGAGACTATGCCGGCGGGGTCGCCGATGCTGTCGGTGACGGCCACCAAGTCGACGTAGATGCCGGGTATGGAGACGGGCGATATCGGGAAACTCTGCAAATTGTCCGTCACGGCCACGACCACGTCGGCGTATTCGGCGTCGGTGAACGCGTAGCCTATCGAACCGCAGGCCGATTTGCCGGTCCGTCCGGAGATGTTGCCTCCCCTGTCGGCGGCCGGGGCCGCGATAAACGCCGCGTCGATATGCACGTCGCCCGACATTACCGCCCTGGGACGCCCGCCGTGACTGCGAAGGACTACGGGCGTCCCTAATTCTCCATTAGATACGAGTTTGCCTATGGCGCCGTTCACCGAGCCCATGATTTTTGCGACCACGCCGCTCTCGATGTAGGGTATTATCATCTTGTGGACGTCGAACAACGCGGTGGGAAATATCGTGAGATCGCCTATGCCGAGTTCCGCGCACGCCCTTATAACTTCGTTCACCACGAAATCGCCGTTTCTGAGATGATGGTGAAAGGATATGGTCATCCCGCTTTTGAGGCCGGACGCCATCACGGCTTCCTTTATGCCCCCGGTGACCTTGCTTCCGCTGTTCGGGGCCGCCGTCCTTATCTTGGGGCCTGCGCGATAACCATGCGGTGCGCGCGCGAACACCCCTTCGTATAATTTTCCGCTCGTTTCGCCATAACCTTCTATAAGAGACGGGATTTTCCGTTTCGCAGCGTTTATTTCCATATTATCACACCTTCTCCCGCGACAGGCCCGCTCTCACGAGCGTGTATTCCGCCCGGCGGATCACCGGAGCGTCTATCATGCGCCCGTCGAGCGAAACAGCGCCAAGTCCCCGGGCCGCCGCCGCGGACGCGGCTTCGACTATCCTTTGGGCCGTCTCGATTTCACGCTCCGTAGGAGCATATATCTCGTGGATGATGGGAATCTGGTTCGGATGTATCACACTCTTTCCGTCGAAACCCAGCTGTTTTACGAACGCGGTTTCACGGCGCAGCCCCTCGTCGTCGGTGACGTGCGGAAAAACCGTATCGAGCGCGTCGACGCCGGCCGCGCGGGCGGCGACTATCAACATGCGCCTTATCCACTCCAGTTCCGTTCCCTCTTTGCTGCGTCCGGTGCGAAGGTCGGCCGCCAGATCCTCCCCGCCGGGCAGTATGGCCGTCACGCGGGGAGAAGCCGCGGCGATGTCGCAGGCCTTCCAGACCCCGCGGGCACTCTCGAGCAGACAGAAAATTTTCGTGCTTCCCTGTGTGACGCCGAATTTTTCCTCCGTTTTGGAAATTTCCTCATCGAGGTCGAGCACGGTTTGCGGGCTTTCCACCTTGGGGGCCCTTATGCCGGAAACGCCGCACGAGACCACGGCCGCGATGTCGTCGCGCCATAACTCAGTGTCGAGCCCGTTTATCCTGACCGTCACTTCGCATCGGCCAAACTCGCCGCGCCGGAGTACCTCGCGCACCAACACTCTCGCCGAATCCTTTTCAGACGCTGATACGGCGTCCTCGAGGTCTATGACCAATCCATCGGGCTCGAAAAGATGTCCGCGGAGCAGCATATTTGGATTGTTGCCGGGAAGATAGAGCATAGTCCGTCTCATACTGCAAGCCTCGCATATCTTTTATAAGCCGCTTCGATGCGGGCGCCGAGGACGACGTCGAGCGCGCCGTTGTCCTGCACGCTGATCCTGAGCGGTTCGTCGGTGCCGAGGGCGTCGAGCGTGTCGTTTATATGTTTTTCCATCGAAGCTTTGAACCTGACGACAGCCCCCCCCGAGACCTCTACGAGGCGTCCCGCGCTCCATTCTGTGATCATGACGAGACAATCCATGGACTCCAACGTTCCGGCCTGTGCCGTTTTTATAGCGTTCGCTTCCAAGTTTTCTCCTCCTTGTCAACGAAATTTGACTTTTGTCGTGCGTTTTTACCACAATAAATTATAACATTTAATGGAGTATAATCATGTTGTTTGGAAAATTGTTTTGCGTTTTCGCGAGGTTATGGAATGGCTCGTACGATGGTATTTATAGATCACATGAATTTTCAGATCGCGCTTGGTTCGCTTTTCAGCCCCGAAACGACGCCAAGGCTTGACTATAATGAACTGCCCCGCCAGATTGTGGCTTCGATAAACGCGGGGGAATTAATGAAGACGATATTGTTCATACCGAAACCCGACGAATTTTTGATGAAGGACGAAGGTCTCGAAAAATATTATCTCTGGGCGGCCGGCATGAAGGTACAGCGGAATTTCGACGTGGTGGAAGGCACGCACATGGCGAGGCCGACCAAACCGAACGTGCCGATGAACATAAGGGATAACGAAACTTATTATAAGGTTGAAAAGGGCACCGATGTCAATATGGCGATATATTCCCTGCGAATGGCTTTTTTCAACGCCTATGACACTGCCGTATTCGTGAGCGGAGATACTGATTACCTGCCGATATACGATACGCTGCGCGTTATGGGAAAACTGGTGATGCTGGCGGTCGTGAAGGGACAGTATATAGGACGCCTCATACCAAATGTGGACGGTTTCATAAACCTGGACAGGCCCTTCTTCGAAAGATGTACCTTACGGGATAAAATAACAAAACGCAAAGTGAAACGCAATTGAGAGGCATTATGTGAAACGGGTTTTAGTCCTTGCGGCGATAATTTTCTGCTTGCTGTCCGTCTTCGTCTGCCAAAGCCGCGCCGCGGTCCGAGGTTCCGTGCGGAAGCAAACTGACGAACAGCGGGAATTTGCCGCGTTCGTGGATGGGTTTATGGCCGGGGCGCAAAAAGAACGGGCGATACCGGGGATGGTCTTTGCCGCGGTTCAGAACGGCGAGATCCTTTATCTCAAAGGATACGGCGTGTCCGATCTCGAGACTAATAAACCCGTGGACGCCGAAGAAACACTTTTCAGGGCCGGCGCGCTCACGCAGCCCGTCACGGCGGCGGCGATCATGCAGCTTGCCGAGCGTAAACGCATCAACATCGACGAGGACGTGAGCGTCTTACTGCGCGGGTGGAAGCTGTCGAACCGCTTCAACAAGCCGGTCACCCCAAGGCAGCTGATGATGCACACCTCCGGCCTGGATTACATGAAACTCGAAACAGCCGCCGCGACATCCTCCGACGAAAGGGCATACACGGCGCGCCTGCCCAAGATAATGCCCGCCGTAGTCGGCGAGCCGGGAATGTATTACCGCACTTCCGACATGGGTTATGCCCTGCTCGGTTCGATAATAGAGCGGTATTCCAGGATGAACTTCGACGCGTCGATAAAAAGATATATATTCGGGCCGCTCGGCATGGATAAGAGCGTCTTCTACCTCACCTCCGACGACGTCGCGAACCTGGCCGCCGGGTACGACTCGCGCGGTGTCAAGGCATCTTACGAATACAGACTCGATCCTCCGGCGGCGGGCATGTGCACTACTGGACACGATATGGCGAGATTCATGATCGCTCAACTATCGGGAGGCGCGATAGGAAAAAACCGGATATTGGGGGAACTTCACTCAAGCAGCATGATGAACAGACATTTTTCGCCCCACAAGATGATAAACGGAGCGGGGCTCGGTTACCTCGAACATCCGGCCGCCGGCCGCAGAACGCTTCAACGGTACGGAAACATGCCCGGATTTTCCAGTTTCATGATGTTGATGCCTGATAAAAACTTCGGAATTTTCTTCGCGGCCAACGAATCGGGGATCGACTTTGGCGACAAACTGGCCGCATCCCTCGTGGAGCGCTTTTTTCCGATGCCCGCGCCGAACACACCGCCTTCCGTTCGGTTGGGAGTTTTTAACTCCGATGTGTTGGGCTACTACAGAACCACTGACATATCCCACAGCACGGCCGAAAAAATAACCGCCTTCAACGCCGATCAGGTCAAAGTTTCCGTGATGAAAGGCTATCTCGTCACCGAACATGCCGGATTTAACTCGCCTCCCTCCATATGGTTTCCAGTCGAAGGCGAAAATGACCTTTTCCGGAAAATCGGCAAAGGCGGGACATTAGCGGACGAACATATTTTGTTTCAGAGGGATTCGCGCGGCCGTATCGCGGTCCTCGTGATGGGAAGCGTCGACAACACGTATGAAAAGCTGGCGGCGTACGACGGTTATTACTCAAAATGGGTGACAGCGGCGGTTTTCGTCCTCACGGCTCTGCTGTCTTTCGCCGGCCTCTACATCGGGAGCTCCATCAACAGGGGCAAATTCCCGTGGGAGAAAGGGTTGAATTCCGACACGGAATTGTGGGGAATTTCGTCCATCTTCTGCGCCGTGAATATATTTTTCGCAGTCGCCCTCGCCGCGGCGACCGTCATTGCAGGACACGAATTTCACATATTCGTGCCCTATCAGGTGAAAATCCTTTTCGTCGCCCCGCTGGCCGGCGGACTAATACTGGCGTGGCTCTGGTTCAGGATTGCGGCGAAAATAATGAATCCCGATTATCACTTGCTGGAAAAATTGGCGATAATAACCGTGGCCCTCGTAGAGACGGGATATATGTTCTTCCTCGCGCACTGGAGGTTGTTGGGTTTCATGTTTTGATTTCCACGTCCCGCGGAAAATACCATGTGCCGAACGAATGGGAGAACTCCTCTCGCGGTCTTCGACTTGCGGCGCGAGCCTCTTTATATGGTAAAATTCTACGCGGATCGTAATGTTCGAATTAAAGGGGGGCGCATGTGCTGAGAATTTTCTTCGGTGTCGTATTAGGCGTTTATCTGGTGATCAATTGCTACTTGTTTATCAGACTTTATCTCACGCTGTCCGGGTTTACGGTATTGCGCGCCGTGGCGTGTGTGACGTTCGCGCTGTTTGCCGTCAGTTTCCCTGTAGGCCGTCTGTTGGACGGCAGGGCGCCTCAGATGATTGTCAACGCAGCGTCATTCATGAGCGCGCTTTACATGTCGCCCATGATATACGGATTTTTCCTGACGCTCGCGGCGGACGTCCTGCGGATCGTCAACAACGTGATCACCATAACCCGGCTGCCGCCTCCATATCCCCCGAAAGCACGGCTGTGCGTGATCGCGTTCGTCTTCATTGCGAGCGTCGTCGTTACCTTGGCCGGAGTGTGGAACGCCAATACCCCGGTTATCGTGGAGCGTCAGGTGAGCCTCGACGATTTTTCAAATACGGCGGGCGGCGATTTTTCCCTCAGAATAGCGCTGCTCTCGGATATTCATCTGGGGCAGTTTACCGGGCCGAGATATCTCGAAAAACTGGTTTCGCTCGTCAACGGCGCTTCGCCGGACATTGTCCTGATACTTGGAGATACCATAGACAGCCGGGATTTTCTCCGCGACGAAGCCCGAAAAACAGAGACCATGAATCTGCTGTCCTCGTTTGAATCCAGACTCGGGACCTGGGCCGTCATGGGCAATCACGATTATTACGCGGGACATGCCGCAGTTGAAGATTTCTTCGCGGACGCCGGCGTGCGTCTTCTCGTGGACGAGGCCGAGATGCCGGACGGGGAATTCGTCCTCGTGGGCCGCGACGACAGAGCCGGGTCGTATTATGGGCGCGCCCGGAAGGGCATAAGCGATATAATTTCCTCGATAGTGCCCGACGATGCTCGTTATCCTCTGATCGTAATGGACCATCAGCCTTTCGGGCTCGGGGAAGCCGCGGACAGCGGCGCTCTGCTTCAGGTCTCGGGACACACGCATCGCGGACAATTATTTCCGGTCAATTTTCTCGTGGCGTGCATATATGAAAAAAGCTACGGGCTCTACAAAAAAGAAAACACGCATTATTACGTTTCGAGCGGGGCAGGCGTATGGGGTACTCCCGTGCGGACGGTCGGCCGTCCGGAGGTCGTGATCATAAATCTGGGCGAAAAAGCGGAGGATAATTGACATGATCGAAAGGG
>JAITRO010000068.1 GCA_031288335.1 Synergistaceae bacterium | reverse complement strand
CAGAGAGTGACCACCGAAGCCTCCACCGGAGGCACCACGTACGACATTTACTACATAGGCCCCTACGAGGCGCAGACTTGGGCGAAGAACGGCTGGATCGAGAACCTCGAGCCTTATTTCGAGAAACTGACGCCCGATGAAAAAGCGTGGTACGACCGCGACGACCTCATCCAGGGAATGGTGCAGTCCGTATCCCTCGACGGCAAGGCTTACGTGACTCCGTTCTACGGCGAGGGTTCGTTCCTCATGTACAACAAGGAACTTTTCGCCGAGAAGGGCCTGACGATGCCCGAACGCCCGACTTGGGACGAAGTGTATGAACTGGCGAAGAAGATTCACGACCCGTCAAAGGGAATCGTCGGCATGACGATGCGCGGCGCGCCCGGATGGGGAATGAGCGGCGCTCCTTTCGTGACGATGGTCAACGCGTTCGGCGGCAAATTCTTCGATATGGACTGGAACGCCAAGGTCGACACTCCCGAACAGAGGGCGGCCTGGGAGATGTACAAGAAGATACTGCGCGAAGCCGGACAGTCGGACATCCTTTCCTACACCTATAACGAGTGCATAGCACTCATGCAGTCCGGAAAGTGCGGCATGTACTACGACGCGACGTCCATAGCGCCCCCGTTGGAGAGTGCGGAATCGGGCGTTAAAGGCAAGATGGGTTACGTCATTGCCCCGCACGCGAAACAGCAGAGGAATACCGGCTGGCTCTGGAACTGGACGATGTGCCTCAACCCCAAGGCCGACCAGGCCAAGAAGGACGCGGCGTTCAAGTTCATGCTCTGGGCAACTTCGAAAGATTACATCGCGCTCGCGCTCAAGTACGACGCGACCGGCACTTCGATACCGCCGGCGGTTCGTTCGTCCACTTACAAAATGCCGTTCTACGCGGCGATACCCTATGTGGACGCGGAACTCGCGGTGCTTGAGGGCATGGATTTCACGAAACCCTGCGTCGATCCCGTCCCCTATGTCGGTCTCCAGTACATAGCTATACCGGAATTCGCGGACGCGGGCGACAAGATGACCCAGAACCTCGCCGACTATGTGGTCGACAATATCACTCTCGACGAAGCCATAAAAAGGACTCAGGAAGTCTTTGAAGCTGTCGCCGAGGAGGGCGATTACCAATAAAGACTGAGAAATGACCGTTAGTCAGGACGGTTCCGGTTCCAGCGCGTTTCGGAACCGTCCTTTCGTTTTTATCCCCGTGAGGATTCTCCAAGGAGAAACATTATGCCCGACGGCCTTCAGTTCAGACATAAAAAAAGCGATTATCCCTTTCTTCTGCCCGCCGTGATAATTGTCGCGGTTATGACGCAGGTACCTTTTTTGATGACGCTCATCTTTTCATTTATCAGATGGAATTTGTCGCGCCCCGATATGGCGCGGGTATTCTACGGTCTCAGAAATTACACGTACTTTCTCAGAATAAGAAGTTTATCCGAACTGCATCAGTTTTACGGCGTCTTCTTCCAGACGGTAGTGATAACGTTGATGACGCTCCTTTTCTGTTCGATTTTGGGATTTCTGCTGGCAATCCTTTTCGATCACCAGGTTCCGGGCGTCAATATCGCGCGCACTCTCATACTCGGCCCGTTTTTCGTGATGTCGACCGCCTCCGGCGTCATCTGGAAAACCACGATTCTCAACACGACTTTCGGATGGTATGGGGTGATCGCCAAGGCGCTCGGCATGACGCCGGTCGACCTTATCAGCTATTACCCGAAGGCCACTGTAATAGCACTCTTTACGTGGCAATGGCTGCCGTTTTTCTTTCTCGTCATCCTGGCCGGACTGCAGGGAATAGACAAAGACCTGGTCGACTGTGCGCGCATTGATGGCGCTAACTGGTGGCAAACCACGTTCAAGATAAAACTGCCATTGATAGTAAACCACCTGCAAGTCGCGATAATGCTTGGGCTGGTCTTCGTTATCAAGGAGTTTGGCCTCATTCTGACGACGACGGCGGGAGGACCGGGAACCCGTTCATATACGCTGCCTTATTACGTATACATGGAGATCTTCAGCGCGAGCAACGTCGGACGCGCGGGCGCGCTCGCCACGATGACCGTCCTGCTGACACTGGTGCTCGTAAATTTGATTTATCGCTCGATTCAGCGCAGAAACGCGCAATATCGTTAAACGTCAAAATTCTTTATATTTATAGGGGGGCAAGAAATGGCGAAGAACAGTATTGATGAAGTGCGGCAATCCGCGGCGTTGCGTCGTCTTTTCAGGAGCTTCCTGCTGGCGGTGCTGGTTTACGGTGTCGCGGTTTTGTATTTTTTCCCCATCCTGTATATGTTTTTGTCAGGCTTCAAGACGGAGGCACAGGCGGTAAACCCGCACATTTTCTTTAAACCGACATTTTCCACTTACCAAAAAGTGTTGGGAGATCCCACCATGCACCAATACCTTAAAAACTCACTCTTTCAGGTATGCTTCGGCACCATCCTATGCCTCGCCCTTGGAATACCGGCCGCTTTCGCGATAGTTTTCGGGCGGTTCAACAAAAAAGAGACTCCGGGCAAATTTTACGTCTGGTTCATCACGACCATACTCCTGCCGCCTGTGGCGGTGCTCATCCCGCTTTTCACATGGTATCAGAAGTTCAACCTCATAAATACGCCGTGGGGACTTTTGGCCGTCTACGTAGGGACTCACATCCCTATTGTGGTTTGGATGGTTCATTCGTTCTTCTCCGATATACCTAAGGAGATCTTCGAAGCGGCCGAGATAGACGGCTGCACCAAGTTCCAACAGATGCTGAGGATAGCCGTTCCTCTTGCCAGAACGGGGATAATCTCGGCCGGCTTGTTGGTCGCCGTCTTCATCTGGAACGAATTTTTTCTCGGATTCAACCTCACTGGCAACCCTACGGCGACTCTGCCTGTCTATATGGCCCGTTTCAGAGAACAGCAGGGGCAGTTTGTCGCGCAGCTTTCGGCCGCCTCCACCATATCGGTGCTTCCTGCCGTCATATTTGGCTGGCTGACCCAGAAGGCGCTGGTCAAGGGCCTTGTGGCCGGTGCCGTAAAAGGGTGACAATATTACCGAGGATGGGGGAAAATTATGTCTAAAGTCGAACTGAAAAATATCAGCAAAGTTTTTCCCGACGGAGTCCGTGCCGTTGACAACGTCACGATCACGATAGAAAACGAGGAGTTTGTCGTGCTGGTTGGACCTTCCGGCTGCGGAAAGTCCACCACGCTGCGCATGGTAGCCGGCTTGGAGGATATAAGCTCCGGAGAGCTGCTGATCGACGGAGAGCTGATGAATTACCGAGAGCCGCGCGACCGCAACATAGCGATGGTCTTTCAGAATTACGCCCTTTACCCGCACATGACGGTGTACGAAAATATGGCTTTCGGTCTCAAGATCAAAAAAATTCCCATGGAGGAAATAGACAGGCGCGTCAAGGAAGCCGCGCGCATACTTGACATCGAACAGTACCTCGAGCGCAGGCCGAAAGCCCTTTCCGGCGGACAGCGTCAGCGCGTCGCCGTTGGACGCGCGATCGTGCGCCAGCCCAAGGTTTTTCTATTCGACGAACCACTCTCAAATCTCGACGCCAAACTGCGCGTGCAGATGCGGGCCGAGATAATAGCGCTCCACAAGCGCCTTGCCGCGACCATCGTCTACGTCACTCACGACCAGGTCGAAGCAATGACGATGGGCGACAAGATCGTGGTCATGAAGGACGGATTAGTTCAGCAGATCGGCGCGCCGCTTCACGTATATCACAATCCCGCCAATCGTTTTGTTGCCGGTTTCATAGGGTCGCCGCCCATAAACTTTATCAAATGCCGCTTGGAGGATCGCGGCGGAAGTCTTTACGCCGGAAACATCCGGGTGGCGGACGGGCACGCAGGAGCGCTCCGCACGGCGGTTGGACGTGAGATAGAGGTCGGAATCCGTCCCGAGGATTTCACCATAGCAATCGATGGAGATAGCGGAGAGATGTCCGGCACGGTGGCAATGATCGAGCCCCTTGGCGGCGAGAATAACCTGCATATAGACGCCGACGATACGGGAATCCGTTTCATAGCGAGCCTCGGCGCTGACGAGTCGGGTTTTCTGCACTTAGGACGAAAAGCACGTCTGGGCATCAAAAAAAACCATTTAAAATATTTCGACGCCGAAACCGGCCGCGCATTTCTGACCGAGTAGACCTTGGGGCTCTGCCCCTCTGACACAGAAACCCCACCGGGGAACGGGCTCCCCGTACCCCCTTCATAAATTTCTCTTTCATCCTTCGGAGAAAAGAAAAAAATTATAAAGAAAGTCCAGGGAGCTTGCTCCCTGGCGGGGTTTCTGTGTCAGAGAGCGGAGCCCCATATGCGCTAATTTATCAAGCAACAGGTTGTAAAAAGGCTCAATGAATATATAATAACTTTCTGAGATTTCATGCGTCGATGCCGGATTCGGACAGCGCCCGAAGTTTTGCCTGCGATTAAAAACGAATGGACAAGCAGGGGTGAAGGAATTGCCGGCGGAAAAAAATGTTGAGAAACGCACACTCGATCTTCTGTGGGAGATGTCAAAGGGATCGCGGGGCCTTTACATCGTCGCGAGCGCGTCGATGTTCTTATCTATAGCATGTAATTTTTTGCTGCCCCAGTTGATACGGTTCCTCGTCGACAGCGTTGGCGGAGTGAGCGAGTCCAAGATGCCCGTTATCTCGGCGATAGCCCGATACGCTGGGATAGACCCGAATTTCGGCGGGAATCACGCGTTCACTAGGGCTGGATTTGTCGTCGTCGCCGTGGCCGCGCTGGGAGGGATTTTCAGCTTCATACACCGCCGCTCGCTCTCCCTTGGGGCCGAGGGACTGATAAAACATCTCCGCGACAGGCTGTACTCGCACATACAGCGCCTTCCCTTCGAATGGCACATAACGATTCAGACGGGCGACATCGTGCAGCGCTGCACATCGGATGTGGATATCGTCCGCAACTTCGTGTTCGCCCAGATGATCGAGATAGTGCGCGCCGTGGTGCTGGTGGTCTTCGCCTACACTATGCTGTTTCGGATGAATTTCGGCCTTGCGGTCGCGTCGTTCGTCTATTTGCCCGTGGTGTTCTTGTACTCATACACCTTTCTGCAAAAAACTTCCGCGAGGTTTCTCGCAGCCGACGAGGCCGAGGGACAGCTGCTCGCGATAGTGCAGGAAAATTGCTCGGGCGTGCGCGTGGTACGTGCTTTCGGGCGCGAGCGGCACGAAGCGGACAAGTTCGCGGCGCAGAATGAACTCTTTGCCTCGCTCTGGGTGAAGCTCGGCAATATGCTCAGCGCGTTTTGGGGGATGGGCGACCTCCTGACCGGGCTTCAGATGATAACGATATGCGCCGCCGGAACGTATCAGGCGGCCAAGGGCGGCGTCACTGTGGGCGAGTTCATGGTATTCCTGTCCTACAACGGCATGATCATATGGCCGGTCAGAGGTTTGGGGCGCGTGCTGTCGGAAGCTGGGAAGACAATGGTCTCGCTGGGCAGGCTGCGCGAGATTTTGGAGACGGCCCCGGAGACCGACCCGCCCGACGCGATCGACACGCCTATATCCGGCGATATAGAGTTTGACGATGTGTCCTTTGCATATGACGGCACGCGCGTGCTCAAAAACGTCTCGTTCACCGTCAAAGAAGGCACGGCGCTCGGCATCCTGGGCGCGACCGGCTCGGGCAAGACGACCGTGGCTCATCTTCTGTGCAGGCTCTATGACTTAAAGGAGGGCGAGGGGACAATACGAATAGGTGGCGTGGACATAAAAAAGTACAAACGCCGGCATCTGCGCAAAAACGTCGGCATAGTGCTGCAAGAGCCGTTTCTCTACTCCGGGACGATAGCCGAGAATATCGCCGGTCTGTCGAAGGATCCTCCGATTGAGCGAATTCGCGAGGCTGCGGCGATAGCGCAGATGAATTCGGATATCGAACGGTTTGCTCACGGTTATGACACGATAGTGGGAGAGCGCGGCGTCACGCTCTCCGGCGGCCAGAAGCAGCGCATGGCGATAGCCCGCGCCGTGCTGAAAGATACGCCGATCATGATATTTGACGACTCCCTCTCCGCCGTCGATACCGAGACCGACACGCGGATAAGGACAGCTTTGAAAGAACGCGTGCGCGGAGTGACGGCGATCATCATATCGCACCGCGTCACCACCATTTCGAACGCGGATCTGATAATGGTCATGGAGGACGGACGGGCAGCCGAGATGGGCACGCCGTCAGAGCTTATGAAGCTCGGCGGAATCTACTGCCGGGTTAGCGGAATGCAGGGGGCTGTATTGGACGAAATCGCGGAGGATGCGTCATGAGCGATTACTCGGACGAATTTTACGACAAACCGTTCGACGCGAAGGTATGGAGACTGCTGTGGCGGTTTTTCCTGCCGTACAGGCGGGAGCTTTTAAAGATAGCCGCGCTCATGTGTCTCTGCTCCGTGGTGGACGTGGCGATACCGCTTTACCAAAAATACATCATAGACAATTTCATATTCGCTCGCATGACGGACGGTATTTGGAAGGTAACGGCGCTCGGCCACGCGATGATGTTGACGACGCTGGCGGCGATTGTGGCTTTCACAAGGCTTGCGATACGCATCGAGGTGGGTTTTTCGCGCGACCTCAAAAAAGTCTGTTTCGACCACCTGCAAACCCTGTCGCTCTCATATTTCAACACTACGCCGACCGGATACATAATCGCGCGCGTCATGTCGGACACCGATAAAATAGGGCTGATGGTAGCCTGGGGGCTCGTCGATATGATGTGGGGGCTGTCATATATCGCGTTAGCGATAGTTGCTATGCTGGCGCTGAGTTTCAGGCTGGGGATATGGCTCGCCGCGATGGCGCCTGTAATGATGTTCCTGACGCTCCGGTTTCAGCGTCGCATACTGCGCCATAATAGGACAGCTCGGCGCATAAACTCGATGATCACCGGCTCCTTCAACGAGGGCATAATGGGCGCGCGCACATCAAAGACTCTTGTCGCAGAGGACATAAACATATCCGGATTCAGCGAGCTTACCGGACGGATGTACAGGGCATCGGTGCGCTCCGCGACATGGAGCGCGGTTTACACCCCAATCATGCTGATGTTCGGGGCCGCCGCCACAGCCATTATAACGACTAAGGGCCTCGGTTACGTGGCCGGAGGCACTATGGCTTTCGGCACGCTTTCGGCCATGATATCTTACGCGATAAACATCTTCGAGCCAGTGCGGCAGTTGTCGAACACGTTTTCAGAGGTGACCTCGACCCAGGCCAATATAGAGCGAGTTGACGCGCTTCTGAGGCGCAAGCCTGAGATCACCGATTCCCAACAGGTGACGGCGGTTTACGGCGACAGTTTCGATCCTAAGCGCGAAAACTGGGAAACCATACAAGGAGATGGGGAGTTCGACGACGTCGCCTTCAAATATCCCGACGGTGACGAATATGTCCTGGAACATATCAACTTAAAGGTGCCGGCCGGTTCGTGCGTAGCCCTGGTGGGCGAGACCGGCGCCGGCAAGTCGACGCTGGTCAACCTAGTCTGCCGCTTCTACGAGCCGACCTCTGGCAGGATATTGATAGACGGTCGGGATTACCGCGAGCGTTCGCAGTTATGGCTGCACTCGAACATAGGATATGTGCTGCAAAGCCCGCATCTGTTCTCTGGAACGGTTCGCGACAACATCCGCTACGGACGGCTCGACGCGGCGGACGAGGATATCATACGGGCCGCCCGCCTTGTCTCTGCCGACCGCGTCATCGAAAAACTTCCCGAGGGTCTCGGCAGCGACGTCGGCGAAGGCGGCGACCGCCTTTCGACCGGCGAAAAACAACTGCTCTCGTTCGCGCGCGCCGTGATAGCCGACCCCAGGATATTCGTCCTCGACGAGGCCACATCGTCGGTCGACACCGAGACCGAGCGCGTGATCCAGAACGCGATCTCGAAAGTGCTCTCGGGCCGCACGTCGTTTCTGATAGCTCACAGGCTCTCGACGATAAAGATGGCCGACCTGATACTGGTGGTGCGCGACGGCAGGATAACCGAGCGGGGAACGCACCGCGAACTCTTGAGGAAAGACGGCTATTACAGGCAGTTGTACGCGATGCAGTACGAACGGGAGATATTGTAATATGTAGCCTGGCAGAGCATAGCAAAACATAATAATGGTTTTCATCACCTGCAAAACTTTATTGGCAAAAAAAGGCAATCGGGATTACCGCTGTCTTCTGCCTTTCCAGAAGCCAAATACTTGGACAAATCTACTTTGCTGAATA
>JAITRO010000033.1 GCA_031288335.1 Synergistaceae bacterium | reverse complement strand
TGAAAACATCGAGGTTCGACCATTTGCGGAAGCGAGAATAAATTGTTTGCCATGGGCCATAATACTCCGGCAGATCACGCCATGGAGCGCCGGTCTTAGCTTGCCACAGCATTCCGTTGAAGCATAATCCTGTTTGGTTTTGATGGTCGGCCTTCACCCGTATTTTCGGGCGGAAGCAGGTCTTTGACACGTTCCCAATCATTCTCACTGATTTCATGACGACGTTCCGATATCTCTACCCCTCTCACCAATAATCCTTTGCGGCTCAATCCCGTCAGAGCGCATCGCAAAATAGCGAACCGGCGCAAGGATTTTCATTGCAAGCTGGCTCTCGAACTTGCGCTGCGATATGCCTTCATTTTCGCAGAGAACTTGAACATGAAGGCCATGCAGCGTTTGTGGGGCCGTAAGATATCCGATCTCGGACATGCGCGGTTTCTCAAAATTTTGGCATGGCAGATGTATAAGCACGGTTCGCGATGCGCAAAAATAAACAGATTCTATCCGTCGGGCAAAACTTGTTCCTCATGCCTGCATGTCCTGCCGGAACTGCTTTTGAATGTCCGCGACTGGACATGTCCAAAATGCGACGCGGCGCACGATAGAGATATAAACGCCGCGATAAATATAAAACGTGTGGGGGCATCCACCATTAGGGGAGAAGACGTAAGACCGGCTTCGGCCGGCAATCTTTGTTGATCCTAGACTCCCACGGCTAAAGCCGTGGGAGTCTGTCAAAGTGCTTCGCTCGTTATGTCGGAGCTTTTTCCATAATTTTTTATTCCCACGGAGAGAAGCACCAGCAACACCATCACGTAGGGCAGCATGCTTATTATCTGCGTGGGCAGCCCGTAGGTGGACAACACTAGGGTCATGGCGTTTGCGTATCCGAAGAGCAACGCTATAAACATCGTGTGGATGGGATGTCCTTTGCCCACCAAGATGGAAGTGAGGCACAAAAATCCCCTGCCCCTCGTCATGTTTTCGGAAAAGAGCGACATGCCGCACAGCGGCATGTACGAACCCGCGAGCCCCATCGACGCCCCCATTATGACAAGCCCTATCCAGCGGTACTTTCGTACGCTTATGCCGGCCGCCTGCGCAGCAGCCTGATTTATGCCGACGCCGCGAAGCCTCAGACCGAACGGCGTGTGGTACATCACCAGATGTCCGAAAAATGCGAAGAAAAATGCGAAGTAAACCATCTTTATATTGTAGTTGAATATCATGTCGAGCGTCGGGTACTGTTTCAGGAACTCCCACTCGAGATTCGGGTAGCTGACTATAGACGGGTCGTTGAACTGTCCGCGGGTGTTCCAGACGACGACGAGCATCAGGGTGGTGAGTGCCCACGCCGCGTTGTTATACGCTATCGACACTATTATCGCGTTACAGTTGAGATGATACACGAGGATTCCGTAAATGGCGGCGAGCGCCAATCCGGACGCTATCGCGAGCAGCGACCCGGCAACCGGGCTCCCGGTGAGATAGCTGCCCCACGCGCCGAAGAACGCCCCCGTCAGCATGAAACACTCGTAAGCCAAGTTGCCTGTGCTTATCTTCTCATTGAAACACCCGCCGGTCGAACCGATTATGAGCGGGCATGAAAGCCTGAGAGCGGCGGCGAGCGCCACGGGACTGACACATGTTCGAAGCACGTCCCAGAACATTCAGCTCTCCTTCCTCTCAGCTAAGAATCGCTCCATGTCGCGCGCCTTCTTCGCCCTGTTCCTGAAATAGCCGTATATCGCCTCGTAATTTACCGAGACGAGTATGACGAACAACATCTGAAGCAGGTTGACAGTGAGCCTGTTGAGCGACGTTCCTCGCTCCATGCTCATGGCCCCGGTCTTGAGGGCACCCCATACTATAGAGACGAAGATGAGGCCTATGGGATGGTTGTTGCAGATATTCGCTATCATTATCCCTTCCCAGCCCATCGTGTAGCTGAAACCGGACACGTACTTGTAATATCCGCCGCAGACCTCTATCCCGCCCGACAAGCCGCCCAACATCCCGGACAGTATGAAAATCGCCGCGAACGTCTTTTTCACGTTCACCCCTCCGGTGCGGGCGAACTTGATGTTTTCGCCGACCTGCTTCAGCTCGTAGCCCTTGACGGTGAAGCGGTACAGGATATAAACAAGCACGCACGCTGCCACCCCGATGAGAAAACCCGTGCTGCATGACGTTCCTTTTATCAGCGTGGCGAGCCGGGCGCTTTTGTTTATGGTCGGGGTAGCCGCCGTGGTCGTCGTTATGGCCACGCCGGGAAGTATCACCCAGACAACGAAGTAGTCACAGATGAGCGTACCGATGAAATTCATCATCATTGTCGTCACATACTCGTTCAATCTGAAAAAAAGCCGCAACAGCGCCGGTATTATGACCCAGGCGATGCCGGCCGCCCCGGAGGCGGCGATACAAAGCGTCACGTGCAGCGCAGGCGGCAGTTTAAACGCCCATCCCAGGACTGCGGCGACAAAGGCACCCACGTACATCTGTCCCTCTATGCCGAGGTTTATCACGCCTGATTTGAAAGCTATTATCGAGGCTGAGCCGGTCAACATGCAGGGGATTGCCCATCTCAGTGAATTGCCTATGGATACCCTGTTTCCGAAAGCACCCTTCATGATGAGACGCGCGGCGTTCACCGGGTCTTCTCCCTGGAGCGATATCATGAAGGAGCCGAGCAGCAACACACCGAGGAACGATATTACGTAGCGCGCGACGCTTATCCCCACGTCGGGGGAGAAAAAATTCCTTATGACGAAGTCCGCCGATTTGCGGCCGCTCATGCGGCGCCCCCTCCAGTCATCAGAAACCCGATTTCCTTATCGTCCAGTTCGAGGTACGCGCCCCCGTCGTAAAGCCTGCCCTCGTAAATGACCAGAATGCGGTCGGACAACTGCATCACCTCGTTTATCTCATGGCTCACGAGCAGTATCGACATGCCCGATTTGACGATGTCCAGCATTTTGCCCCAGACGAATTCTATCGCGCCCACGTCGATGCCGCGCGTCGGGTCTTCCACTATCAGGAGCTTTTTGTCCTGTATGCTCTCGCGTCCGACAATCAGCTTCTGTATGTTGCCGCCCGAGAGACTGGAGAGCTTGTCGTCGATGCTCCGGGTTTTGACGTTGAACTGGGAGACGACCTTGTCGGCAAAGTTCTCCACCTCCTGCCGCGAAAGAAAAAACTTGCTTTTGAAATTCTCAGAAATATGGTAGCCCATTATGGAGTTTTCCCAAATTGCCGCGGCGGCGTTGCCTCCCGCTCCAAGTCTGTCCTGAGGCACGTAGCCCATGCCCATGAGGCGGCGGTCGCGCGGCTCGGCATCCGTGACGTCGTTTCCCAGGAAGGTGACGCGGCCTTTTTCGGCCCGCGAGATTCCGAATACCGCCTCTACGAGCTGCTGCTGTCCTGAGCCGGCCACCCCGGCGATTCCGACTATCTCGCCCTCGCGCACGTCGAAAGACGCTTCCTTCAGGCGAAGAACGCCGTCTTTGTCCCTCACGCTCAGATTACGAACCTCCAGAACTTTCACGCCTGGCTCGTGAACCGATTTGCCCGACCCGAACGTCACATCACGTCCGACCATCAGGTTCGCCAGCGCGTTTTCCGTTGTTCCGTCACACCGAACGTTCCCAGTGACTTTGCCGTCGCGCAGCACCGTTATCTCGTCCGCGACTGCAAAGACTTCCTTCAATTTATGCGTGATGAATATTATCGTCTTCCCGCTCGCCACGAGAAAGCGAACGGCGTCGAACAGGCCCTCCACTCCCTGTGGCGTGAGCACGCTCGTGGGTTCGTCGAGCACTATGATATCGGCCCCTTTATAGAGGACTTTCACTATTTCGACCTGCTGGAGCATGGAGACGGGAAGGTCGGCGACTTTTGCTCCTAGTGGAATGTTAAAATGGTATTTTTCGCAGATTTCTTCTAGTTTTTTTTTACTTTTTTTCCTGTCGATGAGGATGCCGAACGCCTTTTTTTCCTCGAAACCGTACATGATGTTCTCCAAAACGGAGAGTTCCCTGAACAGCATAAATTCCTGGTAAACCATGCCAATTCCGTGCCGTGCCGCGTCTTGAGGATTTCGAAAATTCACCTTCCGTCCGCCGAGGAATATCTCGCCGTAATCTGGACGGTATATGCCCGTAAGGATGTTCATGAGCGTGCTCTTTCCGGCGCCGTTCTCCCCTATCAGCGAATGGACGCTGCCTTTGCGGACTTTCAGCGTTATATCGTCGTTTGCCGCTAACGCGCCGAAAGTCTTTCTGATGTTCCTCATTTCGAGGATGTATCCGGGATTTTCCAAATTCTTTTTAGCGCCTCCTGTCTCATGACGTGGCCGGCGTGAGCGGGACATATGCCCGCCCACGCCGGCAGGGTTCATTCGGACTGGTCGAAGTTGGTCTCTCTCCACTCCTCGTATTTCCCGGCGAAAACATCCACCTTGCGAGTCATTATGTCGTTCTTGAGTTGAACCACTTTCCTCGCCTGCTCGGGAGCGAGGTTTTTCAGATCCACATCAGCGTACGCCAGTCCACCCGCTTCGAGGTCGAACTCCAGCGCGAAGGGCAGTTTATTACCGTTTATCCACATTTTGGCCGTCTCATATACAGCGATGTCCATGGATTTTATGGCCGACCAGAAAACTATCGGATCGATGTCACCCTGCCAATCGTCGACGCCTATGCATGGGATTTTTTTGTCCACGCAGGCAGAGATAGCGCCATAGCCTGAAATGTACGCGCATTGCACCACGACGTCCATGTTCGGGTGGCTCGATATCAAAGCTATCGTCGATTCATAACCTTTTGTGGTATCGGCCCAGTCGTTTGTGTAGGCTTTGATCATTTTCGCCTGCGTGCCGTTCTGGACGTTAGCGTAGTCAATACCAGCGTAATAACCGAACTCGAAGCGCCTCATTATCGGAGTGTCGAGCGGCATCATCAAGCCTATTTCTCCGCTTTTCGACTTGCCGGCGGCGACGTATCCGGCGATGAAACATGCCTCGAACGGGTCTATTGTCACTGCGCTCGTGTTTGCCAACTCTGTTTTTGCGTAAGTGTCAAGAAATATGAAAACGGTGCCGGGATACGCGTCGTGCAGCTCGTCGTATATGTCTTTCACCGTGGTCATGACGTCGTCCCCCTGGGTATAGACGAGATTATAGCCCTCTGCGCACATGGAGCGTATCTGCTCGGCATGTTCGGCCGTTTCGAAAGTCTCGATACATTTCACTTCCCAGCCCTCTTTTTCAAGCTTCAGGAAGCCCGACCATATGAGATCGGTAAACTCGTTGCCTCTCGGAGTGGATGTCACGAGGCACGCCTTATAACCATTCTCCGCCGCGAAAACCGCTCCGCTCAAACACATCACAAATGCCGCCAACAGAATAACAACGATAAACATTTTTTTCATCGCCAAAAACCTCCTTCAAAATTATACACATTGCGACACGGATAACGTGATATATTGTAGCGCAAATATTGACTAAAATCACACAAAAACAGAAAATTTCCATAAAATCGCCATTTTATAGATATTTTCAGCGTGCCGAACAGCATCCGAGAGGAAAGCGCCTATTGGCTGTCTATAAATTTATCTTTATTATCAAAATCTATAAGCTCGGCTCCCTTGATTTAATCGCGTTTCTCCGACATAATAAGATACTGATATTACGGAAAGGGCGTTGGCAATGAAAAAAATAGCTGTTACCATAGCCCGCGAATACGGGTCGGGAGGCAGGATAATAGGACGGGAACTCGCGCGCGAGTTGGGTTTCGCTTTCTACGATAAGGAACTGATATCCCTCGCGGCCAAAGAGTGCGGCTTTCACGAGGATTTCGTGCAGACTATGGAGAATCGCACGGCTTCGGGATTTCTGTTCAACATATACATGACGTACAACGAGCTTCCCATTCCCGAACAGGTCTTCATCGCACAGTCCAATGCAATAAGAGAGATAGCTTCCCGCGAATCATGCGTGATAATCGGCCGGTGCGCCGATTATGTCCTGGCGGAAATGAAAAGGCGCGTCAATTTTTTCATATACGCTCCGCTCGAATGGCGTCTTAAAATTGTCCGCGACGAATATAGAGAAGGCGAGGGGGAACTTTCAGGCTATATCAGGAAACAAGATAAGGATAGGGCTTCTTATTATAATTTTTTCACCCAGAAAAAATGGGGAAAGGCGCAGAATTACAACCTCTGTCTTGACAGCAGCATCGGTCTGCCGGCATCGGTGAAGCTGCTGAAAAAATACGTGGAAGAATTCGCCGGATTCGTTTCAGAATCCGTTTCGTAAAGGAAGGACCAAAATTGGGCGTTTCAGAAAACAAGATGGGCGTAATGCCCATTCATAAATTGCTGTTGAATATATCCATACCGATGATAATGTCCATGATAGTGCAGGCGTTTTACAACGTGGTCGACAGCATATTTGTCGCCCGGCTGGGGGAGGACGCGCTCACAGCCGTCTCCCTCGCTTTTCCGGTGCAGTCTCTGATAATCGGCATGGGAGTGGGCACTGGCGTAGGGGTCAACGCCTTGCTGTCGAGAAGCCTCGGCGAGAAAAACGCCGACCTGGTCAACAAATCCGCGCTGCACGGCATTTTATTGTCGTGGGCGACATGCGCCGTGTTCACTGCGGGCGGTTTTTTCCTGAGCGACATGTTTTTCAAGACCCAGACGGATATCCCGGCCATCGTGAAATATGGCGACGATTATCTCTATGTGGTCTGCGTCATGTCGTTCGCTGTTTTCAATCAGATAATGCTGGAGCGTCTCCTGATCTCGACGGGGAAGACGTTTTACTCGATGATTTCGCAGATGACCGGCGCGGTCACCAATCTCATTCTCGATCCCATAATGATATTCGGGCTTCTTGGATTTCCGAGGATGGAAGTCACCGGCGCGGCGCTAGCGACGGTCATAGGACAGGCAGTCGGGGCTTCGCTCGCCATGTTTTTCAATCTCAGGTATAACCGCGAGATAACGTTCAAGTTGAAGGGTTTCCGCCCGAGCGCCTCGATAATCGGGAGGATATATTATGTGGCCATGCCGTCAATCCTGATGTCCTCGCTCGGCTCCGTGATGATATACGGCCTCAATCTGCTGTTGATATCCTTCACCGCGACGGCGACCGCCGTGTTCGGCGTCTATTTCAAATTACAGAGTTTCGTGTTCATGCCGATTTTCGGATTGAACAGCGGGATGGTTCCGATAATCGCGTACAATTACGGAGCGCGGAAGCGCGAGCGCATCACCGAGACCGTGAAACTCAGCGTCATGTACGCTGCCTCCGTGATGGGCGCGGGAACGATTGTGTTCAACGTCTTCCCCCGCGAACTCCTGGCGATGTTCAACGCGACACCCGAGATGATATCGCTCGGCATTCCGGCGCTCCGAATAATAAGCACACACTTTGTCTTCGCCGCGTTCTGCATAATCTCGCTGTCGGTATTTCAGGCGCTGGGCAACGGGGCCGAAAGCCTTGCCGTGGCCGTGAGCCGTCAGTGGCTCCTGTTGATGCCTATTGCATGGGCGATGTCGAAAACCGGCGATGTCAATATGATATGGTGGACATTTCCGATTACCGAGACCGCAACATTGCTGCTATGCGCGTTTTTCATGAGGCGCATCTACCTGAAAAAAATTAAAACGCGGGAACTTCAGGCCGGATAAAAATAAAAAAATAAGGAGGAATCGTTTATGATCAGGGTATTTGTCACGGGCGCGTCGGGAAACGTCGGCAGTACCATCGTACGCTCGATAGGAACGGTCAAGGATCTGCAACTTGCTGGGGGCTGGTGCAGGGAAGCCGGCAGCGATTTGGGGACTCTCGCCGGCATAGAGCCTCTCGGCATCGCGGCAGCGCCAAGTCTCGACGAGGGGCTCGCGGCCGCGGTGCCGGACGTGGTGATAGATTTCTCGTCGGCGCTCTTGCTGGAAGAAAATTTACGCTCATACATCAAAGCGGGCCTCAACGCAGTCATCGGGACAACCGGCCTCACCGACGAACAGTTGAAGCCGTTTGAGCATGAAGTCGCGGCGAAGGGTTTTCGCTGGGCGGTCATTCCGAACTACGGCCTCGGCATCAGCCTTGTGTCGGACTTCATCAAAAACGCGCGCCAATATTACCCATACGTGACGATAACCGATCGGCACACGAAAGACATGGCAAACGCACCGAGCGGAACGGCGGCTGCTCTCGCCCTGGCGGCGTCGGGGCCCGAGGCGGAGGTTGCGAGCAAAGAGGTTTATCCGAGTGTGCTCGGCGGGCAAATACAGGGAGCCCGCGTTTTCTCCGAGCGCCTTCCGTGGCCGGGGCCGTATTCCGCGCACGAAATCACGCTCGCCAGGAAGGACGAGATAATCCGCATCGTCGTTGAGGATCACACGAGCGACATATACATGGACGGCGTTTTTCTGACGGTGAAACGTATAGCGGAATTTCCGGCTGGTTCTTTCATAAGAAGCCTTTCGGAAGTTATGAATGGATAACGAAACACAGGGCAAAACCTCGGGCTCTGCCCGAACCCAACAGGGAGCTTGCTCCCTGTACCCTCATTTATAATTTTTTCTTTCACCTTTTGGGTGAAAGAAAAAATTATAAAAAGAGGTACGGGGAACTGGTTCCCCGGCGGGGTTTGGGGCGGAGCCCCAATATTTTGATCCTGTGCCTATTGAGCGCGTTTTATCCCCTCAAGCCAGGTTTGGCCGGTCTTTATCTGACGTTCCACCTCTGAGGGAGCGGTTCCGCCGAAACTTTTGCGGGCATTCACAATGCCGCGCATGGAGAGATCGGGGATCGTCAGTCGTTCGAAGCGCGGGTCTATTGCGAGCAGGTCATCCTTTTTCAGGTCTTTGAAATCGCATCCGCGACTCTCGCAGAGTTTGACGACGCGTCCCACTATGTTGTGCGATTCCCTGAAGGGGATTCCCTGTCTCGTCAGCGCATCGGCGAAGTCAGTCGCGCCCATGAAGCCAACCGCGAGATGTCTGTCTATCTCATCGCGCCTGTATCGGGTTTTTCTTATCATCTCGCGCAATATTTTGATCGAGGTTTTCCACGTGTCGATGGCGTCGAACATAGGCTCTTTGTCCTCTTGAAAATCTTTGTTGAACGAGAGCGGTGTCCCTTTCATCACCGTCAGCAGCGCCACCAGATCGCCGTATACCCTTCCCGTTTTGCCGCGCAGCAACTCGGCGACGTCGGGGTTTCTCTTCTGCGGCATCATGCTACTCCCGGTGCAAAAAGCGTCGTCTATCGCGATGAATTTGAACTCTGACGAATTCCAGTAGACGAATTCCTCGGCGATGCGTGATACGTGCATCATGGAAATCGCCGCCGCCGCCAGGAATTCTATGATGTAGTCGCGGTCGCTCACCGCGTCCATCGCGTTCTCGGTCGGCGCGCCGAAGCCGAGCAGCCTGGTCGTCATGTCCCTATCTATCGGATACGTGGTACCGCTCAACGCTCCGGAGCCGAGAGGATTTTTGTCAGCACGCCGGCGGACGTCGATGAGCCTTTCTATGTCGCGCCGGAACATCTGGAAGTAAGCCATGAGATGGAATCCCACAGTGACCGGCTGAGCGTGCTGCATGTGGGTAAAACCGACTATGAGTTCCTCCCTGTTATCGTCAGCATGTTCGAGAAGCACTGCTTCGAGCTGTATCAGCTCTTCCAGGATCGCCTCCGTCTCCCGCATGAAAAAAAGCCTCACGTCGACCTGTACCTGATCGTTGCGGCTGCGCGCCGTGTGGAGTTTCTTTCCCGCATCGCCTATGCGGGCTGTCAGCATCTCCTCGACGGCCATGTGAATATCCTCTTGTCTGACGTTGAAGGTTATTTTGCCATCCGCGATATCGCGTCTGATCTCTTCGAGAGCGCCGATTATCTTATCACCCTCGTCATTCGTAATTATGCCCGTCTCTCTGAGCATCGCCGCGTGCGCCGCGCTTCCGTCGATATCGCAGCCGTAAAGGCGTTTGTCGAAACCTATCGACGCGTTGAATTCCGCAACCTCGGCGGCCATTTCGTCCTCGAATCTTCCTCCCCACAGGTTGGGCATTTTTTAAACCGCTCCTATCGTCCTATTCCAAGTGTTTTCATCTGTTTTTAAAGACCTCGGCGTTCACCAAATTTGCACTCTGCGCTCGGGCGAAATGTACATTTTATCGCCCTCTTTCACGTCGAACGCCTCGGAAAAACCGCCGCAATTCGATAACTGAACGTTTACGCGCAGTTTCGCCGGAGAATGCGTGTCCTGCAGCAGCATAAGTTCCTGCATCTCCGACCGCGTTTTGGAGCGCCACATTATCGCGTAACTCCGGAAAAACTTCTCCAGCTGAGCTTTTGACAAACGCTTGCCTGGTGTCCTGCCCGCCGCCGTCTCGAGAGCGCACGACAGGCCGCCGGCGTCGGCGATGTTTTCTCCCAGGGTGATTTCGCCGTTCACTATTCCGCCATCGACCTTGATTCCGTCGAAGAGCGCTTTTATCGCGGCAGTTCTTTTCTCGAATTCGGCAAGATCCGAATTGGTCCACCACTGCCTCATGTTGCCGTTCTCGTCCCGCTGAGCGCCGTTTTTGTCGAACGCGTGGCTGATCTCGTGGGCAATGACAGTGCCTATCGCTCCAATATTCGCGATGTTTCCCTGTTCGGGAGAGTAGAAGGGTAATCTCAGGATGCCTGAGGGGAAGGTGATGGAGTTGTCGGCCCTGTCGTAATACGCGTTCGTCGCGTAGGCTGCCATGCTCCAGAGCGTTTTGTCAGGCGTCGTTCCGTACAACGAATAATTGTACCGTATGCCGGCCTTCGATAAAGCCCTGAAATTGGAGTACAACGAACCTCCCTTCTCGGCGGGCGTCACTTTGTAATATTTATAGATGGGATGGAGTTTATCGGGATAGCCGACGCGTATCGTCATCGCGTCGAGTTTGCGTATCGCTCTCTCTTTTGTATGCTCTCCCAGCCATATATTTTCTTTCAGGCGATTTCTGTAGACGGCGATCTCTTCCTTTATTATTTCCTCCACGTCGCGTTTCGTTTCCGGGCCGAAATACCTCTTGCCGAAATATATCCCTATGGCGTCGTCGAAAACCTGTGACGTCTGGATAAACGGTATTTCCTCGAACGGCGTCACGGAGCCGGCACCCGAAACCGCCGCTCCATACCACATGTTTGCGAGCATAAACGCCCTGCTGAGCTTTCCGGCCGCATCCATCAGGAAATTCGCCTTCATCCAGCTCTTCATGTTTTCGAAATTGCTCTCGCCGCATATCTCGTCGAAAGCTTCGAAATACGCCCTGTGCGCCACGTTTATAATCTCGGGGCGGGCGAATATTAACCTCGTCACGAGCGCGTCAAAGTCGAACGCGTGTATTTTGGAGGTGAATTCGTCATACGGCATTGGGTCGTGATAGGTCGTGGAATATGTCCGCGCCTCGGCATCCGGGATATATTTCGCGATGAGGCGGTCGAACGCCATTGCGCGCACGGTATTGGCGGCGGCGGCTTCGGGGCCCGCACCGGACAACACGAAGAGTTTCGTCAAAAGTTCCTCGACGAGAGGCTTGAGTCTCGCGCCCGTCTCGTCCTCCTCTTCATAATAACTCGGGTCTCCCATGAATGAATCCGGCATGGAAACCCAGACTGTGTACTTTGTCACGTCCACGAAATCATTTTCCACGAAAACCCCAAACGGCATCGGAAATCCGTCCAGCGTCAGGCGGGCGGCTTTGGACGAGAGGTCTTTCAAATCAGCGATACGCTCTATCCGTTCATAATCGTGCCTGGCCGGCTCGAAATCCTCCCTGTCTCTGCGGCTGAAATCCGCAGACTGTCTGTAATACTCGGCCGCCATGTCCATTATGGGATCTCCTGTGTTGCGAGATGACCGCGCCAGCGCGCCGAGGTCGTCGCGCAAAATTTTCTCGACTTCATCAGAGACTTCCGTGAAAGACCCGGCGGCCGACCTGTCCGAACGTATTTCAGTTTCAGCCAGCCAACTGCCGTTTACATATTCGTAAAAATCGTCCTGCGGCCTGACGTTCGCATATGCCCCAATCACGGCGGAGCTGCATATCGCGAAGATGAACGCGGCCAAAAGAAGAGCCCGATAAATATGTTTCCGCTTCATTGCAAATTCCTCCAGCGAAAATCTTATGGAACGCACGGCATGTATTTGACCGGTTGAAACGCGTCCCGCCTCTGTATTTTACCAGCGGCTCCGCGCAAGCGCCATACATATTATGATTCAAGTTGTAAGTCACTAATAGTGAAGATTAGAAAGGCAAAAACCCGGTTAAATACCGGGTTTTTCATCATTATCTGTAATGTTTATTAACATCTTGGTGGCGGTGGCTGGAATCGAACCGGCGACAACACGGGTATGAACCGCGTGCTCTGACCAACTGAGCTACACCGCCCGGATTTTTAAAAATGGTTGCGGGGACAGGATTCGAACCTGTGACCTTCGGGTTATGAGCCCGACGAGCTACCGGACTGCTCCACCCCGCGGTGCTTATCATGGTGCCGAGAGCGGGAATCGAACCCGCACGGACTTACGCCCACAGGATTTTAAGTCCCGTGCGTCTAACAATTCCGCCATCCCGGCGGCTGACATAAATATTATAGCAGGCTTTTTGCCCTCGTCAAGTTTTTATTTGGCCATGTCGTCTATCGCGTCGCGAAGCCTGCGGGAACCCTCTTGAAGGTCGTCCTCGCCGGCGAACGTGAAACAGGTTCTGAGGCAGTCGCCGCCGCCGCCGTTTGCGTAGAACGCCCTGCCGTGAACGAACGCCACGCCCTTATCCACGGCTTTTAAAAACAACTTTTGCGTATCGACGCCCGGTATCCTCAGCCAGAAGAAAAAACCTCCCTGAGGTACTTCATATTCCACATTTTTCGGGAGATATTTCAGGAAGGCCTCGGCCATTCCGTCGCGTTTTTTGCGATAGTGATTCAATATTTTCGGCAGGAACCCGTCGAGGCAGCCTTTCTCGCAATATTCGGCCACAAGTGCCTGTGCCACTACGCTTGTGCACAAATCCACGCCCTGTTTGACCATAACCATCTTGCGGATTATCTCTTTATGTCCCACAATCCAAGCGACGCGCGCTCCCGGCGCCAGTATCTTCGAGAATGAACAGGCGTAAATCACCCGTCCGTCCGTGTCCATCGAAAAAATCGTGGGGAGGTGCTCTCCTTCATAGCGAAGATGTCCGTATGGGTCGTCCTCAAAAATGACCAGGTCGTATTTACGTGCCATATCAAGCAACTGTCTTCTTCGTTCGGTTGAAAGCGTGCAGCCGGCCGGATTTTGAAAATTCACTATACTGTAGATGAATTTTATCTTCTTTCCGGATGAGCGGGCTTCTTCCATCAGCCTCGGAAGGTTGTCAACGATCATTCCGTCCCTGTCGCAGGGCGCCGTTATGAAACAGGCGCCGCGGTTTCGCATCGTATGTATGGCTCCTGGATATGTTGGGTCCTCCACCAGGATATATTCGCCGGGATTGATCAAAGCGGCGCAGAGTAAATCCATGCCCTGCTGGGAACCCGACGTGATCAGCATTTCCTCGGGTTTTGTCCCGCGTCCCATTCGAGAGGCCATCCATCGCGCGATAAACGTTTTAAGCGGTTCATAGCCATCCGTCGCGCCGTACTGCAATATCTCTCCGCCATTTTTTTTCAGGACGGCGGAACTTTCATGAAACTCCGCGATGGGAAATATTTTGGGATCCGGATTGCCCCCGGCGAAAGAGATCATTCCCGGTTTTTTTATCATAGGCATCAACTCCCGAATGGGAGAAGGTTTCATATTCAAAGCGCGCTCGGAAAACATGGTTTCAGGCTTAAAATCACTCACTGCGATCGCTCCTTTTTATTGAGATTTTAGGTTTTCTCCCATTTCGAACGCCTGCTTCAATATTTCTTCCCTGGACGAGACTGCATTTGCCTCGTGAACGCCATGCACCAGTAATTCCCCGGCTATTTTCCACTTGGCGTAATTGCAGGCAAGTTCGAACGACTTCTTGAGCCCGTCGAAGCATCTATCGTCGTTGTCTCCGGCCGTGGCTATGAGAACGGTACTGCGTCCGGACACATCCATCCTGGAATTTGGAGAAAAATAGGGGAGGAGCCTGTCCCATACGGGTTTTATCTGCGCGGGCCAGGAATAGAAATAGAGCGGAGCGACAAAAGTTATCACGTCCGACGCGTCAATAGACGCGTATACCTCCTTCATATCGTCGTTGAGAAAGCAATGCGTCCTGTTTGTCCAGCATCTTCGGCAGTCTATACATCCGCCGATTTTCAGTCCGTTTGTCCTGATCATTTCCGCTTTATACCCGGCTTTTGCCGCTCCTTCGATAAAAGACACGGCCAACGTCTCGCTGTTTCCGTTTCTCCTGGGGCTGCCAAGCAGTACCGTAATTTTTCGAGACATATCCTCGCGTCCTTTCACGAATAGGGTAAAAACGGTGAACCAAAGCTAAAGTTAACACGTAAACTATTTTTAATTTTAGACCGGCTTTTTCGCGGCAAGAACATGTTAATTGCCGGTTCCGAAGCTTCCCCAAAATGCGGGCGTACCACTACGCGGCGGACATGACGCGGGCCCTTATTTTGAGTCCCACGGCTCCGGCGGCGACCGCCTTCACTATCGCGGTCGGTATGAACGGCAGCACGCAGGCCGTGAAAGCCACGTCCAGTCCCTTGCCCGTGCTCAGCGTAAAGCATATCATTCCTATTATGTAGTTCACGATATTTCCGGCGATAAGCCCCGCGATCATTTCGTTTCTGCCTTTGTCGGCGCCCCAGCCTATGATCAGCGCTAAAAGAGGAAACGAGATGATGAAACCTCCGGTCGGGCCGAGGATTATTCCCATGCCCCCGGTGAAGTTGGCGAATACCGGAACTCCGGCCGCGCCGAGCAGGACGTACGCCAGCGCGGAGAAAAATCCTCCCTTCGCTCCCAACATCACGCCTGCCAGAGATATGGCGAATGTCTGCATCGTCATCGGCACCCCAAGCGGCATCGGAATGCTTATCTGAGCCATCACCGCCATGAAAGCGGTAAAGATTCCCATGAGACAGATCTCTCTTGTATTGAGTTTTTTCAAAGTTCTTGCACCCCCTGCGGATTTTTAAAGCACGTGTTTTATTGCGTTCGCCGCGCGTTTTGCCTTTTCAGCAGCCTCTTCGTCGTTCCAGCCAAGTTTTATGGCGACGGATATCACGCGCGACATTATTTCGTCCGATTTGAACGCACGCTTCGTATAGTCAGGCATTCCGTCGAGAATGTCTCTTGCGGCCGGATTGGCAAAATGCCTTTCCTTGAAGTGCTTCCAGTTCCTTATATAGTGCCAGTTGTTGTCATACCAATAGAACACCCCCTCGGTTCCCGATTCTTTCAGCGAACGCGTCACCTTGCGGGCCGTTTCCTCGTTTTTTGCGAAGAAGGTGACGAAAGTGCCGCTGTCGCCTTCGGGATCGGGCAGTTTGCGCAGCTCTATACCGTCAATAGCCGCGAATTCATTCTTGAAAATGCGCTTATTTTCGCGCTGAATCGCCAGAAACCGATCTGTTTTTGCGATCTGGGCGAGACCTATGGCAGCGTGAAGCTCGGTTATACGATAGTTGTATCCCATGAAATCGTGTCCTTCGGCGCCTCTGTCGCTCATGGAGTGATCGTGGCCGTGGTCGTGGTATCTGTCGGCGCGTTCGTACACTTCGCTGCTGTTTGTGACGAGAGCGCCGCCCTCGCCGCATGTCACTATTTTGTTGAAGTCGAACGAATAGCAACCCGCGTCTCCGAGGGTTCCGACCGCGCGTCCCCTGTACGTCGCGCCGAACGCTTGGCACGCGTCCTCCACGAGCAGTAAATTATGCTCGTCGCAGACGGACCTGAGAGCGTCGATATCCGCCGCCGCACCGCACATGTGTACGGGCATCACCGCTTTCGTCCGCGGGGTGATATATTCTCTCACCGATTCGGGCGACAGGCAGAGGGTTTCGTCGACCTCGGCGAATATCGGGACCGCTCCGGCCGCCATTATGGATTCGAAAGTGGCGACAAAGGTGAAGGGGCTTGTTATGACCTCGTCGCCCGCGCCTATGCCCAGAGCCGCCAGCGTCACCGTCAGCGCCGCCGTTCCGTCGGCCACGAGAAGCGCGTGCGCCGCTCCGGTGCGTTCGCGTATCGCGTGCTCCATCTCGCGCGCCTTCCAGCGGCCTTTGCGCGCTCCATCGAAACCGAACCTCATGATGATTCCGGTCTCCATCACCTCGTCCACCTGTTTTTTCTCGTTCTCGTCGAATAATTCC
>JAITRO010000029.1 GCA_031288335.1 Synergistaceae bacterium | reverse complement strand
TCCTCCGCGATCTGTTTCAGGCTTCGCCCCGTCGCCTCGCCGCCGCTTCCCGAGAGGACGACCGCGCCCTCCTCGCTGACGGGCGGCAGATAGTAATAATACCGGAGGGAACGCAGGGCGGGGTAGCGCAACGCGTGCCGCATGACGCCGTCCACCACCTCGAAATAGGGCAGGAGACTGGGGATGCTCCGGTCGAGAAAAGCCTTGACGTCGGGCGACGGCCCGCCGCAGTACAGTCGGCTCACGACGGTGAACTCCTCGCGCGCGCCGAACTTCGCGGCGAAGTCCCGCGCCCTGTCCGCGATCACGCAGACGCCCGGTGTGCGCACCCAACAGCCGAAACACCCGACGCACTTCCGCACGGAAGGCAAGGCCGGAACCACCTCGACATCCGGCGGAATCGCGGGCAACAACCCCGCGTAGAAATCATCCAGATCGTGAAGCAACAAACCACTCATGCCATAAGTATATCACAGCAAAGCGGCTCGGCGATCCTGACGTCTTTATCGGCGCCTCCCCGACCTCCCGCTCTCCCTCCACTTTCATGACACGTCTCCCTACGCCTCTTCTTTAAATTAAAAAGGGAATAGTTACATTATATTTACATTAATATTATAAAAAATAATTTAATATTTATAATTGGTTTATTTTTATATATTGACAAAATTTATAAATGCGATATAATATTTCTTATCGCTATTGTTCGCTTTCAGGAGGTGTACCAAATGAGAAAAATTACCACAAACTTGTCGCTTCACAGAGGCGGAAAACATATCGCGCTCGTGTCGGCCGCCGCGGTCTGCTTTGTCGCGCTCTGCTACGGGCTTTCGGGAAGCATCGCCGCCCCCGGCTTCGGCGCGCGGGAGAGCTACGCCTCTGCCGGTCAGGAGGCTGCCGATGGCGCCGCCGTCCCCGGCCGCGCGCGGGGATATGCCAAGGAGCAGGAGAAACTTTATCGCGGCTTCACCTATGTCATCAGGTCCGGCAAAGTGCATATACTGGATTATGCGGGAAACGACATGGCGAACAGCCAGGATGTCGTCGTCGTGCCGGGCACGATCGAGAAGAAGCCGGTCGTGTCGGCGGAAATTCTGGGTGCGGGCGGCAAGTCCATCGATTTTAGCAAGTGCGCGAAACTCCAGAGCCTGTACGCCGAAGGACTGTTTTTCGACACGGTCAATCTCTCGAAAAACAAGGAGCTGAAAAGCCTGCAGTTGCATGAGTCGGGCAGAACGACGGCGCTGGACCTCCGGGGCGCGAAAAAACTTGAGAATATTTTGCTCTATGTGGAGGATCTGAGCAGTCTGGATGTCAGCAAATGCGCAAAGTTGAAAAAAATATTGTTGTTCTATACCAAAATGTCGACGCTCGACATCCGGGGATGCAAGGCTCTGAAAGAACTGGAGATCGGCGGAAATACCGGGTGCACGATTACCATGAAGAACAACAAGGCGCTCACGAGCCTTCGCTACTACTGATATCGTTCAGGCGGGCCGCCGGTTCATGGAGATCGTCGGCGGGCGTTGCGAGGCGCCGGCGGGCCGCCGCAGGTAGGTAGAAGAATTCGGCGAATCCTTGCATTAAGCCCAGCTTCCCCTTATAATGAAATGGTTGTTTGGCGGGCGGATATGGCGGAACTGGCAGACGCGCACGGTTCAGGTCCGTGTGAGCTAACGCTCATGGAGGTTCGAGTCCTCTTATCCGCACCATATTACCTACCATCTATTGATACAAAGGATTGTGTCGGTAGGTGGTTTTCATTTTGCCTGAAACCCTTGAAATCATGGGCGGACGCCGCCTCCCAGAAAGGCGCGTTCAAGGAGCTTGCGAACGCGAAGAAGTGCTCTGATGCAAACCCCGGCTACTCCGTCTTTGACTCAGCCGGCACGAAGGTTTACGGCGGCACGGCCGACACCGCATACGATACCTACGTCGTGGTCAAGAGCGACTCGCTTTGGGCCATCGCGCAAAAGATGCTCGGCAATGGCGCGCGCTACAAGGAGATCAAGACGTTGAACGGACTGACCTCCGACACCATCTTCGCCGGGGACAAGCTGAAGATACCGAAGAAATGACCGCACCTTAAAACCGAATATCCGATTGCAAAAGCCCCTCGCTGTCCTGTAGACGGTGGGGGCTTTATTTGTTTGGAGGAATTCGCCTTCTCTGCGTTCCTGACCCTTGGTTCATTTCGGGATTATGTCCTTTGGCGGGATAGCCAGTCTGGAAAAAGCGAACAGCTTCTTTCCCAAGTCTTTGACCGACGCCCCAAGGTGGTAGACACTCTCATCAATGATCAGGAACCGGTCGTGTATGCCTGCCGCTTTCACTATGGTGATGGGCGTATACTGCGCGTTGTGCTTGTTCAGATCATCTTGGAGAGATTTGCTAATCCTTGTCGTGTAGATCGTTGCAGATGCCGACTTCCTGCGCTTTGCAAGAAGGGAGAGTACTGTCTCGTCCAGATAATTATCGATAAGTACCACACGTCTTTTCGCCGACCTCACGAGCCTGCTCGCGAATTCGCGAGCATCGAATATCTGGCCCTCGTAGAAAACGCCCTCAATCGGTGGGAGCGCGGTCTTCACGAAGAAGTCGACCTTTTCCTCGACACCTTCCATCCTGCGCTCAAGTCTTTCCACCCTTTGGTTCACGGCGTATCCCCTAAGCAGATACTCGTGCAGGATGGCGGTGGCCCATATGCGGAACTGGGTGCCGCGATGGGACTTGACGCGGTAACCGACTGAGATTATAACACCGAGGCTGTAATGCTCGACCGAATGCGTTTGCGTTTTCCCTGGCAGGGCTCCATGCTGAGTGGTTGTTCGGAATTTCCGAACAACCACATCCTTGACAAGCTCGCCCTCCTCAAAAATGTGCTTGATATGCTCGCTGATGTTCGCCTTGCTCGATTGGAACAGGTCGACCATCTGCGCCTGCGTGAGCCAGACGGTCTCATCTTCAAGCATTACATCAAGACGCACCGCCTCATCAGGCTGATAGATGACTATCTCATTGCCGCCGCTGATGGCTGATGCCTTTGCCTTCGATACAATTTCGTCCGTTGAGCAGCCTCCGTGTCTCCTTCCCATCCGAATCGTGAACAAGCGTTGTTCACAATTTGAACCTCCCTTTTATTATAACCCCGCAGTTCAATCTGCGACACTCTTTTCTCGTTTCTGAGAGGGGTCAGCAACCGTTGCATATCGGCAGGACGACGTACGTTTCACATTCAAGGATGGTTCCGTCTTTTCCGCATAATCACAGCTAAACAGCATAGATTGTTTCCCGCAAGCGAAGCTAAAGGGTTATAATAAAAGTGAAGGAGGCGGGACTGTGGAATTGACAGGAATCAAGAGTCTTTATTATGAAATGAGACAAGCTGAAGAGAAACGTCAGCAATTTTGTTTTACTTATAACGATGTCACAGTATGCGTCCTCTTCTTGATTGATACGAATCCCTTTCTCCTATGCTTTTCTGCAATAGGGGAACCTCAATACTTCCAAGTTGAACTACATCCGGGGTTTCAACTTAATCCCGTTTTAGACGTCAGCACTCTTAATCAATTAAAAGACATGTTTAATATCGGGAGAGTGAAGAAAGGCGAATTCAGCACTAAAGAATTCTTTGATTGTTTCAATGTTCATATTCCTCAACATATCAGTAATACGACTAAGGTTCGACCTTCAGATGTTTTACCTCATATCAAACGAGATGTAGAAGAAGCGGATAGAATATATTTTTGGAGATAGGGATGACCGATAAAGACGATCTGACCGTCCGTATGAAAGAGTTATACACGACCGGTGTGCCGCTACCTTTTGACTGCGTCTATGCCTGCATCGTAGAGAACAACGCGGAAATCGAAAAAGCTATGCATAACAAGTTCGCGAAGCAGCGCGTGAACCCCCATAGGGAGTTTTTCAAGTTAAAGCCGCTTCGTATCATCAAGGCAATAAAGCAGTATGAGGTTGAGGACATCACAACGAACTTTCGAGAGGATTTCGATGCGCTTCTTACCGAGGAGGAGAAGGTCGCGAGACGTAAGTCACGCCTCAAACTTGAGAAAATTGACCCCACCGTCGCCGAGGCGAAGGATGTGCATTCTGCCATCAAGAAAAAATAGATGTGGAAAATGACATCCCAAATAAAATTTTTTGTATAAGCATGAATAAAACAAAGAAAAGTGGGTATAAGAAATTTAGACAGACTTTTCTTATAGGTTGGGAAGGAGAAAGAAAGATGAGGGTAGGTATAAATATGATTAGTTCCCATAATATGACACGGGGGGGGGCATTGGAAGTATAGTTTACTAAAACAGTTCCCATGCCGGGTCACTTCATACGCGCTCGCGGCCATGATGGTCGTGGGGCTTTTTTTTGGCTTCGGTTGGACGACGCCCGAAGCTGCGTATGCGGATGATTTGTCGGTCATAGATCTTTCCGAGCCCAATCCGACGGGCGGGACGGGCTGGACATTCGCCATCGGCACGGGTACCTATACGATATT
>JAITRO010000196.1 GCA_031288335.1 Synergistaceae bacterium | reverse complement strand
TTAACACTACAACGAACATAAGATTTTTAGCCCTGTATTTATGTGGGTTCCAAAAATTATACAGGATTATGGAACCCTGATCTTATGGTTCTACAGATTCTCATGTTCGTTGTAGTGTTTTCTCACCGAAAAGGAAACTCCGATTTTCATGTTCGTTGTAGTGTTATGTCCGTTGTAGTGTTAAATGACAACAGTGTCCGGAAAATATGAAAAATACGCATATAAGGAGCAATAATATGAACTCTTCAATGCCGGAAATAACTATTATAATACCTCTTTATAATAAAGCGTTTTGTATAGAGTCCACTATTAATACAGTTCTTAACCAGACGGTAAGTAATTTTGAACTAATTATAGTGAATGACGGCTCGACTGATGGCTCTGAAAAGATTGTTGCTGAAATCTCCGACTCAAGAATTAAAGTTATAAATCAGAAAAATGCCGGAGTTTCCGCGGCGCGCAATAAAGGTGCCGCTGAGTCGTCATCGGATTTTATCGCGTTTTTGGACGCTGACGACGGTTGGAACACCGACCATATCGAGGCATTGATAGCATTGAGGAAAAAATTTCCCGAGGTCGGTCTTTATGCCACCGATCATGCAGAGCATTTTATTAAGTTCAGCGATATTGCAAGGCAGCGCGGAGTAAAGTTAAAAACGCAAATGCTGCTGGATTATTTTAAAATTTTCCGGTTGCTTGGTGTCTTTCCGGTTCATTCTTCCTGTTTTGCTGTGAAAAAAAGTATAATGCGGGAAGTTGGGGGTTATAATTGTAATTTCAATACCGCTGAGGATCTTGATTTTTTTGGAAGGATTTTATTCAGGTATCCCATGATGGCGTTCACTCTCGATGGATTGGCCCACTATAATACCCAATACAGAGAACTATCGAAAACCTCCGCTTCTTCAGAAGTTTCATTGGATAAAAATGCCCTATATATACCTAAAGATATTCATAACAATGCTTATTCTGCAAAAAATGAGTCTTTTTTCCTTTTCATAAGACTACATTTGCACTCCCATCCCGATTTAATTACATATGTATGGTTTTGTCAGTTTCTTGCAATAATAAATTTAATTATAACCGGAAAAAAATGCCGGGCGATTTTATATCTTTTTAGATGTTATCATTTTTATAAGTGTATACCAGATGACAAGTTGTTTTTTGTCAAAAAAATATGCGGGTGTTTGTGTATCTGTTTGGTGCCTAAAATTTTTATGGAGCCATTGAAAAAATTAAGATTAAAAATAAAAAGACTATTGCATGGCCGAAATACGCCTCAGGAGCATGATGGTTGATCATTTTCTTACGGCAGATAATTCAGCTCGCCCCAAAAATAAATTCTCACCGTTCATGCAAATGTGGAGGCGTTCTGAAAAGTATTCGAGATTTGTTTGCGGGTAAAATTTCAGGCTTTACATCCTCGACTGAATAGTTACAAAAGAACGCATTTTATTCAGCGTCCGCTCACTGTACTGTAACAAGTAATATCGAAAAACATAAAATAGATTTTGCCGACGCAGTTGGCACTTTTAATGATATAGTATATACAGTGCCGAACAAGAGGAAGGTCTATGGTGATATTGCTTTATCTCCATAGACTTAATGCGCGGCATAGAGTTGTTTGTTGTTTATAATGTTCGAAAGGGCGGCGGGCGGATAATATCGGCATGCCGAGCGAACTCGAAAGAAATATCATAATACAGAAGCGGAGTGACGTATCCATGACGAATTACAAACAGAAATACCAAGCAAATTTTCATTTTTCCGATCAAGTCATACGAGTTAATTATGGCGGGGTTCAAATCCTTTTCCCGCTGACATGGAGGTATTGATATGGCGGTTCCTATGCAAATAAGCCTCGAAGAAATTATCACGATGCTGCTGTCTAGGGTGGAGACCCTGGCGGTGAGCGATGAGAACAATAAGACCAGGTTCAATGTGACGCTCAGGGCTCTGTATAAAAAAGGGCTTCTGACGGAAGACGACATCACCGATTCCGTCAGGGAGGAACACCGTATGCTCAAGGAACTGGGCATGATTCAGAAACTTCCCGGCGAAGACGTCGTGAGGGCGGTTGTCGACAGCATCCTCCAGTGGATCAGAGGAGACGTCGCGGTCATCAAAAAAGCCATGGAGGATTATGACAAAAAACTCAAGGAATACGCCAGAGAAGAAGCCCGCAAACCCACTATCGCGGTCGCGTCTTCCGACGTTCTCCAACAGCTTGACAGAATGTCCCCGCCACCGGGTTCGAACAGGGGCAGTAAACTTATAATATAGTAAAAAATACCTGCGGCGGTTCGGGACGTGAAGGAAAAAATCCTGTACTGCTGGCTTAAATGCGCGACTCGCGGCAAGCGGGTGGCGTTGCTTGATTTTTGCCTCGTGGCTGCGGCCGTGTATCTCGGTTTCGCGCTGCGCCTCACACTTTTGGTCGCGCCGCAGTTCATGGACGACCTCGCGCTGACAGCGGCGGTATGGCCCGCGTGCGTGGTCGCGGTGATGTGGTTGATGAGGATTTATCGTGTCTATTGGCCGCAGGCGAGCATCGAGGAGTATACGCACATGACGACGGCCTACATGTTGGGTTGTGCCCTTTTTATGTGCGTCAATTTTTTCTCCGCGGCGATCGTGGTGCCGAGGACGTCTCTTGCCATAACTTTTTTTGGAGGTCTCATTTTCACGGGGGCCTCGCGGGCGTCGTGGCGTCTTGCCGAGTTTTACGTCTCTTCCGCCGGAACGGTGACCCAAGCGAGGAACACGATAATAATAGGCGCGGGAGAGGCCGGGGCTTATCTCGCCCGCGACCTTCAGCGGAGAGGTTCCGCTTTCAATCTTGTCGGGTTCATCGATTCCGATCCCCAAAAAAAAGGAAAAGCCATCGCTGGAGTTCCCGTACTCGGCGGCGATGACGAAGCTGCCCGGTTTTTCAAGGAGTACGAGGCACGCGTCGCACTGATAGCGATACCTTCGGCTGACGGAGAACGTATCCGCAAGTATCTCGATGTTGCCTCCGCCCTCAACGTCGAAGTGCGAGTGCTGCCCAGCTTGCGGGAATTGGCCGGCGGCGCGATAGAACTCGGCAGCCTGAGGTCAGTGGAGTTGCAGGACCTTCTGCGCAGGAAGCCGATACGCCTCGACGAGGCCGAAATATCCACGGTCGTCTCGGGAAAAAGGATACTCGTCACGGGAGCGGGCGGCTCGATAGGGAGCGAAATATGCGCCCAATTGGCCGGGCACCATCCCGCCGAGTTGCTGGCGTTGGGACACGGAGAACATTCCATATACAACCTCCTTCAACATTTGGACGATATCGGCTGCGCCGTGCCACGCAGGCCGATAATAGCGGATATAGCCGACGAGACGGCTATGAAATGGGTGTTCGCCGAATGTCGTCCCGAAATAGTGTTTCACGCGGGCGCGCACAAACACGTGCCGCTCATGGAGGAAAATCCGAGGGAAGCTTTGCGGGTCAACGCACTCGGCACATGGACGATCGCCGATCTCGCGGGCGCGCACGGCGTCGAGAGGATGATAATGATCTCGACTGACAAGGCAGTGCATCCGTCGAGCGTGATGGGCGCCACGAAACGCATCGCCGAACGTCTGCTGCGCAGGGCTCAGGGCGGTCGCCCCGACACCCGCTACATCGCCGTGCGGTTCGGCAACGTCCTCGGAAGCAGGGGGAGCGTGGTGCCGCTTTTCGAGAGACAGATAATGAGAGGCGGCCCGGTGACGGTCACTCACCCCGACATGCGGAGATATTTCATGCTCATACCCGAAGCCGTGAACCTCGTGCTCCAGGCAGCCTCGATGGGACGCGGCGGGGAGTTGTACGTCCTGGACATGGGGGAGCCGGTGAATATCGCTGAGATGGCGGAGACTCTCATAAGGCTTCACGGCCGCGAGCCGCATGTAGACGTGAAAATTGAATATACCGGGCTTCGCAAGGGGGAAAAACTGTTCGAGGAATTGTTCTACGACCCCCTTCATGTGGACAGCACCAGCCACGAGAAAATTTTTCTCGCCAAACTGGACGAGGAAAACAGTCATTTGGCCGACGACGTCAGGAATATGTTGAAGCTAAATATAAGTGCGGACGACTTGCGGAGAGGTATTTTTTCGCTCGCCCTCGAATCGCGTTTAACGCGATGAAGACTGATATAATTAGCTGACAATTTGCTGCAAATGTCCGCCGGTATATTGTGGGAGGAATATGAATGTTTAAATCGACGACAGCGGTCACCTATGAAATCGATGACATCGCGTCCGGAACCGACGAACTTGCGCGCGTCACGAAAGAAAATCTGAAATTGGCGCGGAACAGCTTCGGTTTGATGTTTTGCGATTCCGACGTGGATCACGCCGAATTCGCCTCGGAACTTTCCCGAAAACTTGGCGTGCCGATAGTCGGCCACTCGGCCACCGCCATGTTATGCGGCAGCGAGGGCCTCTGCGATACCGCCGCGGTCCTGACCACCGTCACTTCCGACGACGTAAATTTCTCGATTGCCGTGAGCGAGCCGCTTACCAACGTCAATATAACGGCGCAGATAGCCTCGACGTATGATCGCGCCAAAGCCTCTCTCGATGGAGAGCCGAAGCTCGTCCTGGCCTTTCCTCCGTATTTGCTCGGGATAATGCTCGATATATACCCGAGGGAACTGGAGAGGGCGTCGGGCGGACTGCCCATTTTCGGCGGATTGCCGGCACACGATGGCGTGCACGGCAGTACGGCGGTCTATTGCGGAGACACGGCCGCAAGCGACCGCATGACGCTGCTGCTCATGTCGGGAGACGTCAAGCCGCTGATGACCGTGAAAAACTCTCTGGGCGCGCTGGCAAACCTTAAACGTACCGTGACCGAATCGAAGGACAACGTGATTTACAAGGTCGGCGACGATTCTTTCGTCGAATTTCTGAGACGTTTCGGCCTTGACGTGGAAAAACTGGCCAATCCCAACGAAAAGACGACTTCTTTCACGACGTATCCGCTTTTGATCGAAAAAACCGAAGGGAAAAATCCAGACGGAGTACCTGTGGTGAGGACGCTGCACGGCGTAGACCTTGAGGTCGGTTCCGGCACCGCGGTAGGCGAGGTGCCGGAGGGATCCGTCATTTCAGTTGGGATTCTCCAGCCGAAGGATATAGAGAAATCATCGTCTGACAGTGTTCGGGACCTGCTCGAAAAGATGGCGGCAAGCGAGTCGGAAGGGTACAAATACTCCACGGTGCTCGCTATTTCCTGCGTCGCAAGGTATTACGTGATGGCGGGCAGAAATACGCTCGAAGCCGACGCGCTGAGGCAGAAACTGCCCGGGGAGCTGTCGCTGTCCGGCTATTACAGTTTCGGCGAGATATGCCCGACCTCGATTCGTCCGGGCAAGGTTGTGAACGCGGCGCACAACGAGTCGCTGGTGCTGCTGGCGCTGTAAACCATTGCCGGCATGAGAGGCAGCATGCGCAAGAGACGTCTATGAACAAGCGGGACGGTCGCGGATTTTCGGAGACGGAAGTCAAAGAACTGCTCTCCGAATACAACAAGACGAGAAGGAAGCTCAATAAACTGGAGCGTGCCTACTCGCAGATCTCGTCCATGTATGAACACGCGGAACATCTGCGTTATTTCAACGAAAAAGAACTTTCCGCGCAGTTCCTGTATAACCGTTTGCTTCTCGAAAGCTGTCCGATTTTGATATTCGTGCTGGACAGCGAGCTGAAATATGTAATAGGCACCAACAAACTTTTGCAATTGCTGTCTTTCTCGGACCAGCGGGAGATGGCGCAGCTCACCTTCCGGCAGCTTTTTTCGAGAATTCAGCCGGAAGCTTGGGTGGGCGGAATGGAATCCCAGCTGCTGAAAGCTCTGAGGGAGTGGAGAAGCGTTCACTTCAACGAGAAGATAGTCTCATCGTCGGGCGTCACGACTCAGTTCGAGGTCTACGTGTCTCCCGCCGTAAACGCCGAAGGTTCGTGCATAGGCCTGTCGGTGGCGATGCACGACGTAACGGAGCTGATGGTCGCGATAGACAGAGCGGAAGCGGCCGACATGGCAAAGACGACCTTCCTGGCGAATATGAGCCACGAGATACGCACTCCCATGAATGCCATAAAGGGTATGAGCGACCTGCTTCTTCTCACACGCCTGGACGACGTTCAGCGCGGTTACGCGCAGAGCATCACTAACGCGTCCCATTCGCTCCTGGCGATAATCAACGACCTGCTCGATTTCTCGAAGATCGAGGCCGACAAGCTGGAACTCGTCGAGACACCGGCCGACCTAGGTTCGCTCATCGCCGACGTGGCGGGGCTCATCAATCTGAAAGCCGCCGAGAAGGACGTCGAGTTCATATCCCGCATCGACCCGCTCACGCCTTCCTCTATAATCTGCGACGACATAAGGCTAAAACAAATATTGATCAATCTTCTGAACAATGCCGTAAAATTCACCCGCGAGGGACATGTCGGTTTTATCCTCGCCTGCGAACCGACGAGAGGAGACAGAGTGAGGCTGGATTTCGAAATTTCCGACACGGGAATAGGCATAAAGGACGCAGATACCGACATGATATTTCAGCCGTTTGTCCAGACCGACAAATACATGAACCGCAATATCGAGGGGACGGGCCTCGGCCTTCCGATAAGCGCCCGTCTCGTGAAAAAGATGGGCGGAGAACTGAAGGTGAGAAGTGAATACGGACACGGAAGCACGTTCTATTTTTCGATCGAGGTGAAAGCGGCGTCGAGCATGTCTTTGGCCTATGTGTTCAACCCGATCTCCAAGAGAGTCCTGCTTTTGATGGACCCGCTTCACGGCGGCGAATTCATGCACAGTATGCGATCTCTCGATGTTAAATCGGACATTTGCGGGAACGAAACCGGTTTCAGGACGATGCTGGCGGAGAATTCGTACACCCACTTGATTTACAGGTACCAGTACGGACACCGCATAGTGGAGAACAACATCGGCTTCGTCCCCGCATCATGCCAGGTGGTGGCGGTGAAGAACATCAGGTTCGCTGCCAAACAGAATACCGGAGCAAACATAGAGGTGATGTTCGAACCGGTGCTCGTGACGGCGATAGCGCAGATAATCAACAACATGAAAGTTCAGGCCGACTCGCGGGCCGACGCCGGCAGAGACGCAATAGGCGCCTTCAAGTGTGTGGACTCCGAGATAATGCTTGTGGACGATAACGACATCAATCTGATGGTCGAGAGCGAACTCCTGCGTCAGTACGGCGTGGAACCGGATTGTGCCGAGGGAGCGAGAGAGGCTTTCGAACTTGTCAAGGAGAAACGTTACGATATCATCTTCATGGATCACATGATGCCCGAGATAAACGGGATCGAAGCCACGAAGGTCTTGAGATCCCGTCCCGGCTGGACTCAGACGGTTCCCATAATAGCGCTCACCGCGAACGCCGTCACCGGAATGAAAGAGATGTACATAGCGTGCGGTATGAACGACTATATCAGCAAACCCATAGAAATACCGGAACTCAACAGGATACTGCTCAAATGGCTTCCTGAAGAGAAGGTGACCGTGAACGACCGCGACGAGAGATATCGTATCTCCAATCCGGTTCTGCGCCGCCTTGCCTCCGTGCTCAATGTGAAAAGAGCCCTTCAAAATATAGGAGGTTCCGAGCAGGCTTACCTTGGCATCATCAGCGCGTTCATGACAAATGCTCCGGAGAAACTGGAGAGGATGTCCTCATGCATGGAACGGGACGATTTCGACAATTTCAGGGTGGATATACACTCTTGCAAAAGCTCTCTCTCCAATATCGGCGCGTTTGAAATGTCCGAGGAAGCGCGCTGCATGGAGTCGGCCGCGGCAGGTCATAATTACGTTTTTATGAAAAATAATTTCCGCGAATTCTCGTCCCGTCTCGAAAGCCTTTTCACCTTCATCGGCGACATCGTCTCGGATACCTCCGATATCTTGGAGGACGACGGCTCCGGCAGCATCGGTTCACGGGGCAGGGGCAGCGTGGAGATGCTGCGTAATACGCTCGAGAACGTCCGCGTGATGATGGACAACCTGGAGCACGACAGCGCGGTGGAGAGCATGGATAAAATCACGCTGGAGAGTTATGGCCGCGACCTCGACCGCAAGCTCTTTCAGGTTCGGGCGGCAATTGACTCATTCAATTACGACCGTGCGGCCGACATGATCAAGTCGATTCTCGACGCAGAGGACAGATGAAAATGGAGAATGACGCCGCTTTACACAGCATACTCATTGTCGATGACGACGCTACGAACCTGCGGATGCTTCAAGAGATACTGAAATCGGTGTACAAGGTATACGCGTCTCCATCCGGCGAACGCGCGCTCGTTTTTTTGGAAAACAGGATGCCGGATTTGATAATGCTGGACGTGGAGATGCCCGGCATGAAGGGATACGAGTTGCTGAAGCGCCTGAAGGCTGACGAGCGCCTTGCCTCTGTCCCCGTGCTCTTTCTAACTGCGCAGGAGGGGCGGGACAATGAAGAGGAAGCGTTCAGGCTGGGCGCTGTGGACTATATATTGAAACCGGTGAGCGCGGGAGTGGTGCGGGCGCGGGTCAACCTGCACATCGCGTTGGGAGGTTACCGCAAGAAGCTCGAAAAACTCGTAGATCAAAAGACGGAGCGTCTCGGTAAAGCGCAGGACTCTGTCCTTAAAATATTGTCCGGCGTCGCGGCGTGGAGGGACGCCGGAGAAAACGGGCATATCGAACGCGCCGCCGCTTACGTGAGTTTGGCGGTCAAAGGCCTCTTGGAGGCGGACGACCCGGCGTACCGGATCACCCCAGAGTACGGAGACCGCATAATAAAAGCCTCGCGGCTGCACGACATCGGGCACGTCGCCATCCCCGACAGCATACTCCTGAAACCGGAGCCTCTGACACCGGAGGAATTTGCAGTGATGAAGACGCACGCCGTAATAGGAGCCGCTATAATAGAAGATGCGATAAATGACATCGGCGACGACTCGTCATTCCTCGCGGCAGCGAGGGAGATAGCCATCTCCCATCACGAATGGTGGAACGGCAAGGGTTATCCGAACGCCCTGTTCGGCGCTGAAATCCCCCTGTCGGGCCGCATAATGGCGGTTGCCGACACATACGATTCTCTCACTGCGGACAGCCCTTATAAGCCCGCGCTCTCCCACGAGGAAGCGATGCGAATAATCCGCGATGAGACCGGCCGTCATTTCGACCCGCGCATGATGGAAATTATGGAGAAAATTTTCCCGGCATTCGCCGAAATGAAGCCGGGTGCGTGAGCCAAACGCATAGCTCATTTGTGTTCGTCCCAAGCTGAGTCATGGCGCCGTATATGGCATGAAAACGCCGTTATCTATAAAGACATGATTTTTGAGAACGGCTTTTTTGTTTTTGATCATTAACTTGAGCGGCTCCGGTGAGTCTGCGAGGTACGAGAACACCACCGGGAAGATGTCCTGATTGACGATAAGGTCTTTGTCGTACTTCTCCGCGCGTGCTCTATCCGGCCAGCGTATGGCCACAAGCGTGCCGTAACGGTCACGGATCATGAGTTCGCTTATCTCAGCGGGATCGTCGTAGGTTTCAAGTGCGCTCGTACCGTCTCCTGTCAGATATGGCCCGTGATCGCCAAGAATGACGATGATCGAGTCCGGATTGTTATCTCGAATGGCTTTGATGTCGTCTTTCATATAAGCCAAAGCCTCGGTCAGGCGTTTGATGTAAAGTTCTGTCTCATAGGGACGTAGTTTTCCACTTAGTTGTCCATGCCCGGGATTAGTGACATGCATTACGGTAAAGCATGGAGATTTCTTTACAGCCATCTTTTCCCTCAGAAATTCATGATAAGTGCTTTCTGGATAAACGCTTACGAATTCCATATCCCATTGAAACGCGCCGAATAAGATGCTTCTTATTAAAGTGAAGGCAAATTCGATTTCATGGCCTCTCGCGTTAATTGGCGGCCAGTATTCGTCCACAAGCATCTTTCCTCCTGTCATAAAATGTTTTTGTATTGAGGCAGTCCCGTAGCCATTGCGGGCGAATATTTGAAACGTTTTCGCGCCGCCGGCGCAGAGGTCTCGTTCCATAGAATCGCTGAGAAAATTCAGTTGACTTCCCGGCGCGTTTTGCCCATACTCATTGGAAGAAGATGGCGCGTCGGAGATATCATACGTTCGCGACATACTTCTCAGAGAGTCAGGATATACCGTATATGTCTCGTCGTATATTTTGAAATCGTTTTCCCGAAGTAAATTGACGAGCGGTTCAGTATTTACTCCCACAGATTCGAGGGCTTGCAAGTCTCCTGTTCCGTCGTACACCAAAGAATACACGTTCATACGCTCGTCTTCTTTTATCCTGACCGCCTTGGCAATCGCGGATAGGGCAGTTTGTTCTCCGCCGCCGTTTGTGAATGCGGCTTGTCCGCCTTCCCTCCAATAGACTCCAACCCAATTGACTGACGCTGACAACATGACGGCGGTCAGAGTGAAGGTCATGATTACCTTGCTTCTTTTGACGGACACGGCGGAAAAGAGAATCCCGAGTGAACCGAAGAAGGCGATGAACACCACTGTCGGTCTGGCTATTAGATTAATGAAATATTGCGCAAAATATTTGGTAATAGATGGGTTCATGATAAACGTAATCATAAAGAGCGCAATCATCATGGAGACGTCATCCCCGGCGAGAGAATCGCGCCAGAAAAGTACTGTTACCGCATAGAGCAATACTCCCATCAACAGGAAAAATCCAAAATAGAACCACA
>JAITRO010000167.1 GCA_031288335.1 Synergistaceae bacterium | reverse complement strand
AACAACGGAAGCCCGAAATGGAATGAAAACAAGACCTGGTACAATCCCAACAATAAAAACCGTCCCGAGGACACCGGGATGAGGTTTGAAGGCGACGAATTGGTCACGGATTACAATTACAGGACCATGACGGCGGCCGCGATTCCTTATCCCTACGCGCTCGTGTTCAAAGACCCGAAATATTGGGCTAAAGGCTGGACGGGAAAGGGTTCGCCGCCGAAAGACGACCTCGTGCCGAACGACAGCCGGATGTACCAGACGAAGCTGGTTCTTTGGAACATGCTGAACAACAAAGACCTCTTCAAAAACATCAGGTTCGGAATGGCGACCACGTTTCTTTCGCCAGCCAACGTCGAAATCGGCTCGATAGAAGGCACCCATTATGGATTTGACCAACCCCGTCAGGATATAAACGGAATTTTCAAGGTCGCCCCGTTCGCCTCGAACGTCAGTACCAGGAGTTTTTTCAACGCTGCCGGCGACGTCTATCCCAAAGGCGACGGCAAAAAGTGGTCGTATGACAATCCCAACAGTGATAAAGTGCCGTCCGGTTACAGGCGGGTGAAGTATGAAAACGGCGCCATGTATGGACCGACTACCGGCGAACTGGAGACGTTTTTCACGATTCACGGCCAGTATTATCCGGTGTGGCATAACGCCACAGTCCACAGCAACTACGCGACGCTGCGAAGCGACAATTCCGAGCCGGACGGCTGGTGGTCCGGATGGGACGGTAGCAACAACACGGCCGGAAATCGTCAGGGAGAACGGAGCGACAGGCCGCAGTACAAGCTGATGAACAGGGCGTCGCTGCACCTGCCGATTCTGGAGTACGACTACAAGTGGGTCAAGGGCCCAAAGAGCGTGACCCACGCGGATAAATTCAGGATGTGGATAAACGGGCTCGCGGACATAAAGAGCGCGGGCACGACCAAGACGTCGCACAACTCGAAAAGCAGGAATAACGAGGCTCTCGGCGACCCCAACAGGTGGAACCAGTTTCATTATTACAACGACCCGGAAATAGGCGTGGCGGGAGTATTTGCGCTTCCTCAGGCGATCTTTCCCGATCCCACGCAAAAACACTCCGTGACGGGCAAAGAGCTTAACTTGAACCGCGAATATTACCTTACAAAAGGTTGGATATGGTATTCGATGCGCGATCATAACGTCAATTACCGGGCGGATTACCGCCGTTTCAGCGGCGAATTGGAAATAACGGGCACGCCTAGGGCAAGGTTCAACGCGGGTTCCGGCGAAGCGGCCGGTTCAGTGCTCGATTTTTTCTCGCCTTCGATAAATTATTCCCTAGGCCCGCCCGTCACGAGGGACGACGGAGAGGAGAATTACGGCGACTCGACAAGAAGGGTGCAGGTCTCTAATTCAGGCCCGCCGGCGAACAGGGCGACGGTCACCCTCCAGGACCTGGACGACGTTTCGTTTCCTATAAGGAGCACGTGCGAGGACAACTGGATGATCGTGATATCGTCAGGAGCGGAGCCCAAGATCGCCGATAATTCCGTCTATTCCTACAGCGCATGGGAGGCCGTAAAAAATCTGTACGACAGCACCAACGCCGCCGCATCGCGCGACAGGCAACTTTCGAACGGCCCCAGAAAGGCGGCGTACCAACAGGTTACGATGATGGCCAAAGCCCTCAACGCTCAAAACGGAACCCGTTACCTGAAGCGCGCGGACCTCGACAATCCCATCAGAACTCTGGTCATAGGCATCGTCGCAAATGAAAACGATCCCAATGTCAGGAACAACGCGCAAGTTCTCCTCGAGGTCAGGAGGATGAGGCTGAATCTGGTGAGAATGGCCGTCGCCGGACAGGGCGGAGACGCGAGCGAGATAAACTACGATAACATGTACGACGCCCCGTATCAGCCATATTTTGCCGATGACGCGGCGACGCTTCAGATAGCCATCCAAAACGCGCTGACGTCGGTTGGCGTTGCCCAAAAACAGCAGCAGGCCAAAGGCTCCCTTGTGGAGGTAAAAAGCGAAGTCGACGGAAAAATAAAGGATTATCTGTCGGCGGGTTACAAGACCGTGAACAACAACCAGTGGGAAGGCACGCTCAAGTCGTATCGCCCGATCATAGAGAAGGATTCCATAGTGAGCGTGGACGTCACGAATTCGTGGGAGCTTGAAAAAAAGCTGAAACAGAAACGCGACTCGGGTGGGCTGGACATAATGCGCTGGGATGCCTCGTCTCAAAAGTTCAAGACACTGACGCCTGGCGAAGCTACGGCGCGGGATGTTTTTGGTTTGAAAGACAGGCTCATCGTCATCAGGGAGGACGGCAGGCTGCCGTACAACGAAGCGCTCTATCAGTGGCTGCGCGGCTATGATTACTCGTATTCGAACGGCATACTGTATCCAAGGGCGCACATGCTGGCCGATTTCGGTCAATCATCCATCGTCATGGTCAATAAGCCGAATCCGTCCGCGGCTTCGCTGCCCGATTACCAAAATTGGGCCAAAGAAGAGCGTTCAAAGAACAATCCGCCGACGCTGTACGCTCAGACTAACGACGGGATACTGCACGTGGTCGACCCGGCAACCGGGAACGAGAAGAAAACGGTGCTTCTGCCCCCGGTGCTTCTGCCGACGAGGCTAGCCACTTTAAAGACGATGCCGGCCGCCGACGGCAAACTCGTGTGGCTGGACGTTACAGGCAAGGATGGCGCCGACGGCGGGAGACGGTCAGTCGCGGGCTTCACTCTGGACGGCCCGCTCGCGGTGAGACGTTTCAGCGGCATAGCGGCAGGCGGCGGATGGGGCACATATCTTTTGGGAACGCTCGGCAGAGGGGGCAACGGGCTTTACATGCTGGACGTCAGCGACCACGACGACCCAAAGTTGATGTGGTACCATGAAAAATACGAAGACCGCCTGATACTGATGCCTCCCGGCGCGAGCGCCCCATCGGAGGCAAGTCCCGCGCCGTTGAATTACGCCGCTTATACGAATCTGGGTTACAACAGCCCCGCGCCGGCCATGGGAATCGTGATGACCACAAGCGGCAAACTGGGCGGCAATCCAGAGATGAAAAATATAATCGCTTTGGCCGGCGGAACCCAGACCGTTTTAAATCCGTCCGAAAACGGCGTCGAAGGCGCGGTGCTGTTGGTGTTGGATCCGAAGGACGGCAGCGTCCTGCGAGCGTTCGACGGCAACTCCGTTGAACCTAATTCCCGAGTCGGAGGCGGAGTTAAGGGTGTCGCTCCCTATATGGGCATGATGGTCTCGGAACCCGCGCTTCTTCAGACGAACGACAGGGAAACCGCCTATACGCCCTACATCGCGGGCAGAATATACGCAGCCGACAACAGGGGCAATATATTCGCCGTTCACATGGAAGAAATGGGAAAGGGCGGGCATATCGAACACCTCGCCCCGTCGGAATGGAAAATGAAGACTGTCGCGACTCTTCAGGAGAGCGTGTCATCGGGGAGACTCAGCGGCAGTAATTACGCGTTCCCCTACGGTGTAGTGCTCTCCAGAGACGACCGCCATGTATGGATTGCCGGCGGAACATCCAATATAGTCGTCCCCAAAAGCGACGCCGCCACCCCGAACATCACTTCAAACAACATGCAGATGATCTTTGCCTTCAAGTCGTCGGATGACAATGCCGCGCCTTTGGCAAGGCGCGACATCCAGGAACTGCCGAAATCTTCCCCCGGCAGGGACGCGGTCATGACCCAGGATGGGAAAGGTTGGTACATCAAGCTGGACAGGGTTGGCGGTTTCGACGAGTATGTATCCGCAAAGCCGATGCTCATCGGCAAAACGCTCCTGGTGCCGACTTTCACCACGACGAAGACCGACAGTAAGAAGGTGACGGACATTTGCAAGGCTTCAATGAGAAGTGTGAGCGGATACAGCCGTCTTTACGCGCTGAACCTGCGCGACGGATCCGCGAATCTGTGGGAGGGGCGGTCTTCGAATATGAAAATGAAGTACATCCAACTGGAAGATTTGAGGATAACCGGCCTCACAAAGGTGAATCACAACGGCAATACGTCGGTATTGGCGTCATTCGAAAACATGAATGACGAGAAATTGCCTGATATCGGGCAGGAAAACGCAACATACGTCAAAGGTATGGAAGCAATGGAGATCAAAATGCCGTCCATCGGCTCAAACGCAAGCGTGACTTCCGGAGACAGCATCATATACTACTGGAAAATGAAATAGGATAAAGACCTCGGGCTCCGCCCGAACCCGCAAGGGGACTCGTCCCCTTGACCCCATTTTATAAATAAATGGGTCAAGGGGCGTCCTATATATAACATACGTAAAGCGAATATCCTCCCAATTTTACGAGGGTATTTTGCCGCCTATTCCTCGAACGGAAACCTGTACGGCAGTTTCAGCGCGTCGCGGACGGCAGCTATGTCGCGCTGGACGGCTTCGCCAAGGGGGACGCCTTTGTCCTTGCGATCCAGCCAGGTTAGATATTCCTTTTCTCCGGCGGTATAAATGCGATCTTGGCCTGGGGCTTTTCGCGAAGCCCTGAGTTCGCGGAGTATGCCGCCGCAGGTCTTTTTGAACTGATCCAGGCCCATGAACGCTTCGGGGTCAATCACTATGAAGAAGTGACCTAGGTGATATGGCCTTTTCTCGCCGCGCTCGTCCCTGTTGGTCAGCATCTTGAGGAAACTGCCGGCCTGGAGGGCGGCGGAAAGCACTTCAACCACAGTGGCGTAGCCGTAACCCTTGTAACCGGCCAGTTCCTCGCCGATCCCGCCGAGCGGAGTCAGGGCGGCCTTGCCGCTCACGAGGTCGTCGAGTATCCGCGCGCTGTCCGTGAGCGCCTTACCGTCGTGGCCGATGACCATTCCGGCTGGGGTCGGCTCGCCGGTGCGGGCGAAGAACTCTATCTTGCCGCGCTGTGTTATGGACGTAGCGCAGTCGAGCATGAAGGGGAAGTCCTCGTCGGTGGGGAACCCTACCGTCAGGGGATTTGTGCCCAGCATGTTTTCCACGCCGAATGTCGGGGCTATCGATGGACGCGCGTTCGTGCCGGTTATTCCGATCATTCCGGCCTTGACCGCCATGGAGGCCCAGTATCCAGCTATTCCGTAGTGGGTCGAATTGCGGATGACGGCCATCGACATACCGTATTCGCCCGCCTTCTTGATCGCGGCGGTCATCGCCTTATGGCTCGCCACCATGCCCATGCCGTCGTGCGCGTCGTACACGGCTGTCACAGCAGTTTCTTTAAGTGTCTCCACGACCGTCACGGGATTCTGGATACCCTCGACTATCCTGTCGATGTATATCGGCTTAAAGCGGTTGCAGCCGTGGCTCTCGATGCCGCGCCTGTCGCTTTCGAGCAGCACGTCCGCGCAGATTTTAGCGTCCTCTTCCGGAACTCCGTAACCTTTGAAAGCGTCAACTAAAAACGCCTCCATCAATTCCCATGAAATGTATGGTCTTGTTTCCATTAGAATTTACTTCAGGGCTTTGTAGTAGGTCGCGAAATCCCTGTCGCATACCATAATATGATCTTTCAGCCAGCCGACCACCGATTTGTTTATCTCCATATTATTGCTGGGGGTCGGCCCTTCCTTGACGTACTTCTCCTTCAGCTGTTTGAACACCTTTACGTACTCGTCGTGATACTTTTTATGCTCGGCCGCCTTTGGGTACTTCGACTCGATGTGCATTTTCTGCTCGTCGGAAAAATGCTTGGCGATGTATTTTTCGAGATAATCGAGAACCTCTTTATGACGATTTACGTTTTTACTGTCGATCAGAATATCCACCTGCTTAAAAAGTTCCTTGTGCTGATCGTCGATGCTCTGTATTCCAGTCTCAAGCGTTTTGCTCCACAACATGTTCCGTTCCCTCCCAATATGGCATTATTTCCAAAAAAGCGCAAATATCCACAATAGTACGGCGCGTCATTTATTTACTTACTCACTTATTTGTTTGTTTATTTTAACTCACACGCCCGCGAGGGGGCGACTTGCTGAATATATATTAGCACAATAATCGCAATAATCTATAATATGTTTCAACTGATGTGATATACTCTCGAATTAAGAAAACCAATTTGCGAAAATTTCAATGAATACCATACTTCGGAGGTGTTTTTTGTCATGGCGGTCACGGCGAAGGATGAGGTTACCAAGGCAACAAAGCGCATGGATGAGCTTCATATTCCCTATGAGCTGATTCATTACGCCATCGACACTGGCGACTTGTCCGGAGAGCACGCGGCGGACGACATGGAATTGCCCTACGACGTCGTCTACAAGACGCTGGTCTTGCGGGGAAATAATACCGGCGTCATAGAGGCGTGCATTCCGTCCGGCTGCGAACTGGACATCGAGGCACTGGCGCGCGTTTCGGGCAATGACAAAGTCGCCATGGTAAATCAGAAGGAACTCTTCCTGCTGACCGGGTACGTCATGGGAGGATGTTCCCCGATAAAAAGCGGCAAACTTTATCCCGTGTACATTCATTCAGACGCGCTGAACCACGAGAAATTCGCCGTGAACGCCGGAGCGCGCGGACAAATGTTTTACATGCCCGCGCAGGAATTCGCGAAAGCGGCAAAAGCCCAGTTCGCGGACATCGCGAAAAAAAAGCGATGACGTCTTGAAGCTTAAACGCCTTGTGCGAAAATATGACGGAAATGTTGGAAGAGATGAGCGCGTTTTTCAACAGCCGCTCGGAAATTTACAACGCGGTGCACCTTGAACATGTTGGAGGCATGGAAAGCAAACAAATAATAGCTTCTTTTCTGCCCAGTCACACAAAAACAATTATTGATCTTGGCATTGGCACGGGATTGGAGCTTGAAGCTATTTTCAAGCGCTTTCCTGATGCCGAGGTGACGGGATTGGATATTGCTGAGAATATGTTAAAATTACTCAAAGAAAGTTATCCTGATAAACACATAAAATTACATTGCGGGAGTTATCTCGATTACGATTTTGGAAATTGCCGTTACGACGCCGCTCTGTCGGTAATGACGCTGCATCACTATACTCATAAGACAAAAACGGACTTATATCGGAGAATACATAATTGCGTCAGACAAAATGGCGTATATCTTGAATGCGACTATATGCTGTCCGAGCGTGAGTATGAAAACGCGTTGGAAATGGAGAATTTCTATTTTTCCGAATATGAGCGTTTGAAATATGAGCAAGGGATAACTGATGAGAGAGAATATCACTACGATACGCCCTGCACGGTGCCCAACCAAATTAAAATGCTTTTGGAAGTGGGATTTACAGACGTCGGGGAAGTGTGGCGCAAAGGGAATGCCATCGTGCTCATTGCTCGTAAATGATTCGGCGGATAAACGGAAACAAGACAGAGGTATCCGGTGTTGAAAAAAATCATTCTTCCGGCGCTTGTTGCGACAGCGGCGATATTGCTGTGTACATTGTTTTTGTACATGCCGTTTTTTATGTCGAGGACGTCCGACGAGCCGGGCGGTGACTATGGCAGCAAGATAGTCCTCGGCTTCGCTCAGCTCGGCGCGGAGAGCGAGTGGCGCAGCGCGTCCTCGGAGAGCGTGAAGCGCGCCGCCGAGAAGTATGGCATCGAACTCATGTTCGAGAACGCCCAGCAGAAGCAGGAAAACCAGATAAAGGCCATACGCTCTTTCATAGCGCACCGCGTGGACGTGATCGCCTTCGCGCCGGTCGTCGAGACCGGGTGGGACAATGTGCTTATCGAGGCCCGAGAGGAACGGATTCCCGTCATCCTGGTGGATCGAAGGATACAGACCGAATTCGGCGATCTCTACGCGTCCTTCCTTGGATCGGATTTCGCCGATGAGGGCGGAAAAGCCGGGCGGTGGATGACGCAAAAGTTCGCGGGTACGAGCGGAGACGTGAACATAGTCGAACTGCGCGGCACCGACGGCGCTTCCCCCACGAAGGGGCGCGGCGAGGGATTCCGCGAGGCGATATCCTCCGACGCCAGGTTCAGTATCATCTGTTCCGAGTCGGGGGATTTCATGCGTTCCAAGGGGCGCGAGACGATGGAGGGCATACTCGGCGAGCATCACGTCCCGAACGAGGGGCGGCGCATAGACGTACTTTTCGCGCACAACGACGACATGGCACTGGGAGCGGTGGAGACCATGGAATCGCGCGGGATCGCGCCGGGGCGCGATATAGTGATCATATCGGTGGATGCCCAGAGATCCGCCCTCGAAGCCCTCGCGGAGGGAAAACTCAACTGCGTGGTGGAGTGCTCCCCGTACGTCGGGGAGCGCCTGATGGAGCTTGTAGTGGCGCTCGTCTCCGGCGACGCGATACCTCAGGCCATATTCAGCGACGAGACCATGTTCACCGAGGACGACCCTCCGGAGAGTCTGCCCGAACGCCCTTATTGACATGAAACTTCCCTTCTACTATGGAATTCTCAAAATTTCGCGCTTTTCAGGGATAAGGAAGAAGATAATTGCCTCCTACACAGCCATTTTCGTCCTCATACTGCCGCTCGTCATCAGTCAGAGCGTGACCGGCATCCGCCAGGCCGTCGAGTACAGGGCGATTATCGATAACATTGGACGCGCAAACAGCCTCAGCACCATGCTTAAAACGGAGATAGAGCCGATAGCGTGGGACATAGTGGCCGGAAAGAGCAGGTTCGAGACGAGCGGCGTACGAGGCCTCATGGACGGCATAAAGCTCAGGATGACGGAGCTTCGCGACGACCGACACAGCCGGAACAACCGCACTATGATGGACGTGGTGCTGCGCACCATGACGACAATGGAGCGCTACATCGACAAGCTGGAGAGGCAGTTGATATACGGCCGCCCGGTGGCCGAGCACGAATCGACGCTGGAGGAAATACGCGCTGTGGCGAACCTGATGACCGACCTCATGCAGAACTTCATCAGCCGCCAGCTGGACGAAGTCTCGGCGCTCAACGAGCGTATCAGCGCGCGGAACCGGCATGTGTTCATCCTGAACGTGGCGCTGCTCGCGATAGTTGTGACGCTCGGTTTTTTCACGGTGTGGGCCATTTCCGGCAGCATCTCGCGCCCGATAGAGAAGCTGCGCCGCATGGCGTCGAGGATAGCGGGAGGGGATTTCCACTCGCGGGTATCGATGAAGCGCGGAGGAGAACTATCGGAACTCGCTGACAGCATGAATTCGATGGCGCGCCAGATAGAGCTGCTCATGCGTCGTGGTATCGAGGAGGAACGCAACCTCAAGATCTCCGAGATGAAGACGCTGCAGGCCCAGATAACGCCGCATTTCTTGTACAACACGCTCGACGCCATAATCTGGGCCGCCGAGTCGAACAGGAACGACGACGTGATCAAGCTGGTGACGGCGCTGTCGTCGTTTTTCAGGATAACGCTGTCGCACGGCGTCGACTTCATCCCTCTGCGCAATGAGATACAGCACGTAGAGAACTATCTGATAATCCAGCAGATGAGATACAGTGATATCCTCCAGTACGTGATAGACGCCGACGCCGGGATTTTGGACAGCGTCGTGCTGAAATTGCTGCTGCAGCCGCTGGTGGAGAACGCCATATATCACGGAATCAGAAAAAAACGGGGCGGGGGCGGGCTGGTATCGGTATCCGCTAAGGACGGGCAGGACTGTATTTCGTTTTGCGTGTCGGATACCGGCGTCGGCATGGGCCCGGAAACTCTGGAGTACGCACGGGCGCTGATGCGGGAGGGGGCGGGCGATACGGAAAACGGAGATCGAAAATCCTGCTACGGGCTTTTCAACGTCAACAGGAGGCTGGAGCTTTACTACGGAGCTGAACGCGGCCTGTCCATTGAGTCGGGCGCAGGAGGAACGACGGTCTCTTTCAGGCTGCCGAAATCGCCTCCGCCGTTTGCTTCGAGGGAGGTATGACGATGTACGGGGTATTTTTCGTCGACGACGAGGCCGCGATGCGCGACGGCCTGAGAAACAGCATAACCTGCAATGGTTCCCGGTTTGCCCTGGCGGGGGAAGCGCCCGACGGAGAACTCGCCCTCTCTATGATCGCAGAGACCACGCCGGATATATTGATAACCGACGTGAGGATGCCCTTCATGGACGGAATCGAGCTGTCGCGCCGCGTGGCGCGCACCATGCCCTGGGTGAGGATAATCATACTGAGCGGACACGATGAGTTCGAGTACGCCAAACAGGCGATAAAGATAGGCGTCACCGAGTATCTGTTGAAACCGATCACGTCGCCGATACTGTTTCAGGCCCTTGAAAACGCAGCCCGCGCCATAGACGCCGAGCGTGAACGCAAGCGGGCGTTCGACGCGCTGCGCGTGGAAGTCTCCGACGCCCGCGTCCTGAAGCTGGAGCGCGAGTTGTCGAACTTGGTTTACGGCGTTTCGGACGACATGACGGGCATACGCTCCAACATGCCGTCGTTCTCGGCGATGAACGATTTTCGAGCGGCGATCTTCGAGATAGAGCCCTCAGAGGACGACGGGGCGATCCTGGTCCGCGCGGGAAGTGCGATATTCGAGACTCTCTTGCCGAACGAGAACATAGCGCACTTCCCCGAGGGCGCCGGACGCGTGGTCGCCATCTTCGCGGCTGAGAACGAGAAAACGCTGGAAGAAGAGACATACGCCGCCGCGCGCGCCGCCAAATACGACGCGGAACGAAGTGCGGCCTGCTCAGTCTCGGCCGCGATAGGT
>JAITRO010000128.1 GCA_031288335.1 Synergistaceae bacterium | reverse complement strand
TTCCGCCAGTCGCTATCCAACGGCTGGGGTGGATCGCGCATCGCCACGATGGCGTCCGACATCCTTTTCGGAACTCCGAGAGCGCTTCGCACGGAGATCAACCTCGGCGTGCTGAGGGAAGACACCGTCAACATAATTGTCCACGGGCACGAACCCACGCTGTCCGACATGATAGCAATAGCGATAAAGCAGCAGGATATAATCGACTACGCCAAAGAGGCGGGAGCGGATGGCGTGACGGTCGGGGGCATCTGTTGCACGGCAAATGAAATCCTCATGCGCCACGGCGCTCCGATCGTGGGCAACTTCCTCCAGCAGGAACTCGCCCTGGCGACCGGAGCCGTCGAGATGATGATCGTCGACGTACAGTGCATCATGCCATCTCTCCCCACCGTCGCGGAACATTATCACACCAAGATAGTCAGCACCGTTCCGATGGCCAAGACATTCGGCGCGGAGCATTTCGAGTTCGATGAGGTGCACGCGCTCGACTCGGCTAAGACGCTCGTTAAAAGAGCCATCGACAACTTCAAGAACCGCGACAAATCCATAGTGAAGATACCCGGCAAGAAGGAAACCGTCATAGCCGGATTCAGCATCCGCGAGATCAAGTACATGCTCGGCGGATCGTTCAGGGCATCCTTCCGTCCGCTCAATGACGCTATCATCCAGAACAGGATCAAGGGCGTCGTGGGCATAGTCGGATGCAATAACCCCAAATTCAAGACCGACTGGTACACCAATACTCTGGTGAAGGAACTTCTCAAGGAGAACGTGCTCGTGGTCGAGACAGGCTGCTGCGCGGTGGCGTCGGGCAAGGACGGCAAACTGACGCCCGAGACGGCGCTTGAGTACGCCGGGCATGGACTCAAGGAAGTCTGCGAGACGGTGGGCATGCCCCCGGTGCTCCACATGGGAAGCTGCGTTGACAACACCAGAATACTCCAAGCATGCACCGAGATAGTCAAGGAAGGCGGCCTCGGAGATTCCATAGCAGGGCTTCCGGCGGTGGGCGTGTGTCCCGAACTCATGAGCGAAAAGGCCGTCTCCATCAGCTGCTACTGTGTGGCAACCGGGATCGACGTTTTCATCGGTCACCCGTTCCACATCACCGGCAGCAAGAACGTATACAAATTCCTCACCGAGGACGTGAAAGAGATGTTCAACGCATCGATGCACTTCGTCGACAATCCGGTCGAGGCTGCCAAGGGAATCATAGCGGTGTTGGAGGCGAAACGCGAGAAGCTCGGCATCAACAAGAAGTATGAGCGCAAACTGCTGGAGCAGAAAGACAGGAGAGAAGTGGCGTAAAATGTCTAAGCTGATATGTTCGAGCGCTATCAACGGCGCGATAGAGTGGGTCAGAAGGGCTGATGAGGCCGTTTCCAACGCGATAAAGGAAAAAGGCCCGGATCAGCCGATCGGATTTCCTAACACAAATTATTATCTTCCTATAATATACTCCTTCACCGGTAAGAAGATGGAGACGCTGAAGGATTTGGAGGGAATAGTAAAGTATTCCCGCAATCTTCTTCCCGCGAGAGTACCAGACAAAAATTGGCTGCCCTATCTGGGACAGACGCTTGACGCCGGTTCCGCCGCCCTGTTTGCCTGCGAGGCGATCGAAGCCGTCAAATATATCATGGGGCCGAATCCGGTTGACGGGATCTGGCTCGGAGCGGCGAACGACATAATCATGAGGGAACGCGGGGTCGAGTTCGTCGACGGAACCGCGCCCGGATTCGCGGCCATTACAGGCCGGGTCCCAGATAACGCCACAGCCGTAAAAATCGCCAAGGAACTCCAGCAGAAGAACCTCTATGTGTTCATGGGCGGTTGCGTCGGCGGCGTCCAGTTCGCGGAGCAGCTCGCCGCGGAGGGAGTACAGCTTGGGTGGGAGACGCGTCTCGTGCCCTTCGGCAGGGATGTGTCCGCCCTGGTCTATGCGCTCGGCTTCGCCAGCAGAACCGCGCTCTCGTTTGGAGGCGTCAAACCCGGTGATTATGCGGCCAACCTGAAATACAACAAGAATAGGGTCTTCGCGTTCGTCCTCGCCCTGGACGAGGTCGACGAGGAGAAGTACTCCATCGCGGCTGGGGCAATCAATTACGGCTTCCCGGTCATCGCCGACACCGGTATCCCGCAGATACTCCCGACTGGCGTCTGCACCTACGAGCACGTCGTCTCAAACGTCCCCTACGAGACGATGGTCGAGAAAGCGCTCGAAGTCCGGGGCTGCAAGATCAAGGTCACGCACGTTCCCGTTCCCGTTGCCTACGGCGCGGCATTCGAGGGTGAACGCATCCGCAAGGAAGATACATACATAGAGTTCGGAGGCAACAAGACCATCGCGTTCGAGTTCGTCACCAGTGTCGATTTCGACGCCATCAACGACAACGAGTTCGAGGTCATCGGCCCTGACGTGGACGACCCGTCGATTAAAGAAGGTTCCGCTCTGCCGCTCGGCATCTGGGTCGAGGTGGCGGGCCGCAAAATGCAGTCCGACTTCGAACCGATCCTGGAGCGCCAGATACATCATCTGGTGAACGGCGCGGAAGGCATTTGGCACATGGGGCAGCGCGACATAGTCTGGACGCGTATTTCCAAGGACGGCTTCAAAAAGGGCCTCCGCATCAGGGACTACGGAAGGATAATTCACGCGAAGTTCCACGATGACTATCCGGCGATAGTCGACAAGGTAAAAGTCACGCTCATCACAGACCAAGCCGAGGCCGAAAAGCGTCTCAAGATAGCTAGGGAGACCTATCAGTTCAGGAACAAGCGCGTCGAGGCAATGACAGACGAGTCGGTGGACGTATTCTACTCATGCCTTCTCTGCCAGGCATTCGCGCCGAACCACGTCTGCGTCATAACGCCGGAACGCCTCGGCCTTTGCGGAGCTTACAACTGGCTCGACGGCAAGGCGGCGTACGAGATCGACGAGACGGGCGGCAACCAGCCGGTCAAGAAGGGCGAGTGCCTCGATCCGGTGAAGGGTATCTGGACCGGCGTCAACGAGTACGCGTACACCAACAGCCACAAGGCTGTGGAGGGCTTCTGCGCCTACTCGATCATGGACAGGCCGATGACGAGCTGCGGCTGTTTCGAGGTCATCTGTGCGTACCTTCCGGAGTGCAACGGCGTAATGGCGGTCAACCGTGAATTCATCGGCGATACGCCGGTAGGCATGACGTTCTCCGCGCTCGCAGGGAACGTGGGCGGCGGCCTGCAAACCCCCGGCTTCATGGGAATAGGCAAGGTGTTCCTGTCGTCGCGCAAGTTCCTCTTCGCCGAGGGCGGCTACGCACGCCTCGTCTGGATGCCCAAGGAACTCAAGGAAGCGCTTCACGAGGACATGGAGAAGCGCTTTAAAGAACAGAACCTCGAAGGTTTCTTCGACAAGATAGCCGACGAAACCATAGCCACGGCCGCGGAGGATGTCCGCGCTTTCATGGAGAAAGTCGGGCATCCGGCGCTCACCATGACCGACATGAGCGAGTATGCCCAGGGCGTCGAAGAAGAGACAGAGGGCACGCTTCCGCCGCTTCCGGAGTGGGGGGACGAGGAGGCTCCCGCCGCCGAAGGAAAGAGCATATCCGTCGACGCGTCGAGCTTGGACGAACTCAAGAAAAAACTGGCGGACGAAGTGCGCGCCGACGTCGTGAAAGAAGTCGTCGCCAGTATCATCAACACGTTGTCGGTGCAGTTTCTCGGGGCGCCCGGCGCGATTCCGTCAACCGAAGGAGCCGCCGTCGAGGCAAAACCGGCTGAAAAGCCCGGAATTCCCGCGAAGCAGCTCATAAGAGGCATCAAATCCTTTGAGGTGCGCCGCGATCGTTGCGAGTTCCCTGTATGGGAAGTAAAACTCGGCGGAGGAAATCGCAAAAAGACCTACACTATAGGCGGCGAGACCGCGAAGCCGTTCCATCTGTGGGAGGGCGATATGCCCAACAAGCCGCTCATAGCGCTGGAAGTACATGCGCAACTGTCGGAAAAATATCCTCTGGTCCTCAGAAATATATACGGCGAGGATCTGCTCAGAAATCCGGCCGAGATGGCCAAGGTGTGCGTCGATAAATACGGCGCCGATCTCATAAGCGTGTCGCTCCTCGCCACTCACCCGGAAAAGGGCAACATGTCGACCGACGACGCAGTAAAGCTCGTGGGTTCCGTGTTGCAATCGGTGGATGTCCCGCTCATAATCACCGGCCACTCGCACTACGACAAGAACAACGAGGTCATGAAGGCTATAGCTCAGACCTACGCGGGAGAAAATCTGCTCCTGAACTGGGTCGAACAGGACAACTACAAGACCATGGCGGGCGTCGCGATGGCCTACGGCCACTCGCTGGTGGCCCAGTCGCCCATCGATGTCAACATAGCCAAGCAGATGGTCATATTGTTAACGAACATGGACTTCCCGAAACAGAACATAATGATAGACCCGACGACCAGCGCCCTCGGCTACGGAGTGGAGTACACGTACTCCGTCATGGAACGCATCCGCGTCAGCGGGATCGAGGGCGACCAGATGCTCTGCGCCCCGCTGATCGTGTCTCCCGGCGTTGAGACGAGCAAGATCAAGGAAACCAAGGCGCCCGAGAGCGACTTTCCGGCGTGGGGCAAACTGGAGGACCGCGTCGCGGCATTCGAGTTCGCGGCCGCCCAATCCTATCTGTACGCCGGCGCGGACCTCATGATCATGTACCATCCGGAAGCGGCCGTTCAGATGAAACGCACGATCGACAGCCTGCTCGACGTGAAATAAGGGGTGATGGATTATGGCTTTGACTGGACTGCAAATTCAAAAACTCCTTCCCAAGACGAACTGTAAGGAGTGCGGGTCGAACACCTGCCTCGCGTTCGCCATGAAGCTGGCGGGCAAAAAGGCCGAACTGTCGGAGTGCCCGTACGCGTCAGAGGAAGCGAAGGCGATACTTGGCGCGGCAAGCGAACCTCCGGTAAAACTGCTGTCGCTGGGCGAGGCGAAAATCGGGGGCGAACTCTACCTGTACCGCCACGAGAAGACCTTCACCAATCAGACGATCTTCTCAGTGAATATCAACGACACCGACGAGGGCGTCGAGGATACTTTGAAGCAGATTAAGGATTACGTGCTTGAGCGCGTGGGCGAATCTCTCAAGATTGGCGCTGTGGCTGTGACTCAGACTCAGGACGACCCGGGAAAGTTCATTGAAATAGTAAAAATGGCCGCCGTCGCGGGCTGTCCGACGATAATTCGCGCGAAGAGCGCTGACGCCGCCAAGGACGCCGCTCCCCTCATCAAGGATGTCGGCGGGATTATCGCCGGGGTGACGGCCGACAGCGCTGATCTCCTCGTCGAGGCCGCGAAGGACAACGGGCTCATTCTGGCGGTTACGGGAACGACCATCGACGAGATAGCTTCGGTCACCGCCAAACTCAAGGAGGGCGGCTTCAACGATATCCTGCTCACTCTCCCGGCAAGCACACTGTCGCAGAAATTCCAGTTTAACACGGTGACGCGCCGGGCGGCGTTCGGCAACGTCAAGCAGATGGGTTATACGTTCCTGCACTTCATCGACAGCCGCGACATGTACGACATACTTCGCGAGGGCACGAATGAGGTTTGCAAGTATGGCGGCATAGTGGTGTTCCCGAAGCTGGACATAGCCATCATATCCACTCTGATGACCCTGCGGCAGAACATCTACACCGACCCGCAGAAGCCCATTCAGATGGAACCCAGCGTCTACAAGATCGGCGAACCGGACGAGAATTCGAACGTGTGGCTCACGACGAACTTCTCGCTCACATACTTCCTCGTATCCGGCGAGATCGAAGGCGCGGGACAGAACGCCTGGCTCGTCATCCCGGAGTGTGAGGGGCTGAGCGTCCTCACCGCGTGGGCGGCCGGTAAATTCGGCGGCGATATGATCGCAAAGTTCGTCAAGGAACAGGGCCTTGACGACACGCAGAAGAACAAGACGCTGATAATCCCCGGCTATGTCGCCCAGATAAAGGGAGATATAGAGGAGGGCCTGCCCGGTTGGAACATCTTGGTTGGATGCCAGGAGGCAAGCGACATCGAATCGTTCGTAAACTCGACGCTGAAATAAGCTAAAACAGGCATGATTGAGACGAAACCGGAAAAACCGGCTTCGTCTCGCCTTTTAGGGGAGGTTATCAATGCCGGTTAATAGCCTAATTCCGCATAAAATTAGCGCGGACAAGTTTTTAAAGTCCTCGATATGAGGATTGAAGCAATCTTAAAGTTGGTTTTTTTAGCGGTTCCCATTAAATGTTTTTTATCTTGTCATTCATAAAATACGGTAAATCTGTGTTAAGATTGTACTCCATAATGAGACATTAGGAGGCTTAAGATGAATCTGCCCACGTTCAGGGGAGGGATACACCCGCCCGAAAGCAAGTTTCTGACCGAAAACAAGGAAATAGAGATGCTCGTTCCAAAGGGAGAGCTCGTCTATCCCATGTCGCAGCATCTCGGCGCGCCTTGCGCTCCGATCGTGAAAAAGGGCGACAAGGTTTTGGTGGGACAGAAAATAGCCGATACCGATGCGTTCGTCTCCGCCCCGATCATGTCATCTGTGTCGGGCGTAGTGAAGGAGATCGGGAACCGCATGACCATATCGGGCGCGATCGAAACCTGCGTCGTTGTTGAGAGCGACGGCCAGTTCGAACACGCCGCGTCCCTGCTGCCCCACAAGGATTTCAGGGAACTCGAGCCCTCCGAATGTATAAAGATAATTCGCGAGGCCGGGCTCGTCGGCATGGGAGGTGCCACCTTCCCCACTCACGTGAAACTCTCGCCTCCTCCCGGCAAGAAGATAAAATGGATAATAGTCAACGGGGCGGAGTGCGAACCGTTTCTCAACTGCGACAACAGGCTGATGATCGAACACCCCGAGCCGATTATCGGCGGGCTCAAAATCTGCCTGCACATATTTCCCGAGGCGGAGGGAGTCATCGCCGTCGAGAACAACAAACCGGAAGCCATCAAGCGCCTGACTGGCGAACTCTCCGAACATACGGCCAAAATCAGAGTGGCGCCGCACGATGTGAAATATCCGCAGGGCGCCGAAAAAATGCTCATATACACGGTAACCGGACAGGAAATACCTCCTGGGGCGCTGCCGGCGGAGGTGGGGTGTCTCGTGCTCAATGTGAGCACGCTGGCTCACATCTGGTACGCTGTGACGGACGGAATACCCGTGCTCGACAGGATAATATCCGTCACGGGCGACGCCGTGGCCTCTCCCAAAAACATCATCGCGCCGCTTGGCACTTCGGTGAGGGAACTCGTCGACGCCGCCGGCGGTTTTTCCTGCGAACCTGCTAAAATACTCTCGGGAGGGCCCATGATGGGCATATCCATGAGGTCCATAGACGTTCCCATCGTAAAAGGAACATCGGGCATCTTGGCCCTCTCGCCAAAATCCGCTCCCACGTTCGAGGAATCCAACTGCATCCGCTGCGGCAGGTGCGTTTCGGCGTGCCCGATGGGCCTATGGCCCTCGGCGCTCGATAAAGCGGTAAGGCTGCGGCAGTATTCGGTCTTCGAACAAAACGGCGGCATGAACTGCATCGAATGCGGAAGCTGCACATATGCCTGCCCGTCGCGGCGGTTCCTCACCCAAACCTGCAGAGACGGCAAGTCCGGAGTTATGGCCGAACGCAGGAAACAAAAGGAAGGCGCGAAAAAATGAACAATCCACTTGTGATAGCCAGTTCTCCCCATATCCGCGCTGAAACGAACACGCGGAAAATAATGGCTAACGTGATAGGCGCGCTCGTTCCGGCGGGCGTGGCGTCGGTATATTTCTTCGGCCCGAGGGCTGTTGCGGTCGTCGCTGTCTGCGTGGCTTCCTGTGTGATATCCGAGGCCGTGTGGCAAAAACTGTCCGGCAAAAAAACCACGGTCTCCGACCTCTCCGCCGCTCTGACGGGTTTGCTTCTTGCTTACAACCTGCCCCCAACGATCCCTCTCTGGATGGGAGCAATCGGCGGCGCGTTTGCCATGATAATCGTGAAACATTTCTTCGGCGGACTCGGGCAGAACATCATTAATCCGGCTCTCGCCGGCAGGGCGATGATGCTCTCCTGCTGGCCCGTGGCCATGACGACGTGGACGCTCGACGGAGTGAGCGGGCCGACGCCCCTTGCCGTCATAAAGCTCTCTGAGGGCACGCTGCCATCTCTCGTGGATATGCTCATCGGCCATGTCGGCGGCTGTATAGGGGAGACGTCCTCTGTAGCGCTCTTGCTGGGAGGGGCGTACCTCATATGGAAGGGCATCATTTCCTGGAGGATACCGGTCGTTTATATAATCACGGTCGCGTTGCTGTCGGCATTGTTCGGACGTTCAGGCGGGCCGGTCACTGAAATGCTGTCGGGCGGCCTCATCCTGGGCGCGTTTTACATGGCGACCGATTACGTGACCAGTCCGATGACGCCCCCGGGACAGATTGTCTTCGCGTTTGGCTGCGGGCTGATCGCCTCGCTCATAAGGGCGTTCGGCGGTTATCCCGAGGGAGTTTCGTACTCGATACTGATAATGAACCTCGCCGTTCCGATCATCGATAGACTGACGCCGCCGCGCGTCTTGGGGGAGGCGAAACGTCATGCCTCAAAGTAACACAAAAAACGCGAAAAAAATAATCTTGCTGGGCGTAACGCTTTTCACGATCACCGTCATCACAGGATTAATCCTGGGGGTTGTGCACGACATCACACTTGAGCCGATACGCCTCACGCAGGAACGGCTCAAGGCTGAGGCGCTGAAGGGCGCGCTGCCTGACGCTGAGGAATTCAGGATAGTGCAAAAGACGGAAGATGCCGACGACATCATAAAGGACATCCAGGAAGCCCTGTCGGGCGGGAAAGTCCTCGGCTACTGCATCACGGTCACGCCGCGCGGTTACGGCGGCACGATCGAGCTAGTGGCCGGAATAAAGAACGACGGGCAGCTCGAGGCCATCAGGATTTTAAACCAGTCGGAGACGCCGGGCCTGGGGGCAAAATCCGTTCTTCCTGATTTTTACGAACAATTCAAGAACAGCGACAGAATAACCGTCGTCAAAACCAAACCGGAGGCTCCGGGCGAAATACAGGCCATATCAGGCGCGACCATCACGTCGAGTGCCGTGGCGGGCGGCGCAAACGTCGCTTTGGAGTATTGGCGCAGTCATCTTGCTGAAGGAGAATGAAGATGAACCCTCTTAAAATTATCAAAAACGGCGTCATCACCGAAAATCCAACGTTAGTGCAGTGCATAGGGCTCTGCCCGACGCTGGCGGTATCGACAAGCGCAATCAATGGCATAGGTATGGGAGTCGCGGCCACCGCCGTCCTCGTCGGCTCCAACGTTGCCGTCGCGGCCATCCGGAAATTCGTGCCCGACGAGATACGGATACCGATATTCATCGTACTGATAGCCGGTTTCGTGACCGTGGTCCAGCTTCTCATATCGGGATTTTTCCCGGAACTCGACAAATCGCTCGGGATATTCATACCGCTCATCGTCGTGAACTGCATCATACTTGCCCGCGCGGAGGCGTTCGCCTTCAAGAACGGCGCGTTCGACTCATTCTTCGACGGAATTGGGATGGGGCTGGGCTTCACGATAGCACTGACCGCGATAGGCATGGTGCGCGAGCTGTTGGGCAACGGAACGATGTTCGACATCAACCTGACCCCCGCCGGTTTCCAGCCAGGCCTCCTGGTGATACTGCCTCCCGGAGGATTCATCGCTCTCGGGATTTTCATGGGAGTCTTCCGGAGATATCAGGACTGGCAATCCGCGAAGCGCGGACAGCCGGAGCCCGTTCATGCCGCAGGGTGCGCGTGTTGCACCATGTCTGACCAATGCGGCGCTGCCGTGAAAGGCGGCGGTAATTGATGGAGCTGCTCTGGATTTTCCTCGGCTCGATATTCGTGAACAACATCATCCTGTCGCGCTTTCTCGGTAACTGCCCATTTTTGGGCGTTTCCACAAAAAGTGAGACCGCGAAGGGGATGGGCGTCGCGGTAATATTCGTGCTGGTGCTCGCGTCGATAATGACGTGGCTCGCCTATAATTTAGTGCTGGTGCCGCTTCACATGGAATATCTGTACACCCTCTCGTTCATACTGATAATAGCGGCGCTGGTGCAATTTGTGGAATTGGCTTTGAAGAAAATAAACCCCGCGCTCTACAAATCGCTCGGGATATTTCTGCCGCTCATCACTACCAACTGCGCCGTGCTGGGCGTCGCGGTCATCAACATGAACGAGGGATACGGCATCGTGGCCTCCATCGTGAACGCCGCCGGGTCGTCGATAGGCTTTCTTCTGGCAATCATCCTGATGGCCGGGATCAGGGAGCGGATCGACGACAACGCGGATATACCGAAATGCCTCAGGGGACTGCCGATAGCTCTCGTGACTGCCGGGCTCATGTCCATAGCCTTCATGGGCTTCGCAGGCATCATAAAGTGAGGGGGTATTGGAAATGATAACTTTCGCGGGAACCGCTTATCCGGCGATCGTGATGGGCGTATTGGGACTTGCGTTCGGGGCGCTGCTCGCATTCGCCTCGATTAAATTTTTCGTGGAGACCGACGAACGCGTCTCCAAAATACGCGAGATACTGCCTGGGGCCAACTGCGGCGGCTGCGGATACCCAGGGTGTGACGGCTACGCCGATGGTGTGGTGACGAGCGGAGCGAAAATCAACCTCTGCGCCGCCGGAGGCCCCGAGGTCGCAAGGCGGATCGCGGAGATAATGGGCGCTGTAGCGGAGGACTCAATACCGATGCGGGCTTATCTGAAATGCACCGGCTCGGCTCAAATTTCCCCCCGCAAAGCGTCCTACGAGGGCGTGCACGACTGCAAGTCGGCCGCGGTACTTCCGGGAACCTCCCCCAACGCCTGTCCCTTCGGTTGCATGGGATTCGGAACCTGTGTAAACGTCTGCGTTTTCGGCGCGCTGAGCATTGTGAACGGGCTCGCCGTCGTCGATCCCGACAAATGCGTGGGGTGCGGCACTTGTGTGGCGACATGCCCGAAATCCGTCCTCGCTCTCGCGCCGAGGATGTCCTGCGTCCAGGTTGCGTGCAATTCGAAATGGCGCGGCCCCGACGTCAAAAAAGTCTGTTCCGCCGGTTGTATAGCATGCGGTCTCTGCGCGCGCAACTGTCCGGCAAAAGCCATATCGGTCGAAAACAATATCGCCGTGATAGGCGCAAACTGCACTAACTGCGGAACCTGCATCTCCAAATGTCCCGCCAAATCCATCATGTACATCACGGAAAAAGAGATTGAGCGGGTCGAGCGCATCTCGGCTTAAAAAAAAGGACTGGGAACGGAACTCCTGTTTTTCGGCGAAGCCCCACTGGAAATAACGTCATCACCGCGCGCGGCGGAAAAACGCCGCGCGCGGTGAAATAATTCATAATACCAATTCGCGAATACCCTTCCGCTCAAAAAATCAAAAAGTTTCCTGAGCGGTGCGGGCGATTATTTCCTCCTGGTGGTAGTTGTCGAGGTCGACGAAGTAGTCGCTGTAACCGGCCACGCGCACCAGAAGTCCCCTGTGTTCCTGCGGGTTTTTCTGGGCCTCGCGCAGTGTGGCTTCGTCGAC
>JAITRO010000190.1 GCA_031288335.1 Synergistaceae bacterium | reverse complement strand
GAGGATATAATCGGCGTTGAGGCTTACAACCTGACAAGGAGAGGTTTAGCCCACGTCCCGGAGGGAAGGCGAATTTTCCAGCTGCTCACCGTCGAGGAAAACCTCGAAATGGGCGGATACCTCAGAAGCGCGTCCGAGAACAGGGATACCATGAAAGATATATACAGAAGGTTTCCGCGCGTCGAGGAGAGAAAGCGCCAGATAGCCGGCACGCTCTCCGGCGGCGAACAGCAGATGCTGGCGCTGGGACGGTCGCTGATGAGCGCGCCGAAACTCGTGATGATGGACGAGCCTTCGATGGGCCTGGCCCCTGTGCTGGTGAACCAAATATTCGACATAGTGAAGGAACTCAACGAGGCCGGAGTAACCATTCTTCTCGTAGAGCAAAACGCCCGCATGGCGCTCTCGATAGCGCACAGATGCTACGTCCTGGAGACCGGCAGGATAACGATGGAAGCCCCGGCGCATGAGCTGCTGGATAACGACGATGTACGAAAAGCGTATTTGGGCGGGTAGGATGAGGAATTATGCCACAAGTCTAATTGCTGTAATATCGCGTGAATAATACGCCGTTGTATTTCTTGAGAGAGCGATGATAATTCTGACCTTGCCGTCTGCTTATATTCAATCGAGTGGGCCATATTTGGCCTCGTATTCTTTAATAACCTCGCTCATAGGCACAGTTCTTGCAACAGGCTTTTTTGCAATATTGCCGTAAACCAAGTATAGCACACCCCGCAATAAAGCGGTTAAAGTTTTACCCTGTCAGCAATCCATTCCGCGGTGCGTCCTACGGCGTAACCGGTGGCGGCGGCGGCGAGGAGCAGAGGGGGGAGGTAGGCGAAGACGGTATGCGTGCGCATGATCGCGGCTATCGCCGCCAGTTGACCGATGTTGAACGCGTAAGCGCCGGCGACGCTTATCGCGGGCACGCTCAGGGATTTTGGGAAAATTTTATACAGCGCCGTCATCACCGGCAGCGACAGCGCCAGGCCACCGGCGCTGCAAGCGAACGCAATGGCGTTGCCGCCGAGCGAAAACGCCATGACGAGCCGCCCCAGGGACACGACCGCGGCTTCAGCAGGGCCGAGAGAGACCAACGCGGCGAGGGAAAACACGTTGGCTATGCCCAGCCTCATTCCCGGGAAGGGCAGCGGGAAACGCGATTCGGCCAACCCGGCGACGAGCGCCGAAGACGTGAGCAGAGCCGCCGTTACGAGACGCCGCGTGCGGTTCATCGTCAGTACGACACCGCGTCCATCTCGGAGGCGCTTTCCTTCGTCAGCTTGACCGTCAGCCTGTGGGGCAGGCATATGATGCTCTCGCCGGCGTTTTTTATTGTCCCGGCCCTGATGCAGTCGCCGCCGGGACAGTCGGCCGATACCATTCGCACGCCTTCCACCGATGATATGGCATTATATCCCTCGGGCCCCCTGAATTCCAACATTTCAGGGACGTCGCCCAGCGGTGCGCGAAATTCCGTTTTCCCGTCGCGGACGACCTCGATCGTCATCTCTCCGCCGCCCCGCCCGGCAAGCGGGACGTAAGCGCAGGAGAGAGCGAAAATTAAGGCCAGGATCGCGTACAGTGCCGGGTCGTACCGTTTCACAGCGCGTCATCGCACGTCGGCAAATTCCACGAGAACTTCGTCCGCCGACGGCTTTAGAGTGCCTTCGAGCCCCGCCGTGGCAGTGACGCTGTAACCGTCCGCGCCGCGTGAGACGAATACGGCGTCGGTTCCGGGAATTACGGACAAGAGCCGCAGCGACGCATCTCGGCCCATCACCATGAATGCTGTGGACAGGGCATCTGCCTGCGTCGGGTCGTTCGACACCACGGTCACGGATTCGAGTTCGCCGTCCACGGGACGGCCGGCCCGCGGGTCGAATATATGTGTGTAACGCCGGCCTTGAACCTCGCGGAAGCGCTCGTAAACCCCGGCAGTAATCACCGCGCCCTCGCTGATTTCCAGCACGCATATCGGCGCGCCTCTCGGTTTCGCGGGGTGCTGGATTCCCACACGCCAGGGAGCTCGCTTGGCCTCGCCGCGTTCGGCCCTTCCGCCCATCACTGCCACGTTGCCGCCGAGGTCTATGAGCGCGGACGTGACGTCATTTTTCCTCAGATAGTCGCGCACCGCCGCCGACGCGTAGCCTTTGGCGACGCCGCCCAGATCTATCGCCCCGCCCGAAATATCCAAGAAAGCCCCATCCGGGGCGGACAACGAGAGTTTTCCGAAGTCGGTTTTCCGGACGGCCTCCGAAATTTCGCCGTCCTCAGGGATTTTGCCCTCGGCAAGTTTTTTTTGCCAAAGCAGCGTCACGGCTCCGACGGTCGGGTCGAACGCCCCGTCGGCGAGGCGTGCCGCGTTTATGGACGATGCCAGCACCGCGTAAGTGTCGTATGATATCTTTACCCACTCAGCGCCCGACGCTGCGTTGACTGCGGATATCTCCGAATTGGGGTCGTGCGTGGAAAATTTTTTCTCCATCTCTTCGAGCAGACCGAAAGCGCCCTCCAGTATTTCGTCGAGTTCGGACTCGGTTTTCGCGGCACTCGCGGTCATGCGCACCACGGTGTCCATGGATATGCCGTCGCGCGAGACCGTCTTGAGAGGGTCTATCATCCTTATCGAAAATATTCCGACTATGCCCGCCAGCGAGCAAAATATCAAAAAAAAGTGCCGCAAACTGGATTTTTTCATGGCGAAACATCCTCCGAGAGACCGACGAGCATTTTGTTCATAGCTGAATAATAACACCAATTTGGGGGACGAGCCCTTGCGCATCATCTTTTTTTGGGGAAAACGGTTTGCCGGAAACGCCGCATAATTATATTCAGGTTCCCGCGCCCCGGAGGATGAAACAGGGGATGCGGGAACCTGAGTTGTTTATGATTTATCGATATTCATCGATCTGTGCCGTCACGCGTCTCTGTGCGCCCCGCGCCTCCTGAGTACGGCTATGCCGAGCGCTATGAGAGCCGCCGCGCCGAACGACCCTGTGCTGCAACCGCCGGAGCTGTCGTCGTCTTTCGCCGCTGCCACCGCCATCGGGTCGACTATCGTTCCTTTCCTGTTATCCCAGTCGTAGTCGCTGTTGTCCTTTATGCCGACCGTGACGAGATACTTCACGCCTTCCTTGATCACTTCGCCTGTAGGCACGGGAACCCCTGCGTCGTCTGTCAGCAGATAACGCGCGTGACCGAGTTCGGATGCCGCCGCGACTCTCGATACCGCCGCGATCGAACCGTCGTTCTTAATCTTCAGCAGTGTTATGTCCCCGGTCACGTAATCCCTCGCGAACTGATCAAGCCGCAGGGAGAACGTCAGCGCCGCCGCATCCGCACCTTCGTCGGCTTCAGCGTAGACTACCGGCAACGGTATCATCTCGGGTTCAACGTCTATCGGCGTTTCCACGCGTCCGGCGTCTATCGCCTCGATTATCGCGTTCGGATTTGCCATGAGAACGTCAGAGTCGCTGCTCTTAGTGGTCAGAGGCGTACTGTTCTCCTTGTCCGTGTCCGGATTGAGCTGGGCGAGAGGATTGTTCTCTCCGCTCAATGTGGTGAGTTCGGTTATTTTTTTAGCCGTCACACCCTCAGTGTTTTTCGAAACCTTGATATCTTCGGGCATGGCTTCTTTTATCACTGTTAGCGGGATTTCGACGATCTCGGGCTTGTTAGCCGTCACCGGATCGCCGCCGCCATTGTCGCCAGGTTGCTGCGGCTCTTCGGGCTTCTCCGGTTCTTCAGGCTCTCCAGGCTCTTCCGGTTTTCCAGATTCCGGCTCTCCGGGATTCTCCGGCTCTTCCGGTTCTCCAGGCTCTTCCGGCTCTACGGGCTTCTCTTCCAGCACCGTCAGCGTAAAGTCGGGCAGCGACGAGAAATCCTGTGTGTGCAGCGTCGCGTTGCCGCTGCCGCCGGCCATCTGTCCCCCGGCGTCCCGCAGGAACTTGTCGAAGCCTATGACACGCCCCCACCAGTGCTCGGTGATCTTTCCATCCGTGAAGGCAAACTCTCCAGCATCCTCCAGAGTCAAAGTTATCGCGTTGTTTGTGGCGAGGTTGTACTGTCCGCCGTATCCCTCAACCGTCCCCAAGCGCTCGTTGGAGTAGGACACGCACGAGTACTTTCCTTCATACGCTCCCGATCCCATGGGCGCGGACGGGTTGTATATTCCGTCTATCTTGAAGAGCGGCAGCTCGATGCCCTTGAAGCTGATTTTGGCCGTGTCGCCCTTGACGATATAATTCGCGCCCGGGCGCGTGATATTTTCCACATTTATCTCGATCTTCCGGGCGTCCACTACCTTGTAGAAGCTCTTCGATTTGCCGTCGATGACGGCTTTCACCTCGATGATATTGCTCCTGTTGGCCAGAGTGACCGTGAAGTCTCCCGAAACCGCGGCGGTGAGTGGTTTAGTCTCGCCCGTTGAGCCGTTCACGCTCACGGTGACCGCGGCGTTCTTGTCGGTCTTGATCTCGAAGATGAACGGGGTCGTATCGCCGTTGGTGAAATATATCGTGTCGTACGTCGAGATATCGGCCTTATTGCCGTTGATCTGTCCGCTCGTCTGATCTTGATACGGATCGTCTATTGTGACGATTTTCTCCAGCGATGTCGATATTTCGACGTCGGCTTCAGAACCCGCGTTCTCCACGTCGTACACGACGTAGGTCGAGTTGATGTCCGGCGCGCCGGAGTAAGTGACCTTGACGACGCTTGTTCCTGGAGATACCGCCGTTATCACGGCCTCTTTGCCGCTATTTTGCGATAAGTCCACGCTGATGCTATCGCCGGACACTTTCTCGAAATTCACTTTGTAGCCGTACAGCTCCTTGCCGTTCGTCGCGGCCCTCGCCCACAGCTTGTCTTCGCTTCCGACTTCGAGGCGCTTATAGTCAGTGTTCGTCCACACTACCATCATATAGTTATCCGGCACCAGTTCCACGTCGCCTGCTGCGGCTACCGTGAAGGCCAGCTCGGCTGTGACGGGATCGGCCCAGGTCGCTGAGACGGTCAGCACATCGCTGTATGTCCCCACCGCAAGCCCCGTCTTCGGGCGCACTTTTAACACTGTTACGTTGTTTGCGCTCCCTGGAGTCATCGGAGGAATTGCGGATCCAGGAGAAACAGTTATCTCGAATGGGCTGTCAGTGTCCTTCTCAAGCGTGGCAATGATGCCGGACAGCACACCGGTGCCGACGTTCTTGACCGCCAAATCGAGTGCCTCTATCTCCTCGTAGCCCACAGGTTCCCTGAAAGTCAGGTATTCCGGCGCAAGCTCGACCGCATAAGTCGTATCCCCTACACCCGGGACAAAAAGCCCTGAGGGAGCCGACTCATTGCCTTCTCCGGCCTCATTGGAGGCGGACACGGTGAAGTAGTACGTCGTTCCCTGTGCCAATCCCTTCTCCACTTTGATGGGACTCTCGCTCCCGGTCGTCATCGCACTATCAATAAGTTTTTGCTCCACGTCGTAGCAACGGACGGTATATGAGATATTTTCCCCGTTTCCCTTATTGTCGTCGCTAAGAGTGAAGGCCACGCTCACCCAGTCGTCTCCAGTTGTGATAGATTCGTTGTTGATTGTCGGAGCGCCTGGCAGTGTTATGTTTCTCAGCTCTCCGCTGCCTTGGATATTGTTTGAGTTTGTTATCGTCCCTAAGTTAAGTATGCGGCCGTTGTTCGTAACCGTCCCGATATTGTTCAAAACCGCGTTCTTCGATATCGTCAGGGTCACGCCTTCCGAGACCGTGAGTGTCTGACCATTCGCGACCGCGAGATAGGCTTGTTCCGGCACTGTAGCGTCTGTAGTGAGGATGACCGAGTTTCCCTTGAACTCTGCTGACGTACCCGAGATGAATATCCCGCTAATATGGTTAGTGGTTGTGAGACTTTTTGTGGAATTCGCGTACACGAACGAAGCACCATCGTTGCCGCCTATGGTCAAGGTGCCGCCGCTCGCACCGCCGCCGATGCCGGGAAACTCGCCGCTTCCAGTAACGGCGCCTACTCCATTTCGATCCTCATACTTGCCGCCGACAGCGACAACCGACCCGCCCGTGATCGTTATCTCGCCGGCACTGCCGGATCTACCTCCACCTATTCCAACGCCTATTCTACTCGACTCTGGCGAATTAGATCTAGTATATTTACCAGGCAGCGCGGTAACAGCTCCACCAGTAATCGTGATTTTCCCACCGGATGAATTATGACCACCTC
>JAITRO010000035.1 GCA_031288335.1 Synergistaceae bacterium | reverse complement strand
TAAAGCCCTGATCGAGGAATGGAAGCAGATGATCCCCATGCGCCGCCTGGGCAGCCCCGACGAACTCCAGGCGATAAGCGTCTACCTCGCAAGCGACGCAAGCCTCTACACCACAGGCTAGGACTTCGTGATTGACGGCGCGTTCACCTGCATCTGAACGACGTCAGGACGAGGGGGCTTCCGCCGGGAAGCCCCCTCGTACAGTACCTTAATAAAAAACAAAAATTTGGGCTGCGGGCGCAGCCCGCTTTAGAAATTAAGCGGATACACGCTATTTATACCGCACTCTGTCCGGAAATGCTTCTTTCAACGCGGAGACGTCGACGTAATCCCTGGGATCGAAAACGGTCTTGATGAAGCCGGCGGAATACGCCCACTTATTGATGGAGTCCAGCGTGTCGATGACCTCCTGTGTGAAGTTCACCTCCAACTCGCTGCGCTGCAGATCTATCAGCACCTGCTCTTTCGGTATGTTCAGCCTCTTTTGAACTATTTCGGCGGTTTTCTCCGGTTCGGCCAAAATGAACTTCACTATCTCGTCCAGGGCTTTTATGAAGCCGACGACGCTCTCGTGGTTCTCGGCAAGGAATTTCTTTGTCGAAAGCAGTACGGTCACCGTTTGCGCGTTTATAGTCCCAAGGTCAGCTATGCTTCTGGCTCCCTCGGCCTGGCGGATCGCCACGCCGCCCTGTCCGGACAGCCACGTCCCTGTCGCCCTCCCGCTCTTGACGATAGCGACCGCTTCCTGCGAGCTTCCCACCGGGAGCAGTTTTACGGAGTCGCTTTCCACTCCCCCAACCTCCAGCAGCCGCGCAGTCCAATATTCCGCCACGGTTCCCTTTTGAAGCGCGATCGATTTGCCGGAGAGGTCGGCGACGGACTTTACGGAATCGTCCTTTACGTAAAACTGCCAGGAATTCGGAGTCCCCGTAAGGGAAAGCGCCAGTTTGGTGTATATCCGCAAGTCGCTGTTCTCCGTTCCTCCGATGCGGTTCAAGATCGCGAAGTCCGCCGCCATTCCGAAATCGAGTTGGCCTAAAGTGAGGGCGTCTATCGTGTTGATTCCCGCCGAAAATTCGTATGACTTGACGTCCAGTCCGTATTTTTCGTAAATTCCCAGCTCGATGCCGACCGCCGAAATGAACGCGTCGCTTCCTCCCGCCATCACTCCCACACGAACGACGGACAGCGTCTCCGAGGCATCCGCCGCGGATGCGAATGACACTAAAACTATTGCAAGCATAAGAGAAATTTTTTTTAAAAATGACATTATATTCACTCCTTTTCGGGATTATTTTTATTTCACTCGAAATTCCGTCCGCCCCGGCGGCGCTCGTAGGGCAGAATATTTATCGCCGGGTATTCGAATGCTTTGAGCCTGGCGTCCGTCACTCCCTCGACAAGTACCTCGTTCTCCGGATTCTCCCCCGCGATCGAGCCGGGCACGCGGTAAGTCCTCACGTCGACCGCCGCTATGGATTCTTCCCGAGGGATATCGAGCTGCGGGATCCACTCATAAGGGACGCGGTACGCGCGGTATACCATGTTGTGCGTTCCTCCCATGGAACTCGAATAATGCGGGTTTATATATTCCCACACCGTCCTGTGGTCTTGCGTCACCTCGAAGATTCGTCCGTCGGAGCCTTCCGTGATCAGTGTGCTGCCGTTGGGCAATCTCTGGGCGGCGCTGACGTAGGGACTGTAGAAGCGGAACGGGTCGGCAAACCCGGCATTTATCGCCGTATACTCCCACTCGACTTCCAGCGTTATTGGGTTGAACTCTATGACGCGCGAATGATCCCTGTGCGCCGTATTTTGGCCGTTCTTCGACGTTCCGCCCGGTGAGCCGTAACCGCCCCATCCCCCGTTGTCGAAGACGAGCAAGTTGCCCTCTCCGGGTAATCCAGCGGGGATCATATGGAGATGATGCTGACCGATGATCCACCCCAAACCTTCCACTTTTGGGTTTTCCCTGAAATCCGGGCCGATTCTCCAGACGATTTTTCCCGTTTTCTTGCTCGTGATGGCCAAAATATTCGCGTTTCGCGCATCCCATATGATATTGTCGGGATGAAATCTCTCGTCGCCGGCGTCATACCATTTGTTCGGCCCCAGAGTCGAGAGGGAATTTACGTGAAGCCAGTCGCCCAGTCCGTTAGTCACAACGGACGGATTCCTGAACAGAGCATTTACGGCGGTTTCGTCGAAGCCAAGCTCGTCGAAATGGTCTGTCGCGTTCCATTCCCATACGATATTTCCGTCCCAACTCACCTCTATGAACCTGTCGTCGAGCAGGGTCTTATCGGATATTCTGCCGTTTTTCGCGTCTTTGTGGACGAGAATGAGCGTGCTGCCCCCGTCGACCTTTGGCTCGGCTCCGGGCGAATAGTATCCGACAGACGACCCCTCGCGTTGATAGTCATGATGCTGACGGGCGATGTATCCCGCGGGCTCGCCCGGATCCTCTGTCAATTCGTTTTTGTCGAACTTCCATACCACATGCCCATCCCAATCAACTTGAAGAAGCGCTTTGTGATCCTGAAAACCGTACCTGGGGTTTCTCGCCCCCGGCGAGCCAAAGACAAATCCACCCGGCAGAATCTTGTTGGGAAATCCGAACAAGCCCTCCCATAACTGCACTTCATTGCCCCGCATATCTATCAGCAAAGCGCCCTTCGCCGAGGGGAACACGGTGTATCCGTTCCATGCGCCGCCGGCCTCATAATATGTCGTTCCTGCCGGATAAATTCTCGGATGTCCCATTGCCCTTCTCCCTCACTCTCCTGAGTCAATTACGCAGAAATTCGAAAGTTCTGCCGCGGCGGACGACAATACGTCCCTGAACGGGTCGGCGACCGTTTTTTCGCCGGAGGGCGGAACTCCCTCGACCTTTGTCACCCTTCCGCCGGAGCCGAGCGGCGCTCCAGGAACGCGCAGCGTGCGGACGTTGGGCGCTTCGACGCTCGTCTCTTCCGGAGGATTGAGCTGAGGGACCCACTCGTAAGGGACGCGGTAGGCGCGATATGTGGTGTTGTCTATAAGTACTCCGTCCCTCGGATAATCGACTGCCCTGAAGTAGGGCGAGACGTACTCCCACACTGTCCTGTGTTCTCGCGTCACCTCGAATATCCTGCCATCCCTCGCCTCGGTTATGAGAGTGTTGCCATTCGGGAGGCGCTGCGCGGAACTTTCAAACGACGAATAAAATTTATACGAATCGAGCGGATTGATATGGCCTGCCTCCGCCGGCGTGTAGCGCCAGACGATTTCGAGGGTTGTCGGGTCGAATTCGAGCACCCTCGAATAATCTCTCCTCTGGTTTGCGGTGCCATACTTGGAAACGCCGTTCGGTTCGCCGTATCCCGCCCAGCCTCCGTTGTCGAAGACGAGAAAATTGCCCTCCCCGGGCAGGCCTCTTTGAATCTGGTGCAGGTGATGCTGTCCGATTATCTGTCCGAGGCCGCCTCCGGTCTTGTCAAAATCCGGCCCGACACGCCAAGTTATCTTCCCAGTCTTCCTGCTGATGACTGCCATGATATTCGCGTTTCTGCCATCCCAGACGATATTGTCGGGATGAAACCTCTCGTCCCCGGCGTCGTACCATTTGTTCGGGCCAAGCCGCGCTATACTGTTCATCGCGAGCCAGAAGCCATTGCCGCCGTGCCCTATGGCGAAAGCCGGCAGGCGATACAGCACGTTTTTCGCCGCTTCGCCGAAGCCGAGTTCGTCGAAGTGTTCGTTAGCGTTCCACTGCCAAATGATTTCGCCCTTCCAATTGACCTCTATTATCGTGCTGTCAAGGAGCGTCTTGCTCGAAATACGGGGATTCACGACGTCCCTGTTCACGATGATAAGCGTATTGCCGCCGTCGACCCTCGGCGCTTCGCCAGGCGAGTAATAACCGGTCGCGGAGCCTTCGCGCTGATAGTCGTGATTTTGACGCGCGATCCAGCGGGGCGCGGCGCCGTTGTCCGTGACATATTCGAACTTGTCGAATTTCCAGACGATATTCCCGTTCCAATCGACCTGCACAAGATCGAGGTTGTCAAACGGATGCCGCCACGGGGCCCGCTCTCCCGTGCTCCCCATAACGTATCCGCCCGGGAGCATTTTCGCGGGATTTCCTTTCAAGCCGCGCCATACGCGAACTTCCCGGCCGTTCATGTCTATCAGTACGATTCCTTTTGACGACGGAAATACGGTGTATCCGTTCCAGGCAGCCTCCCTGTCGTAGATAGTTACCCCCGTTGGATAAATTGTTGGATGTCCCATCAGTTCATCTCCTTATCATCTATAATATGATTCATTTGACGCCGTACCGGCGAAGCAGCGTCCTGCCGAAAAAGCGCAGAAGCCTGTCCGAGAAGTATCCCGACAAGCCGAGCGTCAATATGCCTATGAATATCCAATCGGTTCGGAAATACAGCCGGGACGTATAGATGAGGTATCCAATTCCGCTCTGCGCTGCCAGCATCTCCGCCGCCACTATGGAAACAATCGCTCCGCTGAGGCCCAGCCGGACTCCGGTGAATATGTAGGGCACAGAAGCCGGTACGGTCACCGTGCAAAATATTTGAAAGGGCGACGCCCCCTGCGATTGCGCCACCTGCAGCTTTATTACGCTTATGCCCGCCACTCCGGCGATGGTGTTTATGATGACCGGAAAGACCGTCGCGTATACGATGATGGCTATTTTCGACTCTTCCTCCACGCCAAACCACATCAGAAACAGCGTCAGGAAACCGATTGCCGGCACGAATCTGAAAAAATTTATGAACGGTTCGAATATTTCACGGACGATGACAAACTGCCCGATGAGCAATCCAACCGGAATGGCGAGCATTATGCCTATGCTCCATCCAACAAATATCCTCATGAAACTTATAAATACGTAGTTAAACAACACGCCGTTCCTGATTATCTCCCAACCGCCCTTCAGCGTTTGCAGAGGGTTGGGCAGAAAGTCGGGGGAATTGAACATCGCGGCGGTCTGCCATATCAAAAGCAGCAACCCCAGGGTGACTATGCCTTTCTTTGTCAGCAGATGAAATATGTCTTTTTTCACGTTCGGCATCTCCCGCTGCTAAATATTGTATTCGCTGTCAAAAAAACCCTGTATTTTCCGGATTATCCCGGCCAACCGCGGATTGTCGAGTTTCCTTGGATATGCGGCTTCGACCTCGATGGTCTCGATGATGGTCGCTTTTGGCGCGCGCGATATTATGCTTATTTTCCGGCCGAGATAAACCGCCTCGTTGATGTCATGGGTGACGAACAGTATCGTCTTGCCTGTTTTTTCCCATATATTTATCACTTCGTTTTGCATCAGCCTCCGGGTTTGAGCGTCAAGAGCGCCGAAGGGCTCGTCCATGATCAATATTTCCGAGTCGTTGGCTATGCTTCTCGCGATTTGGACCCGTTGTTTCATCCCGCCCGAAAGTTCGTCCGGATACTTATTTTCATGCGAATTGAGCCCCACGAGATCTATGCATCTTTTGACAATTTCGTCGCGCTGCGGCTTTGGCATCCGCCTGATCCGCAACCCATACTCGACGTTTTTCCAGACGGTGCTCCATGGAAAAATCGCCGCATCCGCGTTTTGAAACACCACGCCGCGCTCTCTCCCTGGTCCTTTGATGCTTTCGCCATTGACTATGATCTGTCCCGAACTCTTTTTTTCGAAACCGGCGATGATGTTCAGCAGGGTCGACTTACCGCAGCCGCTCCAACCGAGAAAAACGTGGAATTCGCCCTTCGCTATATCCAGATTTATATCGTTCAGAACGCACTGCTCCTTGTCGTTTTTCCCAAGCGGAGCAAATGTTTTAGACAGGTGTTCAATGCGAATGATTGCGTCAACTTCCATAAAATTTTTCTCCCGCGACAATCGATATCACTCAGATAATTCATATATCTTATCTGTATAATATGAATATAATACAAGATGGAGATTAAGTCAATTGTCAATTAGGTACCCTAAGTCCACAGGAAAGACATATGAAAGATTACAATACAGCCCTCCACAATGGCAAGCCATCACCAAACGGAACGAAACCGGTGAAGATGGAGGGCCTCGAAATGGTTTTCATAATAGCAGGGGCGGATATTATCCGCCCCTGCAAAATCCATATCCAAATGGATAAAGAACGCGTTTCATTCAGCGCCCGCCCACTATACTGCAACGGTCGACTTTCATCGCGTTACCGAAGTTTGCCGAGTTCCTCCAGAGTCAGGCCAACTCCTTGCGCTACCTGCTCCGCGGGGATTCCCATTTTGAGGAAATTCCGCGCGGCTTCAAATATGCCTTCCTGCCAGCCTTCCTGCCAGCCTTCCTGTCTTGCGTCGCGTATATCAAGTTCCCTCACTACTTCACTTACCGGCCTGAACCGCATTTTCCACGCCTCCTTCACCTTTGGGTTAATATCCGTTTTATCTATTTCCAGTATATTGTGCGCAAAATTTCGGAACGACCTCGCTTTTTTTGCGTCCGCCACACGTTCTTCTATCATTTCGAGAATCTCAAGGGAGTACTCGCCGCGTTTCAACGGGTC
>JAITRO010000241.1 GCA_031288335.1 Synergistaceae bacterium | reverse complement strand
TATATAATAATTATAACAGGCGGGATCTCGGGGCTCCGCCCCGAACCCCGGGCGGGGGACAGATACCCCCCCCCCCGTTTTATTATAAAAGATGGAACGGGGCGTGGTAACCGACGGGGATAGGGGGGGAGCCCCCCGCGGGGCACCACCCCGCTTGTATTTTTTTTTTTATACGGGGGGGGGGGGGCTCGGGCCCCCCCCCCGGGGTTCGGGGCGGAGCCCCGAGATCCCGCCTGTTATAATTATTATATAGATAGTATTGACGGAAGGAGCGCGCGTCATGGAAAACACCGGCCTCACACACGGCGTACTGCCGCGCGGTTTTTACCTGAGGGAGGCCGCGGCAGTGGCAAGAGAGCTTCTTGGCGCGATACTGGTGAAAAAGTCCGCCGAAGGGATCACGTCCGGCGTCATTGTGGAGACGGAGGCCTACGCCGGACACCGCGACGCGGCCTGTCACGCGTTCAAACACCCATCTCCCCCTCCCGGACACCGCACGCGAGTGATGTTCGGCGACGGCGGATACGCTTACGTGTACTTCATCTACGGGATGCACAGCTGCTTCAACGTTACGGCGAACGTCGCCGGCAAACCGGATGCGATATTGATACGGGCGATCGAACCGATGGATGGAATAGAGCTGATGCGCGCGAGAAGGAATACGCAAGACATTCGAAATTTATGCGGCGGGCCGGGGAAACTCTGCCAGGCGCTCGGAATAACGCAGAACGACTACGGACGCGACCTGTGCGGGAACGAACTGTTCATCATCGAGGGAAAGCCCGTCCCAGACGAGACAGTGCTCGCTACGCCGCGCATAAACGTGGACTACGCGGGCGAGGCTAGCGCATATCCTTATAGATTCGTGATAAAAGACAACAAATTCCTATCGACCAGGCGTTTTTTACCGCGTTGACGGCTTTAGGCGGCGCTCGTTTTAGCCGGTTTAGTATCACATGGACACGGCCGCCTTACCGAAAAATCACGTTTTGGCCGCAATGCTGGGGTGTTTTTTATAAAGTGCGGCAGAGAGTTCTTCTAGTATTTTATCGTAAGACGGCAGATCAATACCGCCGACGTAGTCCTTGTCGATATAATCGATAATAGCTTTTGAGCATTGCGGACATTCGACCATGGCGGCGTTCTTCACTCCTGTTAATATCCTGGCTATGACTATCTTCGAACCCGAATTGGGCGTGTCGGGCATGATGAGCAGCACTTCGTCGTCGCTAGTCCTGTAAGCGGAATCGCAGACGCGAATTGACTTTTCTACGACGCGTCCGAATATCACAGCGGCGAGTTTCCGCTCGTCATCGTTGATGTTGTACCCTGAGCCGGACGGAAACGTCAGTTTCAAGAGCACAGCCGACAGCTTCCGCCTCCCCCTGTTAACCAACTCGATGTCCGACTTGGCCTTGTATTTCATGAATCCGGCCGTGTAAAGTCCTGTCGCGACGTCGATGGCGTCGAACACCTCTATCGTGGAGGCTTCCCTCAAACGCAGTATCGGCGAGAACATCACGAGAATCTGCTTGCCGCGGACAGTGCGCTTGATGGTCCACTCTTCCCCGAAATGAATGACGCGACCGGTTTCCTCGTTCATCGTCAAGAGAGAATCGAGCGTTTTTCCCAATATACTGTTTTTTCCCAACTTAAAATCTTCGGTAAACTGAGGATTATACGCGACTATCCGTTCTCCTCCGCTATCCGCGCGTTCCATGAATACGCAGGGAAACGGAATGGCGTTTATTATCTTTTGAAGTTCGTTCATGCCGACGCTCGGCGGCATTATCTGGTCGATTTTACGCGCGAACAGCGACTCTTCCAACGGTGTAGCGGCAAATATCCCGACGGCTATGCCCACTATGATCATCATAAAACCCACAAAGTTGAAAATTATCCCGGACTCGAAAGCGACCGAGAAAAAAACCCACATCATGCCGTCAGTGATACAGGCTATCGCTATAGCAGGATATTCCCTGCCTCTGCGGCACAACATCAGGTAAAACACGGACAAAAGAAGATATACGGCGGCCATTCCCACGATGAATTCGGGTCTCATGTCAAAAAACGCAATGTCGCCCGCAAACGCGGTAATGGATATTATAGGCAAGAGAAAAACTATCGGCGAAACGGCATATTTCAACATGTCCTTACTCCAATTCGCATTAACATCATTCCCATGCTCGTCTCCTCCCAAAAACGGTCTTTTGCGCCGTAATCCACATTGTAACTATAATCAATACAAAAGTTATTATATATTATAATGTCTTTTAGATGACGACGGCATATTCTCGGCCAAAAATTTTTTGAATTGTGACGATGCTTTTTCGATCGAATAAAGTTCCATTGATAATGGGCGCGACAGCGAAAGGCGAAGGATCACGCCGCACGCCGCTCTGTTGAGTTGGCATAATTCAGTTTTCAAGATATAGCGCCGCGGGATTTTACCCCGTATCGCAAAGATATCATAGCACAAGGAGGGTGCTCATGAAGAGCAAAAAAGCAAAACCTTATCCACCTCAGCGGATGCGACTTATCCAAAACGGGCTGCGCCCGCAACTCAAATTTTTACTTTTTATTGGTGAAATGTGTCCGCAGGTACTAACGGCTAAAGCCGTTGGATAAGCCGCGTGTCGTAATCCAGGCGGCCACGCCGAAAATGAGAGGCCGGCGGAGACACCCCAGATCGAGCAATCCAACGAAAGGATGAGCGTCCGTTTCTTTCTCATATTTCATTCAAATCACCGGACGTTATATTTTTATTCAGTCAATCAATAAAAATCCAAAACGATTGGTGGCTTCATCATAATTTCTCACCACTTGAACGGGATAACCTACACTGTGAGCGGTTTGATATACGTCAATGCCCATGGCGTCAGCGCCGGGCCGAGATTTAACCCTATTGACACATTTTACGCGATCGCCTTCAGCCTGACAGTCATTGCAAAAAATACAGGAGCCGTATTGCAACAAAAAAACTTTATAATAACCGGCAAGAAATATCTCCCGTTCCAACTCGTAAAGGCTCAACATCCGCTTTAGATGGTCTTTTTTATCTTCAGACTGTATAGAAAAATGAAAAATAACCCCATTTTCATACTCACAAATCATTTTACGGCATTCTTCGACAGAAGGGACAGCGGGAGGACAGCCTCCGTTCTTTCCATAATTGTTGCAGCCAAATTCACAATGGAATCTGACCCATCTCGATACGATTATATTTTTTTGAGGAACGATCCATTTATAATCGGTAAAACCATATTGCTTTATAATTTTATCAATTTGTTCGTTCACATCTATTCCTCCAGATTATTTCCCAGGAAATTCCGTAAAATACGGTTTACAGTGCCCGTTGAGTTATATTTTAAATATTTTGTCAATAAACTTTGAGAAAAATTCTTAGAACAAATTACACGGATTGCTCCAGCTGAAAGACGGACGATCAGAAATTATCAATTGCGGAATAGAAGGGATTTTGGATAATCAGGCTCCCTTCAATTATCCGGCCATGCTGCATATCCTCTGAATACAGGTTTTCACAGCCGCTTTCCATTGCCGCGGCCAATATCAGCGAATCCCAGAATGAATAGCCGTATCTCTCTTTCAGCTTCAAAGAAAATTCAAATGTCGGCAGCGAAATACCGATGACATTCGCGCATTGGATAATATCACCCAAAAAACAGGAGATTTCTTCGTGGGACCGTTTGTATTTTGACATCGCCGAATAAAATTCGCTCAATACCTGAGTGCTGACAATAATTTTTTCACCAGCCAGCTTTATTGTAAGTAATTTAACGGCCATCGCGTGTTTCAGTTTATCATTGGACACATGCGCGTACACGAATATATTTGTATCGACAAAGATATTAGCGCTCATGAAGCTCTTCCCGCGGAAAGATTTTAAAATCATCGATGCCGACAGGGTTTTGGATTGCCCGAAGACCGTTACCGTCCCATATTTTCATATCACCATCTTCCCTCACCTCTATGTAAGAAAGGTCGCGCAACAGAACCATCAGTGCTTCCGCCTTTTCATCGTCCAAGATATCCAGCACGATTCTGGTCATAGCAGGCGTTCCTTTTCATTTATTTGCTCGATTCTTTTATCCATTTCTTCTCTTTATATCATTCTCTCCAATGGATAAAATTCAAGTAAATTTATCGAATCCATAATATTTTGATAATAATGCATATTCATTGTTATTCTAGCACATTTGGTCGTTTTATCCAGTGTTCCGGAAAACTCCGTCCTTCAAGGCGGATATCTTTTGACTTAGTTTTTCGGCCTTTGCTGTTGTTCGATATACTGGCGAATATTAAAAACATAATGTCTGCCATGTCGAGTGTCCATTGATTTTTTCATAGGTCAAAGTATAATTGACACATAATAGTTACAGTACAGCAGGGGCGGATAGTATCCGCCCCTGCTGTACTGTAACTTTCTGGCAGAAAGATCTTTTGGCTAACGGACGATTTTAGGTTATATTTATCTTTAGAGGGGGGATTTGAATGTACGACATAGTGACCGTCGGCGAGATACTGGCGGAAGTTTTGACTGAACATACGAACCAGGAATTCACATCGCCGGGGATATTGCTGGGGCCGTACCCCAGCGGCGCGCCGGCGATAGCGATCGATCAGGCGGCTAAGATGGGAGCGCGCACCGCCATAATCGCGCGCGTGGGACGTGACGACCTTGGGAAGCTCAACCTCGACAGGCTCGCTTCCGACGGGGTTGACGTCTCGCATATCGTCCAGACCTCGGAGAACACCACTGGGATCGCTTTCGTCACTTACTTCTCCGACGGCAGCAGGCGTTTCGTGTATCACTTCGCCAAAGCGGCCTGCGGCGAGCTTTCGCCGTCTGACGTCGACGACGAAGTCGTCAAAAATTCACGTTACCTTCATATAATGGGCTGTTCGATAACGGGAAGCCCATCGCTCGGCGCGAGCGTCATGAAGGCGGTCGACACAGCCATTGGAAGCGGCGTCAAAATAAGTTTCGACCCGAATATCCGTCCCGAGCTTCTCTCGGGCGGGATAATGACACATTATCGAAGGATACTGGACGCTTGCGATGTGCTTTTGACGGGCAAAAGCGAGATGAAACATCTGTTCGGGGACGCAGATGGCGCGGTCAAAAAACTCCTCGGCGAGAAGGACAGGATAATCGCGGTGAAGGACGGCGCGAGAGGTACGTCGGTTTACACCCGCGAGGAGGCTTTCCGCGTGCCCGTGTATCCTGCGGACGAAGTGGATCCCACTGGGGCGGGCGACAGCTTCGACGGCACGTTCCTCGCCCTGCTCTGCAAGGGAGAAAATTTGAGGACCGCCGCCGACTTCGGCAACGCGGCCGGGGCCCTCGCCGTGGCGAAACGCGGTCCTATGGAGGGCAATTCCACGTATTCCGCTATAGACGCTTTCAGGGAAAAAACGGGTGCTGTGGTCATCGCGGACATCGCCAATCCTTATTTTGTTGACATACTCCCCTCGTTAAAGCGAGGGGAGTCTAGGATCGACAAAGATTGCCGGCCGAAGCCGGTCTTACATCTTCTCCTCTAAGAGTGGATGCCCCCACTCGTTTTATATTTATCGCGGCATTTATGTCTCTAT
>JAITRO010000240.1 GCA_031288335.1 Synergistaceae bacterium | reverse complement strand
GCCGGAGAACCCTCGGGAACGGCGGGGCGTCCCATTCTCGGCGCGTTAAAAAGATTTTCCCTGTTCAACGTCGCCGCAGTCGTGACCCGTTATTATGGCGGCGTTAAACTGGGGGTCAGGGGCTTGATCGAAGCATACGGAGAAACCGTCACGCGGGCGGTCGAAAACGCGGACATAATTGTCAGGGAACCCATGACAACGATGTTTTTTACTTGTTCTTACGAAATATTTTCAATTCTCAGCGAAATATTATCGCGAGCCGGCGCTGATTTTCCCGCGCCGCCCGTATTCGGCGAAACTATTTCCGGCGAAATATGTGTCCCAAAAAGACATTTCGAGTCGATATCAAAAGAACTCCAGGATTTGAAAGCGCGCGCACGCGTCTTCAAGTATCTGATTTCCTGAGCGCGGGACAATCGGGGCTCTGATACGCGGACGAGAAATTTGGTGGTGTCAGCACGACCCGGAATAATCATGAGTTAATTGATAACGTTCCCAATTCTCGTCTTCAATTTTTCGTCGATTTCCCTCGGAGTTCTCACCTCAAAATGGATCGTATCGCTCGTGTTTCCCGAAAGAACGGCGGCGGTGTGCGGGCCGCTTTTTACGTTTGCGAATATCCCTTCGCCTCTTTCGCAAGCACCTATAAACGCGCCGTCCAAATACCAATATAAGGGCGTATCGCCCTCCGCGCCAAAAAAAACTCGTTCCTCATCTTCGCCTTTTTTCAGGATGATCGTATGGCCGTCGAGCGGCCTTATTATTTTGACGGTTTTCGAGGCGGGAATTACCTCCTCGCGGGCGTGCATCCACCCTTGCAGCGTGCTCGGCCACGCTGTGACAACCTTTCCGTCGATTTTTACGTGCAGGGCGCAAAGGGTGATTTTCGTCGAACCCTTAATCGCGTATTCAAAAATTGTCTGGGGGCAATTCGCGGTCGGCGAATCCCCGGACAACGAACATACGCTTCGCAGGTAAACGCGCGGCGGTCGTATGGGGAAATCGCCGCCATCATCCCCGAGAGTTCGCGCTATTCTCAGCATCAACGGCGCGGCAGCCTGTATCCCGACCAGCGATGAATTTCCCTTCCCCTCCGGAGACCCAACCCAGGTCACTATCGTGTATTTGCCGGTATATCCCGCCGTCCACGCGTCTCTGTAACCGTAAGATGTTCCGGTCTTGAATGCCGCATTTATATTGTCCGTGCGGAAAATTTCCCTGTAGATCGGCACCAGCCGCCTCGTGTCCTGGAGGATATTGGAGACGAGAAACGAGACCTCAGGAGAAAGGGCTTGTTTCTCGGAGCGCACGCCTTGCGTCCATTTAAGAGGCATATACTTTCCCCCCTGGGCGAGAGCCCTGTAAGCCGCGGCGATTTCCAGCATCGAGACGTCGCAGCCGCCCAATACCAACGAATCCGCGTAGTATCTCGGCTCCCTGTCGATGTGTTCAAATCCCAACTCTTTCAACAGGGTTTCAGCGCCCGAATATCCCACCATTCGGAGCACCCTCACGGCCGGGGTGTTGAGAGAATTGACAAGGGCGGCGCGCGCGCTCACCGGGCCTCTGTACGACAGATCGAAATTCCTCGGCGCGCTGCCCTTAAAGGCGATGGGCGTATCGGCGAGCAGCGAGCCGGGGGTCAGGATTCCTCTTTCGAAGGCAAGCGCGTAAATGAACGGTTTCAGGAGCGAACCCGGAGAGCGAAGGGCGCTCCCGCAATCCACCTCGGAAGCGGGCGTTCCTTTCCCAAACCTCCCGTTTCCCACGTAAGCCCTTACTTCCCCCGCGGCGTTTTCGACGATTATTCCGGCCGCGGTTATATCCTGGGAATACTCATCAAGTACCGCCGAGATATTTTTTTCCAGCATTGCCTGCAAATTTGAATCCAGCGTCGAGCGCAAAAAGACGGACCGGCCGCCATTGGTCTTGACGTGAGCGGATGCCATCACGGCGCGTTTTTCCATATCGAATCTTTTCCCCGGCAACGCTTCCGCCATTCCCAATAAATAATCTTCCGATGTTATTATTTTTCGTTCGAGCAGGAGCGATAAATTTTTAGCGCGTCTTTGCATGGCGGCTTCGGGAAATCTATCGGGGCGCAGGCGGCTCGGCGAACTCAACAGGGAGATCAGCGCCGCCGATTCTCCAAGAGACAAAAAGCGCGCGCTTTTATTGAAATAAATCCTGCAGGCCGCCTCTATCCCCCTTATGTTCCCGCCAAAAGGGGCCCTGTTGAGGTACAGCTCCAATATCTCTTCCTTGGACAGCTGTCCTTCCAGGCGGTAGGCGGCCCAGAATTCGAGAATTTTGTTGTAAAAAGTCCGTTTCCGGGGAATCGCTATTCTGACGAGTTGTGCCGTGATGGTCGAAGCGCCGGAGACGATTCTTCCCGCCCTGACGTTCGAGATCATTGCCCTTGCGATTGCGATTGCGTCGACGCCGCTGTGACTGAAAAAACGTTTGTCCTCGAGAGATACGACGACGTCCTTCGTCCAGCGCCCCGTTTGATCCGGCGAAACAGGGATACACCATTCGTCCGATTCGGAAAGGGAAACGTTTAAAATGTTTCCGTCCCTGTCGAGTACTGTCTGCGAACAAACGTAATCTCTCACATCGAGGGAGGAAAATAGTGAGGGCCTGTCTATGAAAAACAAAAACAGCGAGGAAGAAAAAATCTGGATTATCGCTATCGACAGAAGTAATTTTTTTGCGTTGTTGGCTTTCATGTTTCAAAACATTTGGGGCTCCGCCCCAAACCCCGGCAGGGAGCGAAGCTCCCTGCACCCTCTTATGGGGGTCAAGGGGGCTTGCCCCCTTGCAGGGTTTGAGGCGGAGCCCCAAGGTCTTACTTGATGGTTATTTTCGACGTCTCGCCTACGCTTCTTATCCCCGGCGCGTACATCCCTTCGGCCGAGATCGGAGGCAGCGTGAAAACGCCCGGTGTTATCGCCCTAAGTGTGAAGCGCCGCTTGTACGTCTGCGGGATGTGATCCACAAAGAACAGTATCCTGTCATCGCGCGTTTCGGTGTGAGTTACAAAGGATGGGACGTTCGAACGGTCATATTCGTCCGACGCAACGTCTCTCTCGTCGAGGAACGCGTTTTCCACCTCGAGTCCTCCCGCCAACGGAAGAGAGATCACCATGTGGCTGAGTTCCTTTGAATACGGTTGTATCGTTATCTCGCCCGTGATCTTTTCGCCCGCCCGCACGGAAACGTCCGGCGTTATCACATAACCGGCCGAATCATAATAGATGACCGACGCCCTCATTCCGACGTCCTCGCGGTCCGGCGCGGAAATTGGGACGCCGTCGCAAGTCCAGGTTACGTAACCGACCCCGTCGCCGCGGTTCGCGACGCTCAAAGCCGAGATTCCCTCTTCCAGCCTGAGCGTGGCCGTCTCGCGGGTTCTGAGGAGAGGGATCGAGTTTTCACCGTCGGCGCCGGCGATCTCCAAATCGGCCTTGCCCTCGTCTTTCCGGAACGAATAAAAATTCGACAGTGCTAAAAGCGACCACGCCGTCTCCTGGGTGGTATGCCATTTTGACGCTCTGAGGGCTGCCAGCAGGTTGTCGGCCGCGCGGAGCGAACCTGGCGAGAACGGATCTATCTCCGTTCTCGCGAGAAGGTTCATCGCTTCCGTCCTCACCGCGGAGTCTAAGTATATTTGCGCCCTATCGTCAAACGAAAATTGCGGCGCCGCCTCGTCGCCCAAAATGACGGAGGCAGTCTGCATATCCTTCGACGCGGCAAACGCGGCCGCGAGCATGAAACGCCCGAACGCGGGCATGGAAGAGATATTGTCCCGCAGATAAGCCATCCACGCAAGAGGAGGCTCGCCTTTCAGGGACATCACGTAACATATGTACGCGCGAACAGCGAGTTCTCCGCCATATTTATAACCGTCGTCCGGGTCGGGGGTGACGGATACCAGATAACGAAGGGAGTCGAGCGCGTTTCGGATTGTCTCGAGCGGAACGTCGACGCCTTTTCTCCCGCACTCCACCAAAAAATGCGTGGCATAGACCGTCGCCCAGTTCAAACTCACGCCCGACGGCCAAAACGAAAAACTTCCGTCGTAAAGCTGCATCGACTGTATCCGCCGCAACACCTCCCGCAATTCGGCCTCCATCTGCTCGCGCGTCGCAAGGTTTTCGTCCGCCTTCGCCGCGATTTCGGGCAGTTCGAGCAAGGCCCAGCCTCGCGAAACCGTCTGTTCGAGGCACCAGTACGGGTAATCCAGCAGGAATTTCGCCATGTCCGCCATCGAGACCGAGGGCAGCGGCGAGGCCGAGACGATCGCGCGCCGCGTGCCGGGGAACCACTCTCCATCGAGGTTTACGTTCGCGGTCGCGCCGGGTTTCACGGACAGCGATCCCGTCTTCGATATCCTCGGATAGGGAGGTCTCACCGCCATTTCAATCTCTTGATTTTGCAGTTCGCCCTCGAATGCCGTCGCGAGATTCACTTTTATGACGCCTGAAGCGTCCTCCGCCCTCAACGATAGGGGTATCGAGTATGCCCTTTCCCCCACCGGTATCTTTATATCAGCGCTGTAGTGTTTGGCCCGGTTTTCTTCCGCGTCGCTGCCGGCAATCGCCGTTATGGACATTGGGCCCGTTATATCTATCGATACGTTTACTTCCGCCGTCCGATCCGTTCGGTTGAAAAGCTGCAGGTTTGCCTCGAATCGATCGCCCGGCGCGACGGCCCTCGGCAGCGTGATGTCCGCGACCACTTCCCGCGAAATAACGCGCTCTTCCTCGGCCGCGCCAAACGCGTTTTTCGAAACCGCGACTGCCATCACTCTCGCTTTGCCGGAAAACTCCGGAACGTCCAGGGAAAATTCGGCACGGCCGTTTTCGTCCGTTTTAATGCCCTTCACTATCGTCAATATCTTGAATCTATCGGCGCGCACCGGTGAAAGCGACGCCTTCATCATCGCCGACATCGCCATATCCTCGCTCATGTCCCCGCCCGGCGCCATCACTTCGGGCGTCTTGAGATAAAGGGGCATCAACTCCGCGTAGACGTCATACGCAAAAAGCGTCAGCGCGCGTTTCCGCATATAATGCTCGTAGAAATCCGGGGTCTTGAACGCAGTCAAGCCCAACACCCCTTCGTCGACCAACATCGTCGTAAACTCTCCCGCAACTCCGTTCCCTTTTTCGTCCCGCAGTTCCACGGAAAACTCATTTTTTTCGGCAGGTCTGATCTTCTCGGGAGAGTTAATTTTCACGCGCAATTTTTTATCGCTGCGGTCTATGTATATGGGCACAGCTCCGAACGCCCTGTGGGATGACCATGTGTCTTCTTCGTTCGCGGCCTTTACGTGATGCGCAGTCACCCACGCGTTCGGCGTCATTTTTTCGGTCGCCTCGAACGTAAACTTCACGGTCTTTTTGCCCGACGACGTGTCGTAATGGAGGACTTCGTCGGTTTCCACCGACAAAAGCGTTGTGCCCTCGAAAGAACCGCTGACGGTGGCAACCACTTTTTCCCCCGGCTTGTATATTTTTTTATCCAGCTCGATGTTCAACGATTCCGGCAGCGTCGCGGATGTCTCGTCGTCGTAATACTGCCAGCCGCCGCGGCGCACATACGCACGGACGGCGGCGCTCGCCTCTTTTTTTTCGTCCTCAATGACGATCACGTAGCTTCCGGAGTTATTGAAAGAGACTTCCACGCCCGAAAGGCCGTTTTCGAACGAGACCGGCAGATCTTTGAAACCGTCCATGGGCGCGTACTCGGTCCTCAGTTCCGATCGCCGTCTTCCGTCCACGGTAGTGGTTATCGTGCGGGTCAGTTCTCTGCTTATCGTCAGTTTGACGCCGTTCGGCGAAACGGGTTTTCCCTTGACGTCTATGGCCGCAAAAGAAATGGCGGTCTTTTCGCCCGTATTTATATCGCCCTGCGGGGCTTTAATCCCGAGCAGCGTCTCCCTTGGGTAATAGGGAAGCGTCACGCTCTCGTATACCCAACGTCCCCCGTCCTCGCGGACGCCGACTTTGAAGACCGCGTTCATCATGGATTTCGCTTCGTTCGTGATAGGTGGGAGGGTCACCTTTGCCGTGCCGTCTTTGTCCAATTTTCCGGTCGCCTGAATCTCCGTACTCGCCTCGGCGTTTATCCTGAAATCCGAAAACACGTAGCTCGGCCATTTCGCGTCGCTGTATTCCCTGGGGACGAGACGGCGTTCCACCTCGTAGTCGAGACCGTCGCCGGAGGCCCCGAACAGGTACTTCGCCTTTATCTCCATGCTCGGCTTCGCCCGGTAGCGCAATTCTTCCTGATCGGCGGAGACCTCTACCTCTATCTTGGGCGGAGCGAAATCCTCCACCATAAACGAGGAATGGGCGATCGGCGTTTCCTCTCCGGGAATGCTCACCTCGGCCCTCCACGTGCCGGTCGGTGAAGCGTCGCTGAGATTTATCAGGGCGCCGCCCATTCCCATCTCCGAGAGCATCACGGATTCGGCGAGCCATTCGCGCCCCAGCGAGGTATATACTTTGAGCTTAACCGGGAACGGCACCTCCGGGAGCAAGTCGGATTTACGGACTATCGTCTGCAGCGGAACCGTCTCGCCGGGGCGAAACACGTCCCGCGGCAGATATATATACCCCTGGTATGTGCCTTTTCGATAGGGGACTCCGCCATAATCGGCGTTGCCGGTCTGCCGGATGTCTCCGTCGAAGCGCAATATCGACGTATCGTCTCCATGTTTTATTATCGCAACGCCGAGTCCCTGATCCCAATCTCTCTTCCTCTCGATGAGGCATACTCCGTGACTGTCGGTAACGCCGGAGGCCATTAACTGATTATTGGTGGAATATAAATCCACGCTCACGCCCTCCATCGGCATGCCTCCGCGAATCGAGTTGACCCATATCAAAGCCCCTCGGTCTCCGATCTTGGCGCTTCCCGCCATGTCGGTGACATTGATCAGACGCCGCGCCGTGAGCCAATATTTTTTGCTGCCGCCGGCGGTGAGCATGAAGAGGCCTTTTTTTCCGCCCAACATCTTGCGGAGATCTATCGAAAATTCATATCTCTCATTGATGGGAGCCGTTATCTTGAATTCTCCGCGGTATATCGTCTCCGCCGCGTTATATATATAGTAGGGCCATTCGTCCCTGGTGAGGAAAGAGACGTTGTTGTCGTACACGCGTTCCAGGGTCACGTCGAGATTTTCGACGTTCACGGAGGCGAAGGGTATTATGAGTTCATCGCCTGCCGGGGAGATGAGCCGTCCCGGCGAAGTTATTTCGAGGCTGGGATCGTGGTCTGGAAGGATGAAAGATCGCTGCCAATCGGCGGCGAGCCCCGGGCCCGAGAGCGCGGGCAGCCCGGATTTCAGCTTTACGGTAACGAGTTCCCGGGGCGGGAATTTGCCGTTGATGGAGATGCCGGAACTGTAAGCGCTCACGTAAAATTCGCGCTTCGGCGTGATTTCGATGAACGGCATCAATTTATCCGCGTCGACCTGCGACGTCATGTTTATATTTATCACGGAGCCCGAATAATCGTTGTAACAATTGGAATCCAAAATTTTCAGCGACAGATCGCGATCCACCTTCAGCGATACCGCCTTTTTCATCGCAAGGGGCCCCCGTGCGGAAGCGAGTCCCTCCTCTATCCTCCAGGTCAGCGGCGATCCGTCGCCGGCCTCCACCCTTATTTCCGGCTGGTTGTGCGGTTTATTCGCGCGCCCCAATACCTCGAACGGGACATCCTTGCCGGTTTCGTCTTTGATGGACAGGAACGATTTTAACAGGTTCATGTCGAGCGGCGCGTTGAATTGCAGTTGATATTCCACCCACCACTGGTCCTCGCGGTAGTCGATCTGCTTTATGCCCAAAAACTCCATTGGCGGAGTGTTGAATTTGAATTTCAGGCCGCCGGATATGGGGCGTCCTTCGTGATCATTCAGCTTTTTGGGCACTGTGGCTTCGAACGCGGTCGCCTCTGGGAGATGTCCGTTGGGCAATTGGTAGAGGAACGTCGATCGCGATATCCAGGTTCCTTGTCCCATGATCGGGGGCGAAAATACGACAGGAACAGAGTCCTTGGGGGGAGTTCGTCCGACGTCGCCGCTTCCCACCACAGGAGAAGAAAAATCTATCTTTATATTGGTGGGCGCCGACACCAATCCCTGGGGCGAAAATTCCCGGACGGTAAAATTTCCGCCTTTGCCAGTCTGGGCGGCCGCGCTCATATTGGCAAACAGGGACATAACGGTCAAAACGGCGGGCCAATACATCTTTCCACGGAACCGCTTTATTTTTCCGCAAAACATCGTCAATTCAGCCTCCTAATCATTTAACCCGGCTAAGAATCGTAATTGGTGCCCAAAAGGCTCTTCCAGTCGACTTTGTCGTCGAGCAGATTCGGGCAGCTCATGTCGGGGTAAAACCAATGACGCCCGAGCCCCATCAATACCTGCCACCACTCGTTGGTATCCGGCGCCACGATCTCCCCTTCCGGTCCTATGCTCCTCAGTTCCCGATACACCAACGCCGTCATCTGATTTTCGTCGAGGCACGCGGTGGTTTTTGCGAAGAATTCCATGATATGGGAGTACGAAACCGCCTTCAATTGAAAAAGAATATCCCTCCATTTCTCCGACACGCGCGCCGTACGGGCGAGCACTATCTTCTTTTTGGATCCCGAATATTTATGGTTCACTATGAACAGTATGCTGTCGAGCGGTATATGACTGAGCTCGCGATACTTTTTTATCAGCGAATCCGCTATAGGCCGTATCCGCGCCGTGCATATCTCGTAATCGAATTCATGGTTTTCCGCCAAGGGGCTCAACTCCTTCTCTTTAGGCGATAAATATACAGCAAAATAGGCCCCTTGTCTCAAGAATATCCTCCAAAAGAGTGCAAACATTAAAATTTATACTTATTTTAAGGACGATACGCTTGGGTTCCCAGCGGCCCATCTTTACGGCGATGACCGCCATTATGCCCTTACGCATTGGCAAGAATCTTTTCCCGCCGCTGTCATCACCGTCAATCGTCCTGTATATTTTGAACCTGCCCGGATCATTCATTGTGCATTCAAATCGAAGTACATTTTGCCCATTATAGAACTTCAAGCTGTTTTTATTCTACTACTGTGCCGTGATAACCACAATGACCGAGTATTTGATAGAATAGCTTCCAACATAAACCTGCACAGCCGCAGCGTATGGACGAACGGAGGGATGTAAATAGAAAAAGGGTTTCGCGGATTGGGACAAGGAGTTCAATTCATGGGAGGGACGTTTTAAAATGAAAAATAAGTTCGTGATTCATGTTTTGTTGATCGCCGCACTTATATCAATGGCGGCAGCGGCTCTTGCAGCACCCAAGAAAGTCATCCTGGACTCGGACATGAGACCCGGATTTGACGACGGCGCCGCGATGGTCTTATTGGCAGGTTACATGAACAGAAACGGGAACAAGATCGACTTATTGGGGGTAACGGTGGAAGCGGGCAACGAAACACAGCCGAGGGGATTCGCCCACGGCGTTCGTCAGCTCGAGATCATCGGGGCGAAAGACCTTGTGCATACCGACGAGACGAAGGGAATTCCCATTTATATGGGGACGCGTTACGGACTCAGGGCCGACCGCTTAAACAAGGAAGTCATGGAGGCCGAGATGCGGATCACCGGCCAGGTGATCTATCCCGGATATTTTGGCTGGGTCACGAACCCGGACTACGCGGAGAACCCCAACAGGGATCCAATACAGCCATGGCAGGATTTCTACAAAGGAACGGATGCCAATGACACCAATTACGGCAGATACGGCGCAGGCGAGCCCACGTATCCCTACGCTTACTATTCCACCCAGAGGGACGGCTCTTCGAACGCTGATCCCGACGGGATTGACAACGCGGTGGATTTTATCGTCAAGACGATCAACGACAACCCCGACAACGAAGTGACGATCCTGGCTATAGGGCCGCTCACGAACGTCGCGCTGGCGCTCCGCAAGGATCCCTCCATCGCCGGGAAAGTGAAAGAGATCGTGTATATGGGAGGTTCCTTCTTCATGAAGGGGAATTCGTCGGCCGCCGCGGAGTTCAACTGGTGGGCGGACCCGGAAGCGGCCAAAATATGCGTGCGCACGCCGTGGGGAGATCAGAAGTCCGAGACGTTCGAGCGGTACGGAAACCAGGTCATCGACGGTCTGGAGGCGGCCGCGTACATACAAGCCCTGCCGGCCTCGGCGGATATCGGCCCATCCAAGACCGATCCGCGTTACAGCGAGGATGAAATGACATGGTTTAATCAGTCGCGGTACTTCTACGACGATCTTGTCGAACAGTGCGGTTTTTACCGGGATCTTCCCAATACCGGCGGCGCGTACGACGTCATAGCGGCCGCCTGGATCATCGATCCGACTGTGGTGACCACATGGTATTCGCTCCGCAGCGAAAATCCAGTAACCAACAACACGAATATGACAGGGCTGAAAATAGACGTGGACTCCGGTTACGACGTGGACTACGGGAGGTCGATTCCCTACACCATTCCACATCAGGAAGGCCCTTCGGGAACGCGGAAGGCCGCCATTATGGCGAATACTGACCCTGTGAAATTCTGGAACGAAATCGTGGCGCCGGCCTTCGTGGATCCGAAAAAGACAATCCCGACTCCAGGTTTTTAAGCAAAATTACGCCTGCGACTGGAGGAACGGGGCTCCCACGGGTGTTATGCGCCCGAAGGGGTGCCCCGACGTTTCCGATGCTAACCTCCGATGTAGGCTGCCTTGACTTTGTCGTCGCTGAGGAGAGCTTCGGCCGATGCGTCCAGGATTACGGCGCCGTTTTCCAGCACATAGCCCCGGCCGGCGATTGACAACGCTATCGCCGCGTTCTGCTCGACTAGGACTATACCCACTTCCGAGGTTTTAACCAGACCGGCTATGACGTCGAATATGTTTTCCACCACGACGGGCGCCAGCCCCAGCGAGGGCTCGTCAAGCAGAAGGAATCTGGGGTTTCTCATCAACGCGCGCCCTATGACCAGCATCTGCTGTTCCCCGCCGCTCAAGTCTCCGGCATTTTGCCATCGCCGTTCATGAAGCCTTGGAAAGAGATCATACGCATATCCCAGCCTCTCTCTGAATACGGCTTTATCATCTATCATGTAGGCCCCCATCTCCAGGTTCTCCAGCACCGTCAGTCTCGGAAATACCCTGCGTCCCTCCGGAACCTGGGCGATTCCCATCCGCGCTATTTTGTGGGGAGGTTCGTCCGAGATATCCCTGCCGTCCAGACAAACCTCCCCGCAGGAAATCGGCACGACACCGCATATACAGTTCAAGGCGGTAGATTTGCCGGCGCCGTTGCCGCCTATTATCGCGACCGTCTCACCGGTTTCGCAGCACATGCTCACATCGTGAAGCGCTTCTATGCTGCCGTAACCGGCGCTGAGACGTTCAACACTCAGTTTCATTCGCGAATTTTCTCCCCAGGTAAGCTTCTATCACATTTCTGTTCTTTTGTATATCCTTAGGCTCGCCCTCCGCTATCTTTTCTCCGTGATCCAAAACCACCAGTTTTTCGCAGACTTTCATGACGACGTTCATGTCGTGCTCCACGAGAAGTATCGTCCTGCCCATCTTGTCCCGTATCATCCTTATAAAGTCAACTAACCTGCCGGATTCCACGTTGTTGAGCCCTGCCGCCGGTTCGTCCAGCAAAAGCACCTTCGATTCCGTCACAAGGGCGCGGGTCATCTCAAGGATGCGCTGCTCGCCGTAAGGAAGGGAACGGGCCGGCAAGTCCTTCCTGTCCGCGAGTCCGAAGGCCGTCAGCATCTCCATCGCTCTCTCCCTCGCCATAGCTTCCTCAGCCCGCCATCTTTTAGTGTGAAAAAACGACTCTATCAGCGGACGCCGCAGCTTCGTGTGCATCCCTATCACGATGTTCTGCAAAACCGTCAGATTATGAAATAGCTTTATGTTTTGGAACGTGCGGGCTATGCTCCTGTCGATCCTCAGGTAGTTCGGCTCATGTTCGAGGTGTGCCCCGTTCATCAGGATGGAACCGGCGGTCGGGCGAAAGACGCCGGCAATAATATTGAACAGGGTGGTCTTTCCGGCCCCGTTCGGTCCAATGAGACCGAAGATCGAACCCTGTTCGACTGAAAAACTGACGTTATTGAGAGCGACTACCCCGCCGAATGCCTTGGATATGGAATTAACGCTAAGTGACATTTGTATCCGCCTCCCTTTCTATCCTGCGCCTGCGGATCTTTTTCACGCCGCCTGCCGTATCGTACGAGCCAAGAATGCCGCCCGGCCTGTAAATCATCAACGCTATCATGAGCAGTCCCAGAGCTATGAGCCGGAACTCCGCAAATCCCCGCAGCAATTCAGGCAGACCGGCCAGGAGGAAAGCTCCCAGCACCGGCCCAGCAATGGTGCCGAGTCCTCCCAGTATCATCATGCAGAATATATTCGCCGAATCGCTGAACTGAAATACATCCGGGCTTATGAACGTGGTCCAGGATGCGTACAATGCTCCGGCCAGCCCGGCAAACATCCCGCCTATTCCAAAGGCGTGAACTTTGTAGTAAGCTATATTGACGCCCAACGAGACGGCAGCCAGCTCATCGTCCCTCACCGACATGAGGGCCCGTCCGAATTTTGAATGACGCATCCTGCCCGTCGCGTATATCGTCAAAAACGCCGCTGCCCAGCACAGATAATACATGGACTTCTCCGTATCGAAAACGAACTCTCCGATCTCCGGCGACGGTATTCCGGGAAGCCCCATGGGGCCTCGGGTAACCTCCAGATTCATGGCCAGTATTCTCACTATCTCCCCAAAACCGAGCGTCACGATGCAGAGATAATCCCCTTTCAGCCTCATGGAGGGAATTCCAAGGAACAACCCGGCCAAATATCCCGCCGCCATGGAGACGACGCAGGCCGTCCAAAAGGAAAATCCGGCGCGGAGCATCAGCAGCGCGGCTATGTATGCTCCGACAGCCCAAAAACCGGCATGTCCGAGAGAAAATTGACCGGTGAAGCCGACGAGCACATTCAGGCTTTCGGCAAGTATTGTATAAAGAGCGATCAAAACGAGCACGTGCACTACGTAGTCGCTGATCACGAACCGCGGAACCAGAATTATAATTATGATGAACAGCAGCCACCCGTATTTCGTGACGACATTTTCGAAAAGCGCGATGGATTTGTCGTTCATATCAGGACCGCCCTTTCCCAAGTATTCCGGTGGGCATGGCGCATAACGCGATAATGAGGACGACGAAGGCTATGGCGTCGCGGTAGCCGAACGATATATACGCTCCGCCCAGGCTTTCGATGATGCCCAGGAGGATGCCGCCCAGCATCGCTCCCGGGATATTGCCTATCCCTCCCAGTATGGCGGCCGTGAACGCTTTTATGCCCGCGATGCCGCCCATGGTGGGATAAATAGACGCGTAATACACGCCAACCATTATCCCGGCTGCCCCCGCCAGGGCGGAGCCTATGGCGAAAGTCGCCGATATTACCATATCCATGTCTATTCCCATCAAAACGGCGGCTCGCTGGTCGTCGGAAACCGCGCGGATGGCCTTGCCGAGTTTGGTATGTTTTATGAAAATGTGGAGCAAGATCATGAGGATCAAGGAGACGATCAAAACAGCCGTCTGGATATAACTGATGGTCGCGCTGCCGACGGTAAAATACTTGCCGGCAAAGAGTTTCGGCATTGGCTTTGTCTGACTGCCGAAGAGATACGTCGCGGCGTTGCTCAAAAAGATGGACGCGCCGAGTGCTGAAATCATGGCCGACAACCTGCTCCCATTGCGGATGGGGCGGTACGCGAAGCGTTCGATCACCACTCCCAGTGCCGCACATGCTAACATAGACGGGATAAGAGCGATAAGAAATTGACTCACCGTTATGGCGCCGCCCGTGACCTCGATGCCCAGAAAAGTGAAGACGAAAAACGCGCAAAACGCACCGAGCATGTAGATATCGCCATGGGCAAAGTTTACGAAGAAGAGTATCCCGTAGACCATCGTATATCCTATCGCTATGAGCGCGTATATACCGCCGACCGCCAGACCGTTGATCAACTGCTGTAATAACAGGTACATGGCATTACCTACCCCCGATGAAATATTGAGAAAAAGCAAACGCTCCGCCGGGGAACCAATTCCCTCTTACTCCTTATAATGAGGGTGCAGGGAGCAAGCTCCCTGCCGGGTTCGGGCGGAGCCCGAGTTTTTTAATCGTCAATCGTAAAGAGCGAACTTGCCCTCTTTCACCACCAACTTGACTAGATCTTTCCTGACGTCGCCATTCTCGTCGAACTCGTTGATTCCTGTCGCGCCCTCGAAGGGGCCCAGTGCATCCAGAGCCTTTTTGACTTCCTCTCTAGTGCTCGCTCCGCTCTTTTTCAGGGCTTCCACATAGGCTATCACGCCGTCGTAGCTCTGCGCGGCCCAGTTGCCCGGAGTTCTGTCGAACTTCTTCACGTAAGCGTCTATGAACTCTCTCACTACCGGCGATGCCGTCTCGGTAAAAAACGCGCTGCAACAGCGTGCTCCTTCGACGGCGCCGCCCCCCAGATCCAAAAGACCGGCCGAGAAGAAACCGTCAGTGCCGAAAAACGGCGCGTTGAACCCGAGATCTCTGGCCTGCGTCATGAGAAGCGCCGCTTCGTTGTATATGGCACCCATGAAAACAGCGTCCGGGGCGGCCTGCTTCAAGCTCGCGATTATCGAGCCGAAGTCCTTTGTCTGTCCCTGGACGTACGGTTCTTCAAAAACTATCTCGCAGCCATATCCCGGAAGGCTTTTTCTGATGACGTCCCTCATGCCGACGCCATAGTCCGTATTTTCGTAAAGAAACGCCACCTTCTTATATCCTTCGTCGGCTATCCACTTGGATATGAAGTCCGCCTCCCACGCGTCCGTGGGCGCTACCCTGTAGATGTATTCTCCGGCTGTAGTTATCAATGGCGACGTGACGCCCCAGCCTATGTCGCAGAGCTTGCCCCTGTTGAAAATCGGGGCCGCCGCTAGTATCACGGAACTGTTGAAAGGTCCGACGACTCCGATGATATCCTTGTTGCTGACGAACATTGTGGCGATATTTGCGCCCTCCTTGGGATCACTCTTGTCGTCGGCATAGATCATCACAAGCTGTTTCCCATTTATTCCGCCGGACGCGTTGACCAGTTCGACCGCCAGTTCAGCGCCGGCGCGCCCTTCCTGGCCGTCCTGCGCGGCCGCGCCGCTGGTGGGTCCATACCAACCCAGCGTGATCGTTTCGGCGGCATCAATGGATGAAGTAAGCCCAAAAAACACAAATGTCAAAATTGCCAATGTAAGAACGGTATAAATTTTTCTGAGACCGAGCATAATTAAGTACCTCCCGTAAATCAGTTTTGACATGATAAAAAAATTCTCTGGTCTTTCCCCGAATCGTCAATAAAAACGCGCTTTCATTTTCATATCCCTCCCCTCACTCTTTGGCGTTGGTATGCGCAAAATATTTGATATTTTTTTGTTAAAAATAAAATATATATTGCATAAGCATACCAAAACAAACAATTTTGGCATATTATCATTATACTCAAGCATAGTCAAGTAAAATATATATTATTTTTTAGAAATTAACGTTAGTTAAGGTTAGGGTACAGTGAGGCGGAATTGGAGTTAGGATAAAAGATAGGAAACATGTTACAAGAAGATTTTTTCAGGATAGAAAGACAACGCGCGCGAACAAATTATCCATAATGCTTAGTTTCTTTAGTCAATTGATGTACTTGTCATGCTTCACCTCAATCTATTTTAATCTCTGCCTGAGCATGGTGAGCGTTATTTGCGGCTGGCGGCGCGGGCGAGCCAGTCATCTATCAGACCTCGCGATATGCTGATCGATGGAGGCAGGTTCGGGGGTGACGTCGGTTCAAACCAGCGAACGTCTGTGATCTCGCGGCCGTCAGGGGTCGGTTCTCCACTCTCCCAGTCGGCGTTGAAGGCGAACATCATTGAATTGGGGAAGGGCCAGGGCTGGTTTCCGAAATAACGGACGTTTTTTATTGCCACCCGCGATTCCTCGTATACCTCGCGCCGCGCCGCGTCTTCCAACGTCTCGCCCGGATCAACGAATCCGGCCAGCACGCTGTAACGCTCGGGTGGGAAATTTACATTGCGCCCCAGAAGCAGCATGCCGTCTTTTTCAACGGCCACGATGACGGCAGCGGCGAGTATGGGATATACCGTGTTGCCGCACCCGGGGCAAAAACGCGCGCGATCGGCGGCGTGATCTTGCATCGGAGCGTCGCACGCGCCGCAGAATTTATTTTTCAAGGTCAGATTCATCATCTGATATGCCGCACACGAACGCATGAACAGATTATATCCAAACATCCCAGGCAGTTCGCGGCGGCTTACGAAGGCACAGCATACCCTTTGCGCGAGAGCGGGGTCGGCGGCGCCCCACATATCGCAGCCATCATGCTTGGAGACGGCTCCGAACGCCGCGAGCGAGCTTCGAAATTCTTCCGCTCCGGCGACGGATGGAATCTTCTTTTCCGAGACCGTCACCAACACGCGTCCTTCCGGGGTTGGGTCGAAGATGAAAAAAAGCGGGGATGTTCCGCCGCTTTCAGAGGTTTCTGAGTTCATGCTTCAGCACTTTGCCCAGGTTGTCCATCGGCAGTTCGTCGAGTATCTTCACGGATCTGGGGGCTTTGTAATTGGGCATCCGTGTGCGCCCGTAGATGACAATATCCTTGGGTTTCAGTTCGCTGTCCTCTTTCAGTGTCACGTAAGCGCGCGCGTATTCTCCCTTTCGCCCCCTCGGAATGCCCACGACCGCGGCTTCCTTTATATCGGGGTGGAGTTTCAGTATCGATTCTATCTCCCCGGAATATACAGACATGCCTTCGACCGTTATCACGTCGAAAACGGGGGAGACTATCGTGATATATCCGTCAGGGTCGATCTTGACTATGTCTTGCGTGTCGAACCATTCGCCTTGAAATCTCTCGGACGACAGTTCAGGGGTTCTGTAATAACCTGAAGCCACGGCGCCGCCCCTTATCCAGAGCCTTCCCTCTTCGTTGAATTGTGCCAGTTCCCCGGACGCGTCCACCACTTTCGCCTCGAAACACGAGAGGATTTTGCCCGACGCGCCATCCCTCACCGCGTCCTCCGACGGAGTTACCGCAAGCACGCTCGAAGCCTCCGTCAATCCGTATCCGGAAAGCGGGGTCACGCCGAAGACCTCCCTGACGCGTTCGGCGACGCCTTGCATGAGCGTGCCGCCCCCGTAAAAGACGAGTTTCACCTTCGATATGGGGGTTATCTTTTTTTCCCCTCCCAACAGGATGGAGAGCATCACTGGAACGGCCGGAATCACTGTGACTCCCGCTTCGCGTATCGCCAGGAGCGCGTTTTTCGGAGGCGTGAAAGAGGACACGAGCACCTGCGGTATGCCTGCCGCGAGCGGCAGTATTCCGCCGACGACGCAACCGAGCGAGATGTAGTTCGGAATCGCGTTCAAAATCACGTCGTCCTCGTCGAGGCAGGGTATCGCTTCCAGTATGGATTCGAGAAGCGCCACGATATTTCGGTGCGTTATGGGAACGGCTTTGGCCGTGCCTCCCACACCGCTCGTATGGAAGAGCGCGGCGAGTTTGGAACCGGCGTCCGGTTCTCCGGCGCGCCCCGCCATAGGAGGGATCGAGTCTCCCGGATCGGCGCTCGCGGCAGCGATCCCAAAATCGTCTATACACGCGGTCACATTCCCCATTTCCCGGCTCACGACCGCGCCGAACACCCCGACGCTTTTCAGGTATTCAGGGACACTCGGATGCTTCAACTGAGGATTGACGGGGACGACCGCGCCGCCAAGCCGCCACACAGCAATACAGCTTGCCAGCATGAGAGGGCAGTTGGGCATCACCAATCCCAATCGCTGTCCGGCGGTGAAGCCGCTGCGTTCCAGGTTTGCGGCACACTCATCGGCCATTTCCTCGAGCGCGCTTCTCGACCACCATGTACCTCGCCACCAAAAACATAATTCCGTCGGCGCGGAGGCGCATTCCTTCAGGATTATTTCGTCCAACCGTTCGTTCAAAAAAAAACCTCCCGCCGTTTGGCCTTATTTGAGGAACATGGCGAGATAAGCTCCCCACGCGGAAGCGAAAGGCAGCAGGTTTTCCGGTATGTCGTATCTCGTGTGATAGAGCCCATATTCCATTCCCGTCCCGAGGAACATCATGCAACTGGGGATGCGCTCGGAGTAATAGCAGAAATCCTCTCCCATCAGCAGGGGAGATTCGAGCCTGCACATCCCGTCATTTCCGGCGAGCACCGCTCCTATCCTGAAAATATCGGAGACCAGTTCTTCGTCGTTTATGACCTGTCCGTAATCGAGCGTATATTCCACGGAAGCCGACACATGGGCCGCGTGAGCCATGGCGCGAACCACGTCCTCTATGCGCTTTCTGAGGAAACGGTGCGTCTCGCGGTCGGTCGTCCTGAGAGTTCCCCACAGATCGACCTCCTCGGCGATGACATTGTATACTTCGGCGGCCTCTATGCGGCCGAACGACAATACCGCCGTCTTTTGCGGGTCGACCTCTCTCGTCAGTATGGATTGCAGGGATATCTGCATGAGGGCCGACAGATAAAGGGTGTCCGACGCGAGGTGAGGCGTGGCACCGTGCCCTCCCTGGCCGGCCAGGCCGATGTGAAGTTTGTTCGTGAAGGCGGTCACGCCGCCCTTATTCGTGAAAATCTGACCGTACGGCAGATATGGCACCCAATGGATGCAAAGCATTTTTTCTATATTGTATTTTTTCTGCACGCCCGCTTCGATCAGATATCTCGAGCCGCCCTTGCCCTCGTCGGCAGGCTGAAAAATAAAGACCACCGGGCGTTCCAAATCATCACGGTGGTCGGACAACAACTGCGCCGTT
>JAITRO010000235.1 GCA_031288335.1 Synergistaceae bacterium | reverse complement strand
TCTCGAACAAAAACTATCCGCCCGATGCGGTGTTGAAAATCACCACTCTGGAGGATGTTCTATTTTTGGGACCGCGCAACGATGTCGCCTTTTTCATGGAGGACAGGCTTGTGGTGCTGATTGAGCATCAGAGCACAGTGTGCGAAAACATGCCGCTGCGTCTGCTGATTTATGTCGGCGACATCTACGGAAAGTGGTTGAACGTCGACGAAAAACTCAAGCGGGCGGTTTACGGGACGAAACTGGTGAAAATTCCGAAGCCTGAATTTTATGTTCTCTATAACGGCAGAGCAAAATTCCCCGAGCGGAAATATCTGCGGTTGTCGGACGCTTTTCACGATATCCCGGAAGCCGAAAGCGCCAAAGAGCTGTTTGGCGGGCTTCTGGAACTGACCGTTCCTGTTTATAATATAAACAAGGGTTTCAACACGGAAATGCTGGAGAAAAGCGAAACCCTCTTCGGCTACGCTTTCTTCGTCGATTTGGCACGTAAATATGAGGATGCCGGTTACGAAACGGAAGAAGCCATACGAAAGGCTGAGGAGGACTGCATCGAGCAGGGTATATTGGCTGATTTTTTGCGACACCATTCGCTGGAGGTGATCAAGGTGTTAACGGCGGAATTCAGACTCGAAGACGCGCTGCAGGTTTGGAAAGAAGAAGGCATAGAAGAAGGGATAGAAAAAGGCAAGGAAGAGGGCAAAAAAGAAGGCAGGGAAGAGGGCAAAAAGGAAGGCAGGGAAGAGGGCAAAAAAGAAGGCAGGGAAGAGGGCAGAGAGGAAGGCATGGAAGAAATGGCGAGGAACCTTTTGGCTAACGGAATTCCTCCTGATATTATCGCCCAAAGCGCCGGTCTGCCGCTGGAAAAAATTCAAGCTCTTGCCGGTTGATTTTCGTTGCAAATGCTCACAGTCGTAGGGAAACGAGTCATGCTGATGACCCTTTTCCCTATATACCAAGGCGGGTTGCGCCCTCAACCCAAATTTTTGTTTTTTTATTGCTGAAATGTGTCCGTAAGGTACTGATGAAACAGTAATCTTGCAATAATATTGCATAAAAGCGCCGCCTCGAATATAATCCGGGTTATGAAATTACGTTTCAAAATTTATATTGGAGGCGATTTGTGTGAGACATTTACGTCGCGTTTTCTTGTTATTTGGGGTTTTGATCGTATTGTGCGCGTCGGCGTCGTCAGCCTTGGCGGAGAAGACGCTCACTGTTTTCGCCGCGGCCAGCATGACGGAGTCGATGAAAGAGATCGCGGGGCTGTACGAAAAAATAGCGCCGGACGTGAAGATAGTTTACAACTTCGATTCCAGCGGCACGTTGAAGACGCAGATTCAGGAAGGGGCCGACTGCGATATATTCATCTCGGCGGGACAGAAGCAGATGGATCAGATCGACATATCGGCTGATCCCAAGGTCAATACCGAAAAACTGGACTTCGTCGAGCCTGACACGCGTTTTAACATCGTCTCCAACAAGGTCGTGCTTATCGTGCCTAAGGGGCGCAACCCGAAAGGCTTGTCGGACTTTAACGACGTCGGGACCGACAAGGTATTCTTGATCGCGCTGGGCAACTCCGACGTGCCGGTGGGCCAGTATTCCGAGCAGATATTCAAGAACCTGGGATTTTGGGATGCCATCAATGAGGCAAGGAAGATCAGTTTCGCCGGCAACGTGAAGGAAGTGTTGGCTCAGGTGGCCGCGGGAGCGGTGGATTGCGGCGTGGTTTACGGCACCGACGCCGCTGCTTCGTCCGAGGTAGAGGTTGCGGCCGGCGCTCCCGAGGGCACGCACGCACCGATAGTGTATCCGGCGGCCATTTTGAACCGCGCTGCCGACAAAGACGCGGCACGCGCTTTTGTGGAGTTTCTGAAGAGCGACGAAGCTTCCGGCGTGTTCGAGAGAATAGGTTTCTCCATCCCCGGGAGAAATTAACAAAAACCTCGAGCTCCGCCCGAACCCGGCAGGGAGCAAGCTCCCTGCACTCTCCTAAAAGGGGGTCAAGGGGGCGAGCCCCCTTGCGGGGTTTGGGGCGGAGCCCCAGGGTTTTAATTTAAAATGGATCTCTTCCCGCTTTGGAATTCAATTCGCGTCGCGGGTATATCGACGTTCATAACATTTTTCGCCGGTATCTTCGCGGCTTATTATGTCTCTTTTGCCCCCAGGGCCGTAAAGGGAGCGTTCGATTGTGTTCTCACGCTTCCAATGGTGCTTCCGCCGACCGTCGTCGGATTTTTTCTTCTCAAGACCATAGGACCGTTGGGGCCCGTCGGTTCGAGGATATTGGCCCTGTTCGGCTTCAAGATGACCATGACGTGGTATTCGGCGATATTCGCTACCGCCATCGTCACGTTTCCGCTGATGTATCGGACGGTGCGCGGCGCTTTCGAGACGTTCGACATGGATTTGCAGTACTTCGGCCAGACACTCGGGCTGTCCGATACGTACCTGTTCTGGCGCGTGCGTCTGCCCAACTGCAAACAGGGGATTCTGTCGGGTACTGTGCTCGCCTTCGCGCGCGCTCTGGGCGAGTATGGGGCGACTACCATGGTCACCGGATATATTCCGGGGAGGACCGCCAGCATCTCCACGACCGTCTATCAACTGTGGCGCGAGGGCAATGACGCGCTGGCGTATAAATGGGTGTTCGTGAACCTGGCTATCTCGTTTATCGTGCTGATTTCGGTCAATATGCTGGAGACCGGCAAGAGGTCCGTCGCGGTCTGATGTCGCTTTACGCAAAGATACGGCATCGCGCCGGAAGATTTCGCCTCGACGTGGAATTCGAGACCGGCCCGGGCGTGATGGGACTTCTCGGAGCTTCCGGCTGCGGAAAGAGCATGACGCTTAAGTGCATAGCAGGCGTCATCCGACCCGACGAAGGTCTGATATCTTACGACGGCCGAGTGTTTTTCGACTCGCGCCGGAAGATCGACCTGCCGCCGCAGGTTCGCGGGGTGGGCCTGCTATTTCAGAACGGCGCGCTGTTTCCGAATATGACGCTCTCGGACAGCATCGCCGCGGTGCTCAAATCGCGCGGGGACAATGCGGTCTCAGCGGCTTCGCTCGTCAAAAAATTTCACCTCGAAGGTCTGGAGAACCACTATCCCGAAAACATGTCCGGCGGTCAGCGGCAGAGAGCGGCACTCGCGTGTATAATGGCGCGCGGGCCCTCCGTTCTCATGCTCGACGAGCCGCTGTCGGCGCTCGACAGTTACCTCAGATGGCAACTGGAGGGAGAACTGGCTCGGGTGGCGTCGGAGTTCGGGGGAGTGACGCTTTACGTGTCGCACAACAGGGACGAGGTGTACCGCATGTGCTCCAGCGTCTGCGTGATGAACGCCGGACGGACGGAAGCCTTGCGCTCGATCGACGAGCTTTTCGAGTCGCCCGACACGCTGGCGTCCTGCCTCTTGTCGGGTTGCAAGAACTATTCGCGGGCCGGGATATCCGACCGCGGAATTCGCGCGCTCGACTGGGGGACGGAACTGGCCTGCGCGGTGCGTTTCGGGCCCGATACCGAATACGTCGGGGTGCGATCGCACTATGTCCGAAAATCCGATACGAAGACCGGAACCAACGTGTTCGCCTGCCGGATAGATAGAGTGACGAGGGACGTTTTCGGCACGATAGTGAACGTAATTCCCCTCGGCGCGCCGTCAGACGGAGATTTTTCCCGCATTCGCATGGAGATGCCGCGCGAAGAAGCGACCGGCCTCCGCGCCGGGGACGAGATATACGTGCGCATAAGGCCGGAGGACGTGATGCCTCTTAAAAAATAAAATAATGCGGGGATATGGGGAGATAGAATAAAAATTATGAAGATAACGGAAATAGCGCTCGAAGAAGCGGTGGGGCGCCCTCTCGCGCACGACCTCACTAAGATTGACGCGCGATCTCGCACGAAGGGGGCGCGTTTCAAAAAGGGACAGATAATCGCCGAGGCCGATCTGCCAGTGCTGCGCGAGATGGGACGCGAGCATCTGACGGTGTTGGAACTCGAACCGGACGAGGTTCACGAGGACGACGCGGCGGAGGCCCTCTGCGGCGCGATATGCGGCCTGAATTGCGCTCA
>JAITRO010000149.1 GCA_031288335.1 Synergistaceae bacterium | reverse complement strand
GTTGGATATTTTACATCCGGGACTTCCCCGGACAACCGCCTATATCCAGTTTTCAAGGTACAACGCCGCAGGATTTTACCCCATGTCGGCAAAACTATTTTAGCACAAGGAGGACACTTATGGAGAGCAAAAAAGCAAAACCTTATCCGCCTTCGGCGGATGTTCCTTATATCTCCGCCCTAAAGGACGGAGTTTTACGGAACGCTGGATAAAGCCGCGTGTGTGTGTGGGGGGGGGGAAAGAAAAACCGCGTAACGCAATACTCGGAATTAGGAGGCGCTGCTATGTTTATCGCAGATGTAGATATTCTCGAACGTGGCAACAAGGCGGTAGAGAACTTCGCTCCGTTACCTTTTGATAAAGTTGATAAAGACCTGCGTGAAGCAACCAAACGCACGGGCGATAACCTCAAAATGGGATTGAAGGAAATGCTCAAAGAACTTGAAGAAAACTATGCGTGATATTAAAAACACGCCTTACCTTTTCGTATTTGCGGGCGCGAATGGGTCTGGAAAATCGACTGTGATTGACTTCTACCTCAAAAACAACCTTTGCCCGCAAGATTATATCTGCCCAGACCAGTTAGTACCCTATGACAAGAAAAATGATGTAGTAGAGTATATTCGCGCAATGAATGAAGCTGAAAGACGCAGAAAGAATAATGTAACGCTGAAAAACTCGTTTACGTTTGAAACCGTTCTTTCAACGCGGAACAAATTAGACTTTATCAACTACGCGAAGTCTGAAGGTTATCTCGTTACCGCTATTTACATTGTGACTTCCGACAGCAAAATTAACATTGAGCGCGTGAGGATTCGCGTTACTCAAGGTGGCCATGACGTCCCGGAAGACAAGATAGTTTCAAGGTATGAAAAATCTATGAACTTGATGTTTGATGTTATCGAATCTGCTGACGAAGCGTTGATTTACGACAATTCCGGCAAACGGCCAATAGTTGTTTTCGCGAAGTATCGGGACAAAGACTACTATATCTTGCACCCATTTCCTGAATGGATCCAACGGCATTGTAAGGATGAGAGAATGTTGAGTAAACTCAAATAACAATAGCAGGTACGAACTTCGCGAAAACGTCTCACCAAACGGTGAGGCGTTTTTATTTGTGCCGAAAGGAGGAATCGCGTGGACATTCAATCGATGCGGCAGGCAACTAAGGAAGCTGTCAGTAAGAAGTTCGGCAGGAAGCGGCTGCTCGCGAGCAAAGTCGTCCCTCACTATCCCGCGAATCTCGAACGCGAGTACGTCCGAGTGACGAATGCCTACATGACTATGTTCAAAAATACGCTCGCTGAACACCTGCCGGATATACGTGCCTTGTTGGAGCAAGGCGGCGCCAGAACCGACGCGAAGGATGACGTGCAGGAAAGAACGACGGGACTGCTGCGCACTGGGGATGAGATCGCCGCGTTCGAAATCGCGCTTGAGAAGAGGTTATTCCAAATACTCAACAACTTCGCGGAGAAACAGAGCTTGTTCGACCTGCAAAAGCGCATCGGCAGGCTGACGAACCTCACTCGCAAGCTGACGATCAAGGAGTGGAAGCGCGTGGTCAAGCGGACGCTCGGTATCGACATCATGGAGGACTACTACAACGGCTTGAAGTTCCAACAGTTGCTCGATAAGTGGACAGCGAAAAACGTCGGCTTGATTAAGACCATACCTCAAGAGGCACTCAGCAAAATGCGTGATGTCGTCAAGGCGGGATATTTGCGAGGCGCGAACACGAAGAGCATTGCGCGGGAGATACAGGATGCCTATGGCATCAGCGAATATCATGCCCAGTTTATTGCCCGTGACCAGATGGCGAAGTTAAACGCCAAAATCACACGTGAACAACACGCTGGCGCCGGCGTAAGCGAATATGTCTGGCGTAGCGCCAGTGACGAAAGAGTTAGAGCCTGTCACAAAGAATTAAACAATAAGAGGTTCAAGTACAGCGACCCACCGGAGCAATGGTATCCAATAATGAAAAATGGCGTAATGGTAGGCCAAAAAATCACAGGAAAACGCGCAAATCCGGGAGAGTTTTTTCAATGCCGGTGTGTCGCGCTCCCCGTATTCGACCTCGATACGGTGGTTTTGCCGTGGGAGAAAGGTACGGATCACAAATGACAGGCATGCCAAAACTTAAACGAGTGACGCGGCTTGACAGCGTTCCGGCGGGCAAAGCGGAATGGACGAGCGAGGGCTTTTTGTTCGACAAACCGATAGTCACGAGCGTCGGTATCTTTGAATATCATAACAATGACGGTTCGGTACAACGCGAACTGCGCCTGCCGGAGCACGTCTTTGCGCCGGAATCCCTCGCGAGTTACAAAGGCAAGCCCGTAATCGTCAGCCACAGAGCGGGGCTTGTCACTAACGAAAACGCACCGGATGAAGTTATCGGCACGATACTCTCGGAGGGGATGCAGGACGGTAACGACGTGAGGGCGGAGATCATCATCCACGATACGGACGCGATGAAGCGGTCGGGGATGAAAGAGTTATCGCTCGGATATAACCTCGTGCTCGACGAAACGCCCGGTGAGTGGCACGGGCAGTCTTACGACGCCGTACAGACCGAGATCAGAATCAATCACCTCGCGCTTGTGGAAAAGGCGAGAGCTGGCGAGGAAGCGCGGTTAAACGTCGATGGGAAAGAAACGAACAAAAATACGATAGATGGAGGCGATGAAACAATGGCGGAAGGAACGAAAAATAAGATAATTAATATAGACGAACTCAAAAGGAGTGTAGAGGCATACGAAACACGCCGCAAGGCGCGTCTCGATGGCGAAGACGAGCCGAGCACAATACCCGAAAAAATCATCATTGAGGGCATCGTAAAACCGCAGCAGGGAACAGCGGACGAAGCGAACCCGGCGGCGTCCGAGGGTGGCGAAGGCGCGCCAAAGGAAATGACGCTCGCCGAAAAGATACAGCAGGTAAAAGACCACCGCGGCAGGCGTGACACCGACGGCGACCCGAATGATATCGAGGGCGCTAAAGGTGTCATCGCGTAGCAGGACGAGGATATTTCAACACTTCTCGAACTCCTCGAAAAATTGCAGGCAGCAAAGGACATCGGCAGCAATCCTCCTGTCCCAGACAGAGTGGACGAAAGCAATGAGATCGGCAAAATCGAAGAAAAGTCCATGAACACGGACAGCGTGGACGCTATCGTTTCGGAGCGTCTGAAACTGGCGCGAATCGGCGACAGCCTCAACATAGACGGCGTCGAATCCATGAAGCCGCTCGACGCGAAGAAGCGCATCATAGCGGCTATCAAGCCTGAAATGAGGCTTGACGGTAAGAGCAAGACCTATGTCGATACGGCGTTCGAAATCGTCATCGCCGAGCATAACGGTCGCAAGGACACGAACTATCAGCGCAGGCAGTTGTTCAACAAGGACGGACATGACAAATCCACGACAATGGCGAGCGGCGCGAACGAAGCCCGCAAGCGCATGGAAGAAAAAATTCTTTATGGAGGCGATGAGTAATGTCACAGAGAAGTTATGGCTATCGTCAGCAGGCCGCCGTTCCCGGTGGTCTGTTCGACACGTCCCCTCATTCGATTGTCGCGAGGTCAAACGAGGAGCCAACGTTAGGGGCAGTCAAGTTCGGCATGGGTGTCGTTCAAGGCACTGCGCCCGGCGCCAATATCAAACTCCCAACAGAGGCCTCGGCTTCCGCCTTGTTCGAGGGCGTCGTCACTACAGGCATCAAGTCCATGGATTTGCAGGGCGTGAGCGCTATCGGGGAAACTGACACGCTCGGCATCCTCGAATGGGGCAAGGTCTGGGTAAGACTTGCGTCCGGGATTGCGTCCGTCGCTTACGGTGACCGGTTGTATTTGGTGGTGTCGGGAGATGACGCGGGCAAATTCAGCAACTCAGCGATAGATGCGATCGCGGTGAACGGCAAATTCATCGGCGGTATCGAAAGCGGCGATATCGCCCCTGTCCGGCTGTTCAATCAAGACGCGACACTCGCGGATCACGAAACGAGAATAACTGCGCTTGGATAAGCGTAATCGCAGGAGGAATTGAGCGATGGCTAAACATAAAAAAAAGTACAATCCATCCATGCCGTCAGAACGATTCGACAGCATGGACTTGGCTGCTTTGCGGAGTTCGCCGATAATCGGCACCCTGGCGCAGAATCCGCAGTACCGTTTCGACAGTGCGGAAGACGCGACCGTGTTTTTCGCGCGCGAACTCGATCATATCAAGGCGCAGACCTACGATGTAGAGTATCCGGAATTCAACGCGACCCGCCTGTTTCCTGTTGAAAGCTCGGTCGATCCCGGTATGGAAACGATAACTTATTACAGCTACGACAGGACGGGCATGGCGCAGATTATCGCGAACTACTCCGATGACCTGCCGCGTGCCGACGTGCTCGGCAAGCCGTTCACAGCCCAAATTCGCGGACTTGGCGCGAGCTACGCATACAGTGTGCAGGACATGAGAGCCGGTCGTTACGCGGGCAAATCCCTTGACGTGCGTCGCGGCGAGGCTGCGAGACGCGCCATCGACGCTCTGATCAACCGCATCGCGTGGTGCGGCGACAAAACCCATGGTCTGCGCGGCGTGCTTAGTCCGGAAAATCAGGTTCCGATCTGGACGACGCCAATGAACGCGGGAGGAACGTCCACGAAGTTCATGGACAAAACGCCCGATGAAATCTTCGCGACATTCAGCGGCGCCCTGCAATATATGAGCGACACGACAAAAGGCGTTGAACGCCCCGACACAATCGTTCTTGACGAAAGCAACTATATTTATCTGTCGACCACTCCGCGCTCGGCGGTATCCGACACGACGATTTTGGCATGGCTCTCTGGCAATTTGCCCGGCATCAAGTTCGAGCGGGCGTCGGAACTAAGCGCAAACACTGAGTATAACCCGTTCGGTGATCAGGCGGTCATGGTGGTTTACAGGAACGATCCGCGCAAACTGACGATCGAGATTCCGCTCCTGTTCAACCAGCTTCCGGTACAGCCGAAAAACCTGGCATTTGAAATCCAGTGCGAGGCGAGAATCGCGGGCGCGATAATCTACTACCCGCTGTCGCTGCTCATAGTGCCGGGAGTTTAAAAGGGAGGTCATAACGATTATGAAGATTATGAACCGTCACACGACGTCAATAGGTTTCGGCACGCTGTCGGTTCTGCCGGACACAGCAGCAGAATTGCCGCGCGAGTTCACGGCGGATCACCCGGTCGTAAAGTTCTATATCGGGAAGAAATGGATTGAGATCGTCGGCGATGTTCCGACGAAAGGGGCGGCGACGGCGCAGTCCGTAAACGTCGGCGCGAACATCGCCGGAACGGACGAAATTAAACAGACAGCGGAAGCGAAGTCCATCGACAGGATGAAGCTCGAAGAACTCCGCGCCACCGCGTCCGAACTCGATATTGAGTACGGCGAGGATGACACGCGGCAGATGCTTATAGACAAAATCAAGGCGACCAAAGCGGAGAAAACGGAATAGAAGAGGTGAGTCCCTATGGCTGACACGCTCCAAATATACCGTGTCGTCGCTCCGGAGTTTGGCGCTGTTGACGACGCGACAGTCGGCGTGTGGCTCGACTTAACGGCTCCCCTCGTGAGCCGTAAGCGATTCGGCGAGGTATATGGACAAGCTTTGGCCCTGCTTGCGGCTCATCGCATGAAAACTGCCGGCGTGGGTTTGGAATCCGGCACCGGAAGAAGCGAGCTGAACGACATAGGCGGCGTGGGAGCAGCATTCAAACTCGCGAGTTACAGCAGCGGCGGCGAGAGCATCAGCTTCAACGGCGGGGCGCTCACGTCGAAGCTCGACACGGACGCCGAATACGCGCAGACCGTCTACGGCGCACAGTATCTCACGCTGCGCAATCTGTACACGATCCCGATCCTCAACTCTGCCGAAAGAGAGTGCTGATATGGCGTCGAAAGGACACGACAAGATAACCCCGGACGGTAAAAAGATTTTCAAGCAGATTGAAGAGCTGAAAAAAATGCAAGTGCGCGTGGGGTATCAGAAAGGAGCCGCGGCGGAAAATGGCGTCGATATACTCGACATCGCCGTATGGAACGAGTTGGGCACGGCACGTGCTCCCGCCAGGCCATTTATACGCCAAAGCGCGGACATGAACAAAGGCACTATAGAGAAGTTCTGCGCGGCCCAGCTGAAAAAAGTGACGCAGGGAGGCACGGCGGAGCAGGCCTTGAACGCGATAGGCGTAATGCAAAAGGGATTGATACAGGACACTATCAGTAAAAGTAAGGAGTGGGCGGATCCGAACGCTCCTGCCACAGTCGAGCGGAAAGGCTCTGAGCAACCTCTCGTTGATACCGGCAGGTTAAGGCAGTCGGCAAGCTATGTCATTGTCCCGAAGGGTGGCGGTGATTAGTGGCGATAGGCATATTCCGAAGACCGTACATCGTAAGACGGCGCGGCGAGCAGCGGATAATCGACGGTTATGCCGTCAGAGACTCCACGGACATCACGGCAATGCTGAATGTCCAGCCGCTTTCTGTAAACGAATTACGCGCATTACCCGAAGGGGAGCGAACAATCAAGCGCGTCAAGGCTTTCGGCGCTGATGAACTGATTTCCGCTGACGAACACGGCGGAAGGCCGGGCGATCTGCTGTATTACGGCGGACAGTGGTACGAGTGCAAGACATGCGTTCACTGGCTTCATACTCCGCTCGCGCACTGTGAATCGGAGTTCGTCATACTTGCCGACCAGTCGGGGCAACAACCGCCCAATGTGGGAGGTATTGCTGATGATCCTTGATGCCCTCAAGGACAAGCTGTATGAACGCGTCGCGATGTACTGGAGCGGCGCGGCAGTCGTCTGGAGCGCCGCGGACAAGGTCAAGCCGAACGCTCCGCTTGTCGTATTGAGGCTCGGAACTGTGAAACGGGCTTTGCAGCCGATAACGCAGGCAATAAACGGCATCTTGTTCTCGGCATATCCGTCGGATGTCACGTTGCAGGTGGATTTATTCACCAGGGGAAAGCGCAGCAAATCGGGTTATCTTGCCAATACCGCATTAAATGACCTGCTCGATTTTGCCAATTTTCTCAATAGCACAGCGAGCACCGAATGGAGTAGCCGCAATGACATATCTTTAGCTCTCCTGAGCGGAGTGCAGGACTTGTCCGAGGTAATCAACGACACTCAATGGCAGTATCGGGCAATGTGTGAGTACACGGTGTCGTTTACCCAATGGGCAGCCGAATTCTACGGAATATTGAACGAAGACAGCATCGTATTTGGCGATAGGGGCATGCCGACAGGTGTTATCCGTGAAAATTGGCAAATAACCGCGAGCGGCGGAGGAACTGAGGAACTCGCAAATGAGAGAGCGGAAACAATTGAAGGCGTTACTCCAGAAACGAGGTGGAATTAATTTATGGGAAACTTGAAACGCATTGTCAATATCAGCGTCGACATCAAAACGCCCGCAGTCAGTTCGGCGAGTTTTGGTAATTTGCTAATCGTCGGCCCGGCTCCGGCAGTCGGCCCGTCCACAGCGCCTCCGGCAGTCGGCTCTTACACCGATTTGGAGGGAGTTACCGACGCGGGATGGGTAACGGTCGGCGCAACGGCCGATCCCGTGGGTGTCGCGGCGCGTATCGCGTTCTCGCAAAACCCGCAGCCCGCGAAAATTCTCATCGCCGTCCATGGATTGGAGCCCATAAGCACTACGCTTAACAGGGCTTTGCAAACAAGCGGCTGGTATGTCATATGCCCAGCCGGCATCGATGAGAGCGAGTTCGAGACGATAGCCGAGTGGACGGAAGCGCAGACCAAGCTGTTCGCGTTCACCTGGCTAAGCAAGGACGTGCCGGTCACGACGGGCATTTACTACCGCACTATGGGTTGGTACGGCAAGGTCACGGAAACGCAGTCCGCAGCGGATGTTCCGGTATCCAACAGATATGTTCACGTCGCGGCGGTTGCCAAATGCCTCGCGTACTCAGCCGGGAGCGAAACGTGGAAGTTCAAACAGCTCGCGTCGGTAGTCCCCAGCGAGCTTACGTCCACGAAGAGCGACGCGCTCGAAGCAGCACACCTGAACTGCTACGCGGAATACGGCGGGAGAAACATCACGATGAACGGGCAGGTGACGGCGGGAGAATGGATTGACGTTATCCGTTTCCGCGACTGGCTCCAGGACGATATGCAGTACCGCATATACAACCTGCTGATTATGAACACGAAGGTGCCGTATACCAATCCCGGCATCGCGCTCGTGGAAAATCAGATGATCGCGAGCCTTAAAGCCGGACAAGCGGCGGGCGGTATCGCTCCGGACGAGTTCGACAGCAACGGAAACCTCAATCCCGGTTATACCGTCACGGTGCCGAACAGCATGGATTTGTCCGCCTCCCAAAAGGCAAGCCGAGCTTTGACCGGGTGTAAATTTTCCGCGCGGCTGGCCGGAGCAATTCACGCCGTAACCGTGAACGGCGAGCTGACGTATTGAGGAGATGTTGAGCAATGGCTGGGAAAGTAAGGACATATAATCCGAAGGAGGTTTTGATCTCGTTCGGAACGCACTCCGTTACCGGCTACGCGGAGGACAGTTTCGTCAATCTTGAAAAGAACGGCGACGGCATAACGGACGTCATCGGCTGCGACGGCGAGCAGATTCGCTCCCTCGACCCAGACGACACCTGGAACGTCACGCTGACACTTTTGCAGGAGAGCACTACGAACGCGTGGCTTCAGAACAAACACGACCAGGACAGAGCGACCGGAGAAGGGACATTTCCCGTGACGATTAAAGACCTTCGCGGCGGCACGATTTTTTCTTGCGAGCAGGCGTGGGTAACGAACGCGGCGGCGCATCCGTTCAGCAAAGCGGCGCAAAACCGCGAATGGTCGCTTCGCACCGGCGAAGCGACGCTCATTGATTCGGCTAAGTGGCGATAGATTGCGGGCTAAAGGAGAATAGGACGGATGAAACAGCACGAGATCAAAAGTGAAAAGGAAATTGGCGGAGTTACGTTTTACATCAGGGCGTTCCCAGCTTTTACGGCGGCGAATATCAGCGGGGAACTCGCGGCGGTGCTTGCTCCGGCGATGGCCGGGATTGTGCCGCTCGCTGCGCAGCGGGGACAAGCGGACGTCATGAACATTGACGTGTCGCAATTCAGCAGCGCGATGGCAGGCTTGTCTGGCGACAAGGTGGAAATATTGCTGAAAAAGCTTCTGACAAAGTATGGCAATATCTCCATCGAGACCGATGATGGGGTGAAACCGCTGGACAACGACCTCGCCAACGAGGTCTTTTGCGGCGACGTTCAGAACATGTTCGTCCTCGCGTTTGAGGTCATACGGGCGAACTTCGGAGGTTTTTTCGAGAATCTCGCAGGCCAATTTGGTCTGCAAAAGGTCGATATTCCGACGATGATGAAAGCGGCCCAGGCAGATACGGAAAACTAGACACGTCGCAATTTTCGGACCTTGAGCTGCGGATGTACGTGCTCATCAAGTCCGGCAAGGCGACAATGCGGGAACTCAAAACCTGTTACACGCTCGACGAAGCCTTGAAGCTCTACTCACTCATACGCATGGACAACGACATCGAGACTGCGCGGTCGAAGGAAATGGCGGATAAGACAGGTAAGAGCACAGGCAGGAAATAGCCCCGCGGCACTAACTTTCGCTTGGCAATTATCACTAATAAGGAATTGAGGACTTGTAAAAATACCGACAAAAAACGTGAGAAAACTCACGTTTTTTGTTTCGAAAGAGGGTGCTGATAATAACCATAAGGGACGTGTGCATTGCCTTCGGTTACGAGGTAAACAAGCAAAGTGAAAAGAAAGTCAATGAGAGTGTCGATAAGCTGAAGTCGTATGCATCAAAGGCCCTCGGCGCCATCGCGGTATATCTCACAGTCAAAGGTTTGTCCTCGCTCGCGGAAGCGGCGGCGAACGCTGAAGCCTTGAAAAGCCAGTTCTCTCAGGTGTTCGGCGACATTGAGGAACGGGCCACCAAAACGATGAAGAGTATTGCCGACGAAACGGGCGTGTCGGTCGGGCGTATGCGAGGCAGTTTCACACAAATCGCGGCGTTCGCCAAAACGTCCGGGATGGACGCGGAAAACGCGTTAGGTCTCACGGACAGAGCAATGCGGGCTGTCGCGGATTCGGCGGCGTTCTACGACAGAACTCTCGAAGACGTTACCGAATCTTTGCAGTCGTTCCTCAAAGGAAATTACGCTAACGACGCCGCGCTCGGCCTGTCGGCCACTGAAACAACGCGAAACGCGGCGGCGAACGCCCTGTATGGTAAATCGTTTGCGCAACTCGCGGAATCCCAAAAACAACTGACTCTCCTGAAAATGGTGGAGAACGCTAACGCCGCGTCCGGCGCGTTGGGACAGGCGGCGCGTGAGAGCGACACATGGGGAAATCAATTGGGGAACCTGAAACAATCCCTGACCGACCTGAAGGTAGCAGTAGGCGGCGCGTTCCTGAAACCTGCGATACAAGTTTTGAAGCTGTTCTCTCAGTTAGTCGAATACGCGACGGATGCGGTCAAGTCTCTGACGGCAGAGGGCAGGCTGCTCAACCGAATGTTCGATCGAATAACCAACTGGCTGAAAAAGGCGCAGGTACATATCGAGCGCTTCGTTAAAAAAATCGGCGGTGCGGAGAATACTTTCAAACTGCTCTCTATCGCGGCGGCTTCGATGTTCATCGCTATGAACTCCAGCGCTATCCTGTCATTTCTCAAAAACTTGACCGGCCTGCTCAACCTGCTGAATTTCAAGGTGCTCGCGATAGCCGGAGTTATCGCCCTGCTGTTCCTCGCTGTCGACGACTTCATCAACTTCATGCAGGGCAACGATAGCCTTATCGGCGAGATATTCGAGCGTTGGGGCATCGACGCCGATGCTGTCAGGCAGAGTATCGTGAATACCTGGGATAAGGTCAAAGAGCATCTCGCGAAAACATGGCAAGTCATAAAGGATGTCTTCGGCGGCGTTATCGAATTCATCAAGGGCGTGTTCACCGGTGACTGGGAATCAGCGTTCGGCGGACTTAAATCCGTTGTAAAAGCGATCACGACCGCGTTTGCGGCTTGGAAAGCGGTGGACGTATCCGCCGATCTCACTAAAAACGCTAAAGGCGTGAAAGCGGCGATCGCAACTTTGAAAGTGGCAAAAATATTTGTCGATCTCGCTAAAGTCGTGAAAATGGTCATTGAAATTACATCCCGTATAAAAAGTTTGGGCATTGTGTTTGGATTGCTCACGAGCCCGCTTGCTATTGTGGTAGTGGGCATTGCGGCGCTCGCGGCCGGCATCGCTTTGTTTATCAAAAGCGGCGGCGATGTCGATGGACTGGTTCAGAAATTCACGGACGGGTTGGACAATATTATCGGCGTCGTCGGAAACGTCGCGGCGGCAATAGCCGAAAAAGCGCCTCAGATCATAACGGCGATAACCGGCGTCATAACGAAAGTCATTGCGGTTATCGCGGAAAAACTTCCCGAATTCATCGATCAGGGCGTGAAGCTGATAACGTTTTTCATCGACGGGCTCGCGAAGATGCTTCCCCAGATCATCGCGGCGGCGGCATGGATAATAGCCGGTCTTATGAACACGATCGCGAAATTGCTGCCTGGTTTGATGGACATTGGGGTAGGGCGTGTTTGAAAATTAGGTATTGCGCAAAATCTCACTATATGGCATAAATAAGTAAATGATTATTAGTGAGAGGGGTAGAGATATTGGAACGTCGTCATGAAATCAGTGAGAATGATTGGGAACGTGTCAAAGACCTGCTTCCGCCCGAAAATGCGGGTGAAGGCCGACCGTCAAAACCAAACAGGATTATGCTTA
>JAITRO010000114.1 GCA_031288335.1 Synergistaceae bacterium | reverse complement strand
CTCATCGTGGTCGACGGAGTCGCCTCCATGGGCGGCGTCGAATTCTACATGGACTGGGGAGTGGACGTGATGCTGAGCTGCTCGCAAAAATGTTTCGGCACAGCCCCCGGACTGGGTTTGCTCTGGGCAAGCGAAAGGGCCCTGGAAAAACGAAAGGCCATTTCCCACATCACCGAGACGTACATCGACTTCGAAAAATGGGTGCCGGTCATGAGGGAACCGATGAAATACTGGGGAACACCCCCCGTCAACATGATATGGTCGCTGTGTGAGGCCGTGAGGATAATAAAAGAGGAAGGCCTCGAAAACCGCTTCAAGCGCCACAGGAAATACGCCTCCGCAATTCGCCGCTCGCTCGCCGCGATGGGTTTTACCATAGGCGCAGGCGAAGAAGTGGCCTCACCCACTGTGACGGTATCCCTGTACCCCGATAATTGCGGCTTGGACGACGCGGTCTTTCGCGGCGCCGTGTACGAGGAAGGCGCGCATATCGCCGGATGCCTCGGCGACTTTGCCGGGAAAGGGTTCAGGATCGGGCACATGGGAAATATTGACGACAACATTATCGTATCCCTGATTGCTTCCATCGAAAGGGCTTGCGTCAAATGCGGCTATGATATAGAGCCGGGAGTCGGACTGGGAGCGCTGCAAAAAGCTCTTATCGAACGATGAAAAAGAATCTCTGAAATATTTGATGATCAGTCGGTGGGATGAAATCTCCAAGTTTCTCGAAGGGCTGCGTTTCGGGCTTCTCTTGCAGTTTGCGGTGGGGCCCGTGTGTTTGATGGTTTTTAACACAGCCGGAGTTTTGGGATTCTCCTCAGGAGCGTTGGCGGCTCTGGCTGTAACGCTGATCGACGGACTCTATATTTTTCTGGCGGCTCTGGGCGTTGCCGCTTTCCTGCAAGGCGAAAAAGCGGCGAAAATTGTCCGTTGCGTGGGAGCGTGCGTGCTGGCGGCGTTCGGGGCGGACATCGCGTCGAGCGCGCTGGGAATACCTTTGTTCCCCCAATTCTCGCTGTTGGGCGGAGTTCGGACGGATGGCGTTTTCCTCAAAGCCGTGTTATTGACTGCTTCCAATCCTCTGACGATAATCTTTTGGGGAGGGGTTTTTTCAGCCAACGTGACAGGAAGAGACTTGAACGGCCGCCGGCTCTTATGCTTCGGTGCAGGGTGCGCCGCGGCGACCTTTATATTTCTAAACGCCGTCGTTTTGGCCGGCAGCGTCGTAAAAACATTTCTGCCTAGAGAGGTCATGGTGTTTCTCAATGTGTGCATCGGAATTATCCTCATTTTTTTCGCGCTTAAAATGTCAGGCATGACAAATTATCCGCGTAAACGAGGAGCGTAGCTTTTTCTCCTCGTGTCAGCGTAAAAACGTTTCCGTGCGGCTCACTTCCGCTTCAGCGGAGCCGATATGAAAGCGTATGAAGAGTTTATTTCCGGGCGCAAGGGATGAGGCGTCCATTACGGCGCGGCCCTGCTCGTCCTTGCAGATGGAAAAACCACGGCCCAGCACTGCCAATGGGGACATCGCGTCCAGGGCAGCGGCGGCTTTGTGCAAAAACAATTCGTTCCGCTCTATCACGGCGTTTATCCTTTGCGTAAGCTCCAGCGATTTTTCTCGCAGGTATCTTTCGTTTTCGTTCAATACCGTGCTCATAGAACGCTCCAATTTCTCCGATGTCTGCCGCAAAAGCACACGGTTTCTGAACAGCGCGTTTTTCACGCGTGAACGTATGTTATCCCCGGACGCGGACAGGAACAACAGCGTTTTATTTTTATCCGGGAAAACACGTTCTGCGGCTGCGGATGGCGTAGGCAGAGCGACGTCGGCCGCGAAATCGGCGAGCGAATTGTCGATCTGATGTCCAACGCCGGTTACCACCGGCAGTGGACAGCTTCGCACCGCTCTTACGATCCTTTCGTCGTCGAATGGCGACAGGTCGTCCCTGGCCCCTCCACCCCTTGCCAGAATCACGCATTCCGCGCCCGGGATTTTTCCGGCGAGCGCCAAAGCTTGCGCGACTTGGGCGGGCGCGTCGATTCCCTGAACGGCGGCGGGGATTATCACGATATCTATAAAGGGCGCGCGTTTGGAGGACACTTCGAGGATATCCTTGACGGCGGCTCCTGTGGGGCTCGTTATGACGGCTATTTTAGACGGATATTTCGGAATGGGGCGTTTATGGCGCGGGTCGAACAATCCCTCGTTTCCGAGCATCCTTCTCAATTCCTCGCGTGCTCGCTGCTGAGCGCCCACGCCAAGCGGCGTCAAACGGGTGGCGTAGAGCTGATAAGAACCGGTCTTCGCGTATACGTCCACGCTTCCGGCGACTATCACCTCGTCGCCGTCGCGCGGCCACGAGATCACGTTCACGGAATAAGAACGCCAGAGAACGGCGGCTATCCTCTACTCGTCGCCGGCAAGGGTGAAATATACGTGCCCGTTGCTATGGCGCTTGAAATTCTGAATTTCCCCCCGCACTGTGACCGTCTTGAGCAGAGCTGAGCGGTTGATTACGGCCCTTATCGTGTTCGACAGTTCGTCCACCGTCTGTATTTCGGCGGACGATGAGGTCTCAAAGATCATGGATGACCTGCGTGCGCCGTCTTTTCGGCGTCCTGCTCAGTGTTTTCGACGGAGCGTACTATCTTGCCGAGGACGCCGTTCACGAAACTGCCGGACTCCACCGTGCCGAACATTTTGGTCAGCTCCACAGCCTCGGATATCGCCACCGCCAAAGGCACCTTGCGCTCGATGAGGCCTTCGCACAACGCCAATCGTATGGAAGCCCTGTCGACGGCAACCATCCGCTCGGTTCTCCAGCCCACGATATACTCCCTCAGCATGGAATCAATATCATCGGCATGACGCGCCACAGCCCGCACCAGGAAATCGGCGTATTCGGCCACGCCCTCCGCTTCTTCATCCCACGGGAACATATCAATGGCCTCGTCCGGGGTGAGCGATGGACGGAGGTCCAGTTCATAAATCAATTGCAGGGCGATCTCTCTCGCCCTGCGTCTTCTTTGAGGCAATGAACCCTTGCCCAAAAAATCATCTCCTGAAATCTTTCGTTATTTTTTTTATGATGCTCTTTCCATCATCGGAAAGTATCATCCAGGAGACGGCGTATCCGATAAGCGCGCCGCCGGCTGCCCATAAAACGCCTCGTATGCCCAGGTTGGCAACGACCGAAATACCGCCGGCCACAGCCGCCCAGAAGATCGGTTTTTTGAGAATCGGATAAGCGGAAGCGTATTCTTCGGGAGTCTTTCGTATCCAGTTGATGTGCACCGTAATCCCCATCGATCCGAAAAACTGTTCAAAACTGTCGGTGACGGCGAACCTCTTTTGGGGATCATCTTTTTCCGGCAAGGTGATGTAGATGTTCAAGAGACTCTGATCTCCGACGAACGACACCTCCTGACACACGAATTCGGAAGGCAGGCGATTCACTACGATCCGGCGGAATGCCTCTCCGTCCAGCCATATTTTGCCGTGCTTGGTTATCGTCCAGAGAAATAACATCGCGTGCCTCCAATCTCCCGGCAAATTACGTTTGTGACGTCATGCCAAATTACAACCAAAAGCGCGTTGACGATGTCACTGAACGACATGCCGGCTCGGCTTCAAATCTTTACACTTCGAGCCCCCGATTTCAAATTGTATCAGATATTTTCGACGCCCGCCGGGTTGTCCTGACTCGCGGATTCTTCGGAATCGGTCGGTTTGTCGGTGAAAGTTATCCCCTGCACGTAGACATTCACCGATTTTACCGTATATCCGGTAAATCTTTCGATCTGGTCTTTTACGGCTTCCTGGACGTCCCAGCATATATCGGGGATGCGAAGGCTGTATCTTACTGATACATAGGTATCGACCTGTATCTCGGGCGTATCTCCGTCGGAAATGACGATCCTGACGCCGTTCGCCGCTTTTCTGCCCATTCTGAGGTTCGCCATCAGACCGGGATTCGCGGGCTGAATGCCCTCCACCGAGGTCAGCGCCTTTATGGCGAGTTGAGAGATTACGTCCTCGGAAATGCGAATTTTACCTTCGAGTCCCGTTTGGTCGACGGTATGAGTTTCGGATATTTCTACTTCGGCCGCGGAATTCTCAAACTCCTCATTGTTATCCACCTTCAATACCTCCTTTTAAATTGAAGCGATATATTGGCGAATCACTGCTTAAAAGGTTTCCCGCAATGCGGGCAGAGAAGATCTTCGTCTTCGTCGTAAACGTCCGGCTGGTAAAAAAAGTCCTTTCCGCACTCCGGACAGGTGACCGGCTCGTATTCTTCCTCTTCGTCCTCGTCAAATGTGTCGTCGTCATCGTCGTCGTCCATCTCGGACACGTCGCCGCCGCCGAGCGACATTATTTCGTCCTCCAGGTCTTCCACGTACTCTCTCAGGTCGGCATGATCGGAGGCGATCTTGTCAATTTCCTCGGTTATCGTCTCGAACGCTCCCAGAAGCGCTTCGTGAAATTTCGACATGCCGGCATTTTCCGCTATATTCTGCCCTTCAATCAAACCACGCAAATATGCTATTTTTTCACGCGCGCTCATTTTTTTCCCCTCCATGTTTTCGGTTTATCCCCCGCACATCAATTCTTTTTGGCCCGTTCCAAATACTCTCCGGTACGCGTGTCGACTATGACCGATTCCCCGTTTTCTATGAAAAAAGGAACCGTTATTACGAGGCCCGTCTCGGTAGTGGCCGGCTTCCCTCCTCCCGAAGCCGTATCTCCCTTGAAACCCGGCGGCGTGTCCGTGACGACGAGTTCCACGGATTTCGGCAATTCTATACCCATGACCCTGTCCTCGTACATATCGAAGCTGACTTCGAGGTTATCGGTCAGATATTTCACGGCGTCCCCCAGGACGCTCTCGGATAAAAATACTTGGTCGTAGGTCTCCATGTCCATAAAGACATGGTCGTTACCGTCGCGATACTGGTATTGCGCGGGTTTTTCGTCGAAAATGATCCTCTCGAAACGCTCGCCGGATTTAAACGACTGCTCGACCGATGACCCTGTCTCCAGGTTCCGAAGTTTGCCGCGGACGATCGCTCCTCCGCGTCCCATTTTATGATGGGAACATTCGAGGATGGACCACATGCCTCCCTCCCATTTTATCTTGAGTCCCGGTCTGAAATCACTCGTGTCCACTACTTGCGCCATCTAAAAACCTCCCGTTGTTCGCTTTGTCCCAAATTTTTCCGCGGGTTTATTTTATTTCAGCTCTATCCCAGCAGCCGTTCGAGTTCCTTTACGTCATAAGAGTACACAAAGGCGTCGGCTCTCGTGATGTATCCTTCCGACACGAGCCGCGCAAGGTCCTGATCCATGGTGTGCATGCCCATGGCCGCCCCGGTCTGCATGATGCCCTTTATCTGTGATGTCTTGGCCTCTCTGACGCAGTTTCGGACAGCCGGATTCGCGATGAGCAGCTCCGTTGCCACCATCCGCCCGCCCCCAGGAAGCGGCAGCAGCTGCTGGGAGCAAACGCCAACCAGAATGTTCGCGATCTGTATCCTGATCTGATCCTGCTGATGCGGCGGAAACACGTCTATTATACGGTCAATCGTCTGGGCGGCATCCGGAGTGTGCAGGGTTCCGAATACCAAGTGTCCCGTTTCGGCCGCGGTCACGGCTGCTGAAACCGTCTCGAGGTCGCGCATTTCTCCGATGAGAATGACGTCGGGATCCTGCCTCAACGCCCTCTTGAGCGCCTCGGAAAAACTCTTCGTGTCGCTTCCTATTTCGCGCTGGTGGATTATGGATCGCTCCGAGAAGTACAGATATTCGATGGGGTCTTCGATCGTGATTATGTGACAGTACCGCGTCATGTTGATCTGCTGGATTATGGCGGCGAGCGTGGTCGATTTCCCCGAACCGGTAGGCCCCGTCACGAGAAACAGCCCTCTCATCCTATTGGCTATTTCCTCGATCGTCGGCGACAGCATCAGTTGTTTCGTGGTGCGAATGTTGGACGTTATGACGCGCAGCGCCGTGCAAAGGTTGCCGCGTTCGTATGCGCAGTTGCCCCTGAAACGCGAGTTCAATTCCTCCGACGCGTGGAACGTGAAACTGAAATCGAGTTCCTTGTCCTTTTGAAGCGTCTCCATCTGGCTGGGAGACAGGATGGCGCTCAGCATCTCGAGATGTTCCATCGAGGTAATTGGTTCGCCTATGAAGTTCAACGTCCCGTCCATTCTGATCGCGGCTGGGATGCCCACGCTCAAATGGAGGTCGCTTCCCTTTCTTTTCAGCGTTTCCGCGAGCAATACGTGAATCGGATAAGCCATTTAAGCGGACTCTCCTTATTCGTTATGGACGGTCAGGGCAAGCATCTCTTCGATGGAAGTGACGCCGGCAAGCACGTTTCTCAACGCGCTCTGTATTAAAACGTGCATACCGCCCTCCATTGCGGCCTGGCGTATCATTGAAACCGGAGTGTTCGTGTTTATCAGGTCTTTCACCCTATCGGTCACTTCCATGATCTCGACTATCGCGATACGGCCCTTGTATCCCGTGTTGCGGCAGTTGTCGCATCCCACGGGCCCATATACCGAGATGCCGGGTTGGAGTCCGTATTCGTACGCTATGTTGCCGGGGAGCGCGTACTCGG
>JAITRO010000030.1 GCA_031288335.1 Synergistaceae bacterium | reverse complement strand
CTGGTCACGGCCAAGGCTGAGGGGGTAAAGACTCTCTGGTTTGTGGCGAGCGAGGAATCGAGCAAGGTGAAGGAGCTGCTTCGCGACGACAAGGCCGTGATATACGTGCCGGCGGCGCGTGGCGGCGGCGAGGTGAGATTCTGGGGAAACGTGGAGATACTGGAAGATATGGCGTCGAGGAAAAAGGTCTGGAGCGACGAATACGCCGCGCATTTCCCGAATGGAATCGAATCGCCCGACGTCCGGGTGCTTCGTTTCCAGGTATCGAACGGCATATACGTCGACAAGAACTGGCAAAGACACGCGTTTAAAAACTGACGGGCCGAGGAGCCGGCAAAAAAGGCCGGCATAAAGAAGTTGGCAAAACCTTCCGACCCGTCATATTAAATAGAGACGAGGAGGTTTTATCTTTGAGCAGGGACGTATTAAAAGTCAAGGAACGCAAAAATAGTTACAGGGTTTGCTACATGTCGGGTGACGACTCCGGTTACGACATGATGGAGGGCGCGTTGCTGGTCTTGGAAGCCATGAATCTGCCGATAGAGTGGGTGCGCGCCGACCTTGGCTGGTGTATGTGGGAAAAATCCGCTGCCAAATTCGGCGAGGGTGACCCCAGGTGCAACACCGTTCCGCCCGAGACCATTGAGGCGATCAAAAACACAGACGCCACCATAATGGCAGCCATAACATCCAAGGCGGGAGTGAAAGGCTTCAAGTCCGCAATCCTCCAGATGCGGCAGCTGTTCGACCTCTACATCAATCTGCGCCCTGCGAAATCCCTGCCAGGTATCGGCACGCCTCTCAAGGGCGACCCCAAAATCGACATAGTGATGTTCCGCGAAAACACCGAGGACCTTTACGCCGCGGTAGAATTCTGCCCGTTGCCCAAGGAGCAGTTCGAGCTGCATCCCGGCATGGAGCGCTTCAAAAAATGCAGCGAGGTCGCCGTATCGTGGCGCGTTTTTTCCAAAGAGGGATGCGAGCGCATAATCCGCGCTGCCTTCGAGTACGCTAAGGCCACCGGACGCAAGACAGTCCACTGCGGCAACAAGGCCAACGTCATCCGTCAGACCGACGGCATGATGAAGCGCATATTCCTGGAGGTCGCCAAAGAGTACGAACGGTACGGCATCAAGGGCATAGAGGAAAACGCCGACGCGACGGCGATGTGGCTCATCAAGAACCCCCAAAACTACAGCGTGGTGGTGGAGAGCAACGTGTTCGGCGACATACTCTCCGACGAGGCGAGCCAGCTCACCGGCGGCCTGGGTTTTGCCCCGAGCGGCAACATCGGAGAGAGCACGGCGCTGTTTGAACCGTCGAGCGGTTCCGTGCCCAAGTACGCCCACCAGTATAAAGTGAACCCCTGCGCCATGCTCATGGCCTGCAAGATGATGCTGGAGTACCTAGGCCTGGATGAAGAGGGCGCGAAAATCGAACGCGCCATCGGCGAGGTATTGGTCGAGAGCAAACCTAAAACGCTGACCTATGACGTCCTGCGTGATTTCCGCGACGATCCCGACTGGGAGACGAACGCCGCGTCCACGATAGACATGGCTGCCGCCATAGCGCTGAAGATAGATCCGGGCTTCAAGGGCGAAAAACTGGAAAAAGCCAAGGCCAAAGCCCACGAAATGTGCGACTGGAACAAGACCGTCGGTTTCGGAGATTGAACGGCGTTTGCCATAAATAGAGCGAGAAGGCGGTCATCGATTGGCCGCCGTTTTGTTATACTGACGCGCTAAGAGATTTGCAGCAATTAAGCGGCAGGGGCAGCCTTATCCTTATAATTCAGGAATATACAACATCCACATGAATCTAAACTCGTCAACCTGCGGTTTTAGGTTAGTAGTTACGCTTTTTCTCTCTTTTCGATATCTTCGAAAAATGTTCAGCCGTCTATAACCCTCACCAGGCCGTAGGTCATCATCCTGTTCTTGTATCTGAGGGCACTCAGGTCGAGCAGGGCGTCCGTTCTGCCGGTGTGTTCATCTTCGGTGAGGATGGCGGTTCCCTTCGCACCGTCAGCGTCGGTCACCAGCAATACCGCCTCGAATTTCCGAGGATCGTCGGTGCGCGTCAGCAGCAGTTTCACCTCGCCCCTCGTGCATCCCGGCTGATCGCAGGTCGAGACGCCTATATAGTCCGTCCCGGGATACACGCCATAGTCGTTTTTCACCACCGCCAGCCTGAGCCTTCGCGCGGCGCCCACCTCGGGCTGCCAGTCCAGGTAGACGGCCCAGAATCCCTCCACGGCGTCCCTGTCGGAGCGCAATGAACGCTCGTACGCTTCCAGCCCGTCCACTATGACTGGTTCCTCGCAGTCACAGGCCGCGGCAAGCCCAGGGATGAGAAGCAAGATCGCGGCCAGCGTCAGGGCGGCGGATTTTTTATAGTATTGGCGCTTCAATATTTCTTGTCCTCCATCTCATCTCGAAGTCCTCATAGTACATATCGTCATCCCAATCTTTTTTTGCTATGCCGGGCCAGCGGCCTCTCAGATCCTGGACGGCTTGAGTATCCGTCCTCCGCCCGGTGACGGCGTTGTCGCCCTCGGCAAGGACGTGGACATTGACGCCCGTCACCCGGTTTTCGGTGTCAATGTCCGGCAAGAAGCGTACGGCTTTTATGCCCTCCACCCTATAAACCAGTTCTCCGTCGGCGTCCGCTTTGGAAGCGATCGACAGTGATCCGCCGCGATTGAATATATCACCATCGTCGTTTATATCATACATGCAGAACGTCCCGTCGTCGTCCACGTAAGCCATCGCGGCCCTCACAAGGAACATGTCGTGGTAGGGCCTGATCACATTCCGGGGCAGAACGTCCTCGTCCGCGTCCGTCACGTAAGGCCTTTTACCGTAAACTTGCAGCGTGTCGTTTCCGCCGCCGCTGCCCTTGCCCGTCACCAGCTCCGGGTGCATCGATATGCCCGGGAACGTGATGTAAGAGTGCACCAAATTTGTCCCGGCATTGGCGAATTGTATGCCGTCGCCTCCTCCGAGCGGAGCGTTTCCGCTCAGGCTGAATTCCAGCGGGCCGGCATCTCCCGATGTCGGCCCGCTGAAAGCGATGATGTCCGCGTCGCTCACGTTTTTTACGCCTGAGTATATGGAATACACGACCAACAGGGCCTCTCCTCTGTTTCCCTTGGTCGCTTTGAAGCCCGTCCCGCTTTCATCGTGCGAGATGACCTGTATCGGGCCGCTCCAATTTTTTATAGGCGCTCCGTCGATATCCGATGCGAGCGGTCCGAAATAATAGGAGAACAGATTCGGGGGAATCCCGAGCCCGGCGTTCAAAATGGGTGTCTGGAGGATGTTGAACACATCCTGCGCGCGGCGGCGGGCGATCGATTGGTCGTCAGTCATTTCGAAGTTCGTGACGAAACCTCCCATCAAAGAGCCCACCACGCCGACCAACACGCCTATTATCAGTACGACCACCAGCATCTCGGTAAGCGAGAACCCGCGCCGCTTCGCGCCCCCATGTTTTCTTTTCAAATCGGTTCACCCCTTCGCGCGCGATAATACGCCACAATATGCTTCGCGAAACATTTAAGCATCATTTGGCTCAAAGTATATAGTTTTTTGTCCTATTTGCAATAGGCCTAAAGTCCTTAAAACTGCGGATATTGAACCTATCAAAAAGCCGCGCGATAGATTTGGAGGATGTCTTCGCGCCCAAGCTTCCGCAGCACGCCTATCGGGACGCGAGCGGTCATGTCAGCCAATTCCGGCAGGTCTTCCTTCGAGACTCCTATATCGCGCAGCCGCGTGGGAGCGCCGAGCGATTTGAAAAACTCCCGCATTCCAGCGATGCCCCCGCGTGACGCCTCATCGTCGGGCGAGATGACGCCAAACACTTTACGGGCGAAGCGGGTGAACGCATATTCATTATCGGCGCGCACATATTCCATCCAGGCAGGCATCATTATCGAGAGGGATTCGCCGTGCACCGTGTCGTATTTCACCGACAGCGTGTGTCCCATCGCGTGTGAGGCGAAATCTCCCCTGCCCGAGTGTCCGGCCCATGTGGTTCCGTTCAGCGCGCTGGCCGACGCCCACGCCAATTGCGCCCTCGCGTCGTAATCGCGCGGGTTGCGGATGGCAGCGGGTATCAGCTCCATGAGGGAACGGACGAGGCCCTCAGCGTACTCCATAAGGAGTTCCACGCCGGTCGTACCGTCGAAATACGTCTCCATAACGTGGCATATGGCGTCTATGCCTCCATCAGCCGTCTGCCTGGCCGAGACCGAGAATTGCGCCGAGGGATCGAGGAACGTGGCCCTGGGGAAAAGGGCGTTGTCTGTGAGCCCTGTTTTCACGCCGAGAGCTTCATTTATTATCACCGACGTGCAGTTCATCTCGGATGCCGTCGCCGACAGCGTTGCCACGGCAAAAAACGGCATCGCGCGGGCGATCTTCGTCTTGCGCGCGTAAAAATCCCACACGTCCCCGTCGTAACACGCCCCTGCCGAGACTCCCTTGGCGCTGTCTATGACGCTTCCGCCGCCGATCGCCACTATCGCTTCGAGCCCTTCGCGCTTGATAATGCCTATCGCTTCCTCGATCTTCGACACGACGGGATTTGGCTTGACCCCCGCGCACTCGCGAAAATCGACGCCCGCCGCGCGAAGCGACGCAGTCACGTCATCGTAAACGCCTGAGGCTCGCGCGGAGCCGCCGCCGCAGAGAAGAAGAACTTTTTTGAACTCGCCTCCGACGATTTCCCCAACCTGAGAGTTGACGCCAGTTCCGAAATATACCTTTGTTGGGTTATAGTAAATGAAATTGCGCAACCAAATCACCTCAATGTTATCGACGAAATTTAAACCGCTCACCCAAAGATGATAGCATGATAAAGAGTTTTGTATTTTTAGCTTCCATTATGATTTTGTTGAAATGACGTACAAAATCTTGCATTTTGAGTTTTCAAACACGCCCTATATTAGCGGCTTCGGCGATGCCGATTTCTTTTATCTGCCGATGTTATCCGAGAAACTGAACCGCGTTGAGCGAGGTGATGCGCCTGAATGTTTCCTCCGGCATCTTTTGAGCTTCCATCATGGATTTGAAACGGGGGAAACGCAGCAGCGGAAAATCGGAGCCGTATAAAATCTTGCCGCCGATCCAGGGTGCGGAACAGAGCCCGAAAATCTCACTCCCGTAAACAAAAGGCGACGCGGCCGTGTCGTATCGCACATTCCTAAGGACATTTCTCGCCTCCGGGATGGATTCGTACATGAATATTCCGCCGCCCCAGTGAGCCATTATTATTTTAAGTTCGGGATGGTTGCGGGCGAAGAGGTACGCCTCACGCGGGCCGGCGTGTCCTTTGCCCGGATAATCGCGCCCGACCGGCTCGGCGATATGAAGCGAGACGAACATGCCGGTGTCATGACAGGCTGCCGCGAACCTCCATGTCTCTTCGATATCCGTTATGTCGAAATCCTGTCCGTCGGGAAATATTTCGCCCACGCCTATGGCCCCCAGCGACGCGCAGCGTTCTATCTCCGCGGACGCCCCTCTTGCCAGTGGGGGAACGACTGTGAGCGCCTTCAGTTTACCGCCCGACCCGCGCGCGGCATCCAATACATAATCGTTGCACAGTCCGCATAATCCAATGTCTTTGAATCCGAATCCGGTTATCCAGCTTTCCGACACGCCGTCCGCTTCCATGGCCGCTAACACGCCGGGCGCGCTGCTCCATCTGTGTGCGCGGCCGCTTGTGAGCGTCGCGAAATAACTTTCGGAGGCGGATATTTTTTCCCGGTCGGAAATAATTTCAGGAGGATACGCGTGAACGTGAACGTCAATTATCATGCGGTTATATTAACATAAAAGGCCGGCTCGTGTTTTTACGAACCGGCTTAAAATATCGGCAGAAGCTTGGGGCTCTGCCCCAAACCCAGGCAGGGAGCAAGCTCCCTGCACTCTCTTTATTATTTTTTTATTTTTTTATTTGAATTCGACTTTTGCTCCGGCTTCCTCGAATTTCTTCTTGATCTCCTCGGCTTCTTCCTTGCTCACGCCTTCCTTTATCGGCTTGGGCGGATTATCGACCAGATCTTTAGCTTCCTTCAGGCCAAGTCCGGTGACGATCTCACGGACGACCTTGATTACGCTTATCTTGTTGGCGCCGTGATCGATGAGAATAACGTCGAACTCGGTCTTTTCCTCCTCAGCAGCGGCGGGACCAGCCGCGGGGCCGGCCGCCACCGCCGCCGCGGCTATAGGAGCGGCAGCGGAGACGCCAAACTTCTCTTCCAGAGCGTGTACGAGTTCCGACACTTCCAACACTGACATCTCTTCGATCGCTTTAATTATTTCTTCACGTGTCATTCAAATATCCTCCTTGAGGTAAATTGCCGATAATTTTTGAACCGCTACGCGGCCTTTTCCTTCTGTTCCTTGATCTGAGACAACGCGGTGACGAGTCCGCGTGCCGGGCCTGATAACACTGTGACGAGTCCGCGCGCCGGGCCGTTAAGGACGCCCAGCAGCATGGCGACGAGCGTCTCCTTCGATGGCAGATCGGCCAGCGCAGTTACCTGCTCCCTGTCGATAACCCGGCCTCCGAGGATACCGCCCTTTATCACAAGCGCCTCATTGCCTCTCTCCCTCGCGAAGTCGCGCAGGGCGCGCGCGGCGGCCGCCACGTCTCCGTAGGCGAACACGTAAGCGTTCGGGCCCGAGTTTATGGCGTCGGCCGTAGTCTCTCCGGACTCGCGCAGCGCTATCCTCATCAGTGTGTTCTTGGCGACCTTAATTTCGCCGCCGGACGCGCGAACCGCTTTGCGGACGGCAGTTGACTGGGAGACGCGAAGACCTCTGTATTCCACAATAAAAATAGCGTTGCTCTTTTTCACGTTTTCCGCGAGAGCGTCTATTTCAGCTCGTTTTGCTTCAGTTGGCATAAATTCACCTCCATTCTTTCACAAAAAAACCGGACCCTCAAAAGAGCCCGGCCCAAACGACAATTGCACAAATGCCATTTTGAACCTCGGCGGGATATTGAGCCCCCCAATCCGCAAAAGGGGCGCCCGCTGTCTTTAGCTCTCGGTAACTGTATTATATTGCGGAAGACAATTTTTTTTACTCGCTCGCGGTCTCCTTCTGCGCCGACGTCTCGTCTATCTTTATACCCACCCCCATCGTGGAAGAAATTGTTATTCCCTTAATATAAGTGCCTTTCACCGCTGCCGGGCGCGCTTTCACTATCGCCTTGACGAGTGTCCCGATATTTTCCAGCAGCTGTTCGGCAGGGAAGGACGCCAGTCCCACCGCGTTATGGATGATACCGGCCTTGTCCACACGGAACTCCACACGTCCGGCCTTGATCTACTTGACGGCGCTTGCGACGTCGAACGTGACCGTATTCGTCTTGGCGCTCGGCATCATTCCGCGCGGGCCAAGTATCTTGCCGAGGCGTCCCACCATCTTCATCACATCGGGAGTCGCGATGACGGCGTCGAAATCCATCCAACCGCCTTCTATCTCCGCGACTTTCTCCTCGCTTCCGACGAAATCGGCCCCGGCTTCCTGGGCCTCTTTTACCTTCTCCCCTCCGGCTATGACGAGAACTTTTTTGGTATGTCCCGTCCCGTGCGGAAGGACTATGGTGCTTCTGACTTGCTGATCCGCGTGGCGGGGATCGACCCCGAGCCGGGCGTGAAACTCGATGCTCTCGTCGAATTTGGCGTTCGCGCATTCCTTGATCAGCGAGACGGCCTCGGGCAGAGCATAATGCTTCTGTTTGTCGAATTTTCCGAGCAGCGCCTTGAATCGTTTACTCTTTTTGGACATTTTATCTTACCTCCTGTGGTGATTTGCGGAAACCGCATTGAGGTTTCCTCCCACTTTTATCGCTGATGTTTAACTCAGCCGCTTATTTCGACTCCCATCGATCTTGCGGTGCCCTCGACCATCCTCATGGCGGCCTCGATGCTGCCAGCGTTGAGGTCGGCCATCTTCAGGGCAGCAATTTCCTGCACCTGTTTGCGGGACACCTTGCCGATGAAGCTCTTGTTGGGAATGCCGGAGCCCTTTTCTTTGCCCAGAGCTTTCTTCAAAAGGACGCTCGCCGGCGGCGTCTTCATGATGAACGAGAAACTGCGGTCGGCATATACTGTTATGACCACGGGAATGATCATCCCGGCCTGATCGGCCGTCCTGGCGTTGAACTGTTTCACGAACTCCATTATATTGACGCCGCGCTGACCCAACGCCGGCCCTACGGGGGGCGCCGGAGTCGCCTTACCTGCGGGAAGCTGCAGTTTCAGCTCCCCAATGACCTTTTTCGCCATACGGAAAAATTACCTCCTTAAATTTGCCCCTTTTGGGGAATCCGCGCTCCCAAACCGTTGCGAAAGGGCGAAGACCGCGTGGGGCATCTTTATCGCAAAACCTCCAGCATTCGACATCCGGCGGTTTTCGAGAATTCATGTTCAAAGTTTTTCGAGATTGGTGTGATCCATCTCCGCGGGCATTTCCATCCCGCCTATGAAGGGTATGCTTATCGTGACCTTTCCCTTGTCGCTGACCTCTATGACCGGTCCAACCTGGCCTTCCATCGGCCCGCTCCTGACGCGGACGACGTCGCCCAATTTGAAGGCGATCTCTATCTTGGGCTTGGCTTGATCCTTCGTTATCTTGGCCATTATCTCCCCCACTTCTTTAGGAGAAAGGGCCATCGGATGGTTGCCTGTGCCTACGAATCCGGTTACGCCAGGCGTATGCCGCACCACATACCAAGATTGGTCCTCCAGAATCATCTCAACCAAAACGTAACTCGGGAAGACCTTTCTCCTTATGTGCTTTACTTTTCCTTCTTTGGTATATACGCTTTCCTCGACAGGAACGAGGACGCGGAATATCCTGTCCTCCATGCCCATCGTCGCGATGCGTTGCTTTAAATTCGCGCAAACCTTATTCTCATAACCGGAATAGGTCTGTACGACATACCACTGTCGATCTGAATTTTCGTTGAAATCAGTCATTTTAATGATCGGCTATTTCGATGTCAGGGCGTGGTGCCGATAAATAAAGCCAGCAACCTTGTGAGAACGGCGTCAATCAAACCGAGGTAAAAACCGACCACTACAGTCAATCCTATTACCACAAGAGTAGAATACCCAACGTCCTTTTTGGTCGGCCAGAAGACTTTTTTCATCTCGGCCCTTGATTCCCTAATAAATCTCTTTATACCATTACTATAGTCGAGGACCTTATTCATACCCCGACCTCCTTGTCAGAATAATCACTGGTTTGTACAAAAAATAGTTTGTACAAAAAATGGCAGGCCCGGAAGGATTCGAACCCTCAACCCCCGCATTTGGAGTGCGGTGCTCTACCAATTAGGAGCTACGGACCTGCAAGCAAAGGTATTTTACACTACTTCGTTTCTTTATGCAAGGTATGCTTGTTGCACCACTTGCAGTGTTTGAGTTTTTCGAGTTTTTTCTGTGACTTTTTCTTGTTCACGTGAGTGACGTAATTGCGCCGCTTGCACTCGGTGCACTGCAATCCCACTATATCAGCCATTTCTCAATCACTCCATAATCTCGGTGACGACGCCGGCACCGACCGTCCGTCCGCCCTCGCGGACGGCGAAACGCAAACCGGGCTCCATCGCTATCGGCGATATCAGGTTTACCTCGAATGTGCTGTTATCTCCGGGCATCACCATCTCGATTCCCTCCGCCAGCTTTATCTCTCCGGTTACGTC
>JAITRO010000226.1 GCA_031288335.1 Synergistaceae bacterium | reverse complement strand
GCACTAATTCCAATCCCGACAACGATGGAATTGGTGTTAAAAATTGTTCATTATCGGTTGCGCCGTAATGCTGCTGCCTATTTTTCTCACCGAAAAAGGAAACTCCGATTTTCATGTTCGTTGTAGTGCTAGCTTGCTTGTAATTGTCTGCCTGCTGACGGCGAGTTTTGACGCCATTTCGCTCGTGGTACGGCAATTATTTTCGAGAATCAGCTTCAGCACTGCGAGTTCTTTATCTGTCAAATTATCTGCCAAATTATCTGTCACATCTGTAAAGTCACCTCTCACGACTATATGACCGGATGGGATAATTCTGTCAGGATGCGCCGCAAATTTCAGCATAATATCCGTTGGGTGAATGGTATATTCCGGCTCGGGAACGCCGTCGTTCCTGCACGCCGTAAAAATTTTCTCGATGCCCCGCCCCCAGCTTTCGACGTAGCCGGCCAGATAAAATATGCGAGCAATGGTCGGATTGAACGGGATAGACACGTGTTTCCCCAACAGAACCTCCAGCGACCAGTCAGCGGGAAGCCGCCCGACGTTGCCGATAAACAATTTGTCATCGTATACGCTGATCTGAATAGGCACCCCGCTGCTGTAATCTTTGTGCAGAATAGCGTTCAAAAGCGCCTCTCTCAGTGCCTCCAACGGACATGGGTAATTTTCTGCGCGTTGTATGCCGCGATAAGATATTTTAGCCTTCAGATATTTCAGGCAGAGAATATCCAGCGCCTGATCAATCTGCTGCAAAAGAGAACCGCTGATTTCGTCCTGATAGATGATCTCAGCGTCCGTTATAAAGAAACCAATCTTGATGTATGCTCCGGTGAAGAAATAACTTAATTCTTTTCCGAACAACAATGCCGTTGGCTTTTTCCGCTGAAATTTCCACGCCCACGACAAACCAAGTATACAGCGCTTGGACGCGGACGAATCATACTTGGCTGGTTTAGTTGATATTTCTTCTACAACCTCAACAATTCGGCATATGAACCAAGACGGACGAGCCATAACAAATCATTATCTCCGTCCTGATGAACTATGTCATAAACGAGCAGCAAATTAGGCTTGATGTGGCATTCCCATAACCCATCCCAATCGCCGGATAATTTGTGATTTTTGTATTTTGCCGGTAAAGAGCCATCCATCAAGAGCATAACGATAACATCTTCGAGCACGTCGTTCAGGCCTCGTCCGTGCGTTCTCCATTCTCGGCGATAATCGCGCTTGAACGCGTTTGACCGTTCAATCGTCATTCTCTTCATTCAGGTCAGCCATCAATTCATCGACGCTGTCAAACCTTTTACCTTTACCCGCCCGGAGTTCCTCCAGAGCCTCGCGGGTTTCGGCGTTCATCGGACCGATTAAAACCGGCATGTCCTCACATTTCAGGGACACGGCATAACTTGCAAGTTTTTCAAACGCGTTATCCGATAATGTGTCGATGATTTCGTGCAGGTCCTGTCTTGCCATAGTTTGAGCGCTCATTTTTTCCCTTCCTTTTGCCCATCGTTATAGAATATTTTATCTCAAATTTCTTGATACCGCTCGAATTTTCCGCAACGGCGAAATTTCCGACTTTTTTGACGTATCCCGCGGAGTGCGGTATTATTCATTCGTAAAAAATTTTTTTGACGAGGTATACCGGCGAATATGAAGAACTGACAACCGAATTTCATAAGCGGGGAAATGTGTTTTAAGGTAATTTATTACCCTGCCCGTTCGGTTGTTTTGCATATGGTGAAATTGCAGCGCTTTATGATGCGCCTTCCGTACGGGTAACGATTCGGGAGGTGTTTTTTTTATGGGAAACTCGTCATACTTGATCTCAGCGTCGAACATTTCGAAGATTTACGGCGACAGGACGATATTCAAAATAGATTCTCTCCGCGTGAGCCGCGGGGATCGCATAGGACTGGTGGGGGCGAACGGCTCTGGCAAAAGCACGCTGCTTGCGGTGCTGGCCGGCGAGATGGAGCCCGGCGAGGGAAGCGTCGACGAGAGAGGTTCGATCGCGCTCGTCAGGCAGACGCAGGACGCGGACGCCTTGAGGTGCGGCGGAGAGGACGTTTTCGGGCGGAGGGTATTTGAGTTCGTCGCTTTGTCCGACGACCCAAGCGGCGGGGAACTGTCGCGGGCCGCGCTATCGGCGGCTTTCGCGTCCGGGCCGGATGTTTTGCTCGCCGACGAACCAACCACTAATCTGGATTGGGACGGTATAGAGCAATTGCGCCGCGCTCTGTCGTCATTTCGCGGGGCCGTTGTCCTCGTGTCTCACGATAGGTCGCTGCTGGACGACGTATGCGGCAAAATATGGGAACTTGAAAACGGGGCTCTTCGGACGTTTCCGGGCAATTACTCGGACTTCAGGGTTCAGAAACAGCGCGAGAGAGATTTCGCCGCATCGGAGTACGAGGAGAGCCGGCGGGAGAAAAAACGCCTTGCCGAGTCCGCCCGCAAGGTTTTGGAACGGCAGTTCAAGGTGCTGAAAGCCCCTTCCCGCATGTCCCCGAGCGAGGCGCGGATCAATCCCGGTAAGGGAATCCTCGCTCAGTCCGCGCTTCACGCGCGGGCGAAGGCGTTGGAAAAACGCGCCTCGATGGTCGGAAACCCCGAACGGCCGCCCGACCTGCCGGAAATCAAGATGGCCCTCGGCGCCTCCGCAAGGGTCGCCTCGGATATCGCGATAAGGGGCCGCGGCCTGTCGGTCTCCTTCGGCGAGAGGATAATCTTCGATGACGCGGATTTTGATGTGAAGGCCAACATGCACACGATTTTGCTGGGGCCCAACGGAAGCGGCAAATCGACGCTGATAAAGCTCGTGGAGGCAGGGCACGAGTCGATAAAGACCGCTCCCGGGGCCAGGATAGGGTATTTCAGACAGAACCATGAGACGGTCGACATGTCCCGCACAGTCCTCGAAAATGCCCGGCAGTTTTCGGAACGCCCCGAACACGAGGTGAGGACCATACTGGCCAGGCTGGAGATAAAGGGCGACGCCGTCCACAAAAAATGCTCGCTCCTGTCGGGCGGCGAGCGCGCCAAAGTCGCCTTCGCCGCACTGTTCGCGTCCGATTTCAACACGCTGGTGATGGACGAACCGACCAACCATATCGACCTCTACACGGCAGAGGCGCTCGAAAGCCTCTTGGTCGCCTGGAAAGGAACGCTGCTGGTGGCAACCCACGACCGCAGGCTCGCGGAAACGGCAGGCGACCGCCTGCTGTTCATCGAAGACGCTAAAATCAAGACATTCGAGGTACGGATG
>JAITRO010000219.1 GCA_031288335.1 Synergistaceae bacterium | reverse complement strand
GCGGTCGACATCACGAAAAACGGGCCGAGTATGAGTGTGCGCGCGATATTGACGCCCGGAACGGGGTGGTCGAAAAGGATCGCCAGCAGAAACCCTAAAATCGAACAGAAGAGAATAGTCATCAAGGTTATCACGATCGTCTGGAAAAAGACGCCGTAAAACTGATGCAGTTCGGACAAACTCCTTATTCTGAGGAAATATGTGTAATTCCTCAGGCCGTAGAATACCCGCGCCATATCGGGACGCGACAAATTCCACCTGATAAACGAAAAGATGAGCGTCATCAGAAAAGGCACCTGTGTCATAACCGCTACAATTATCACGGCGGGCAGAAGAAAGGGATAATCGCTTTTTTTGTGTCTGAGCTGAAGGCCGTCGGGCATCATGTTTCTCCTTGGAGAATCCTCACGGGGATAAAAACACAAAGGCGGTTCCGAAACATCGAAACCGGAACCGCCCTGTAACGATCATTCCTTACTTTTTGTAATCACCTTCCTCGGCGACAGCTTCAAAGACCGCCTGAGTCCTCTTTATGGCTTCGTCGAGGGTGATGTTGTCGACCACATAGTCGGCGAGGTTCTGGGTCATCTTGTCGCCCGCATCGGCGAATTCCGGTATCGCTATGTACTGGAGTCCGACGTAGGGAACGGGATCGAGGCAGGGTTTCGTGAAATCCATGCCCTCGAGTACCGCGAGTTCCGCGTCCACGTAGGGTATTGCGGCGTAGAACGGCATTTTATAGGTGGACGAACGGACTGCCGGCGGTATCGACGTGCCGGTCGAATCGTGCTTGAGCGCGAGCGCGACATAATCCTTTGAAGTCGCCCAGAGCATAAACTTTAACGCCGCATCCTTCTTGACCTGGTCGGCCTTGGGGTTGAGGCACATCGTCCAGTTCCAGAGCCACGCGTTGTTCTTCTCCAGTTTGTCGTGCGGCGGGTACACATAGCCCAGTTTGCCGCGCACAGCGGAAGACGCGCCTTCGAGAGGAGGAGCTATGGAGGTGGCGTCATAGTACATGCCGCACTTTCCAGACTGCATGAGCGCTATGCACTCATTGTAGGTGTAGGAAAGGATGTCCGGCTGTCCGGCCTCGCGCAGTATCTTCTTATACATGCTCCAAGCCGCCCTCTGTTCCGGAGTGTCGACTGTGGCGTTCCACTCCATGTCGAAAAATTTGCCGCCGAACGCGTTGACCATAGTCACAAAAGGCGCGCCGCTCATTCCCCAGCCGGGCGCGCCGCGCATCGTCATGCCGACGATTCCCTTTGACGGATCGTGAATTTTCTTCGCCAGTTCATAGACTTCGTCCCATGTCGGGCGTTCGGGCATTGTCAGGCTCTTCTCGGCAAAAAGTTCCTTGTTGTACATCAGGAACGAGCCTTCGCCGTAGAACGGAGTCCCGTAGGCCTTGCCGTTGAGAGATACGGACTGCACCATTCCCTTGATGAGATCGTCGCGGTCGTACCACGTTTTTTCTTCGGGCGTCAGTTTTTCGAAATAAGGTTCGAGGTTTTCGATCCAGCCGTTCTTTGCCCAAGTCTGGGCTTCGTACGGGCCGATGTAGTAAATGTCGTAAGTGGTTCCGCCTGTTGAGGCTTCGGTGGTCAGACGCTGTCTCAGGTCGTTTTCCGGAAGAACGGATATATTGACGGTTACGCCTTCGGCCTTGTACTCAGCCTGGACAATCTTTGCAAGAGCCTGTGAAATAGGGTTGTTCGCGAGTGCGATGTTGACCGTTACTGGGGCCGCGAATGACGGTGCGGCTGCGAGGAAAGCTAACAAAAAAACAACGAGCGCCACTAAACATTTCTTCATTACTTCACACACCTCCAAAAAACCAGAATTTATTGTTGTATAACGAGTATGTTTATGATATATTAAAATAAGTAACTTGTCAATAGTTAAAAATTTAACTCGAAGCGGGCGAGCATTTCCTTGCCTCAATGCGGACAGAAACGGCGGAGCGTTCGTTGTCCTGAGCAAAATTGAAATTTGTTCATTAAGTACCTTACGGACACACTTTACCAATAGAAAAACAAAAATTTGGGTTGCGGGCGTAGTCCGCTTTAGAACGGAGGTTTTGATCTATGGAAATTTTCGAACTGAAACAAAACAATCTGCCGGCGGTAAAAGCTCGTGTCGATATTCCGGAATATGACCGCGGCAAGGTCGAAGGTTCGGTAGTGCATATTGGCCTGGGGAATTTTCACCGCGCTCACCAGGCATATTATCTCGACGTTTTGCTGAACCGCGGGATCACAAGGGCCGGAATATTCGAAATGAACATCGTGCCCGATGCTTTTCCTCTCGCGGACATATTCGCGCGCCAAGACCGCCTTTACACCCTTATAACCAAATCCCCCGACGGAGCGGCCTCGGCGCGGGTGATCGGCGCCATAACAGGGTATCTTAACGCGTCGCGCGACAAGGAGAATGGCATATCGCGCCTCGCTGATGACAGGACGAAGCTTGTCACCCTCACCGTGACGGAAAACGGCTACTATTACGATAAGAAATCGGGAGGCCCCGACATGAGCGACCCGGCCGTGCGCCACGACCTCGAAAATCCGGTCGATCCGTCCACGGCGGCCGGATTCCTATCCGCCGCGCTGAAACGCAGATACGAAAACGGCCGCGCGCCTCTCACCGTCATGAGCTGCGATAACATTCCGTCGAATGGTCATGTTCTCGAATCGTGCGTGATGGCTTTCTGCCGAGAACTCTATCCTGAGATAGTCCGCTGGATCGAGGACAGCGTGAGCTTCCCCTGCTCGATGGTCGACAGGATAACGCCGGGCACGACGCCCGAGCTGGTGGACGAATTGAAAAACAGTTACGCTCTGTCCGACGCTTGGCCCGTCTGCGGGGAAGATTTCATCCAGTGGGTGCTGGAGGACAATTTCAAGACCCGTGTTCCCGATTATGCCGCCGCTGGGGTGCAGGTCGTAAAAGGCGTGGAGCCTTACGAATTCATGAAGATGCGTCTGTTGAACGGGGGCCACGCGGCTCTTGGATTTTCGTCCTATCTGCTGGGCTTCAGGATGGTTGACGAGGCTATAACGCATCCGCCGATGATGAATTTCATCAGGAAGCACTATATGGAAGAGGTCACGCCGACGCTCGAACCCGTGCCAGGCATCGACCTGAACGCCTACAAGGACACGCTGGTGAGCCGTTTTTCGAACAAGAGCATTGCCGACACGATACTGCGCCTGACAGCGTTCAGCTCGGTGCGTTTCACGAACTTTGTCCTGAAACCCCTTTCGATAGCCATTCAAAGGGGCCTGCCCCACAAGGCCATCACGTTCGCGGTGGCGGGGTGCGCGCGTTTCCTCTCCGGCACGGATGAAGAGGGACGTCCGATACCGGTCGAGAGCGATATCGACGACGTGAAGGCGCTGAAAAAAGCCGCCGCTGGAGCGTTGGACAGTCCTGGGGATTTTTTCTCCAAAGTGGGAACTCTCGACTTGAACGGCAAAGAGCTGCAGGCTTTCGAGGTGGAATTCAAGGAGTGTTTGAGCGCGATATATAATAGAGGCATTGCGGGCGTGCTCGATGCGTTGCTTTAAGTGAAGCCGCGGGATCAAAATCCCGCGGCTTCACTCCGAAAATGCGGGTGAAGGCCGACCGTCAAAACCAAACAGGATTATGCTTAACGGAATGCTGTGGCAAGCTAAGACCGGCGCTCCATGGCGTGATCTGCCGGAGTATTATGGCCCATGG
>JAITRO010000184.1 GCA_031288335.1 Synergistaceae bacterium | reverse complement strand
GTAAATGCAACCTTTGTCAGAGTAAATTGGACTGGTGGCATTTAGTTGTTCAAAAAAATAAAACTAATGCAAATAAAGAGCTCAATATTATGTAGTTAAGATTTATTTTTAATTTTTGGGCTTATTGCAATAATATACTAAAAATTCATCTATTTACCTATAATATTACTATCATTATGAAAAATAACCTTTTTAAAAAATGTTACTATGGAAGATGATATAGGAGATATATTGGAATTAATTTGGGCAAAAAAGGCTTTCAAAGAGGGAAAAAAGACAAAACAACACAAAGGTAGCGAAAACTTGTTTTTTCGGACAGAGAAAACGCGACTCCCAAAAAATGGTATCCAATCCGTCGTGTCTTGCGATTAAAACGGGCTTTGGTCAGACTACTTTTTCAGAAGCGCTGACTTCAAGTGTATCTCATTGGATGGTATCCTCCTTTGCCCTAATTTTTCAAGGATATCATATCCATAGAGAAAACCGAACATCTCGAAGGGACTTTTGTCGTTCAGTTTTTCTCTGGAATATGAGTTGATGTGTGACATCATCTTGTCGATATCCGTTTGCGTAAATTCATCAAAAGAAGTTCCTTTGGGCAGAATCCTCCTGATGAACTCGTGATTCAGTTCCACATTGGGCTTTTGGAATGACGCGTTAGGGTCGCAGTAAAATATATTCGTTCTGCTGTATCCCCGCGAGTCAAACTCCAAGAGTTTTGGATTGGAGAATTCGCTCCCATTGTCGGTAAGGATGACTGGAAACAACCTGCGGAAACTATCTGCCCCCAAAAGCCTGTAAAGTTCGTCGAAAATGTCGATCACCAACTGCGATGTATTGTGAGCCCTGATGAAGGCCAGCATGAAGTCGCAGGATTTGAACATCAGTGTGAGCAGTACCTTTCCTCCGATTCGGCCAATGACGGAGTCCATCTCTACGGCAGATACACCGGAGTGTTCCATGAATTTTCCGAAGTCGGTATAATTACGGCCAATCCGGCAAGCATTGTCGACTTTATGTTCAACGGGCTTGGACTTACGGGGCTTAAGGCGACAGACGCGAGGCATATCTACGTTTCTTGCTTTGAGCAGAGCGCCGTCCACATAGCGGTAAATGGATTTCTCGCTGACGTTGAACTGATCCGGGTTGTTGACAGCAATGTGATGAACGGATTGACCGCGCTGGATCAGAGGAGAGACCAATTGATCCAGCGCCATTAATTCTTCTTCGGTGATGTTGGCCCCGGTGCGTGATTCGACGAGCTTTTCGCGATAAACTTCATGAGCTTTTTTGTGAATGTAATACTGCTTGCGCAGAACGCATTGATGCTCATCAGCGCAGCCATTGCAAACATAAGGAGGTTCAAAGAGTTTACGACAGATCTGTTCCTCGTATTCATTGCACAATTTGTTGCAAAGCTTACAGATGGAACAACGTTTGGTGCAGTTGGGCTTGTCCTCACAAAGATATTGTCTTTGGCAATTGGAACGTTTCACGCATCGGTTATGGATGCGATGTAGTGCATATTTGTCGCCGAGCGAAGAATGGGCACGAATTTCTCGTGAAATGGTTGAGGTACTTTTTTCGAGTTTGATAGCAATTTGTTTTAAGGAAATTCTTTCTTTGAGCCATTGTTCAATTTGCATACGTTCTGAATCAGTTAAATGTTTGTTCTTAGCCACAGTAAATCCTCCTCAAAATATATACTTGCGCACAAGACGCCGTACTATTTTGGAGGGAAATGAGTGGATTTGTCAGACTAAATGCTGTTGTTCTCCCATGAAAGACAAAGGTCAAATTTTTCTGTTTTGTGGTTGGTCAAAGTAAATGCAACCCGCCGATTTGTCAGACTTAATGCAACTATCATTCCTGGCATCGGTTGCATTTAACTTGTCAATTTAGCCCGATGCGTTTGCCCTGAGTAAATAAAATCATGGTATATACGAGAAACCGAAGAGAGGGTAAAATATTGGATCCAATAATTGAGGGGAAGATGATATTATAAGTACGAGGTGGACGTTAGAATGACAGACGTATTGGATTTGGCTAAATATCTTCTATATCTGAATAAGGAAGAAGCGGAGCAAGCAGGCGATGAAGCTGTCTCCGACATTGATCCGATGAAATTGCAAAAGTTACTGTACTATTGCCAGGGCTATTCGCTGGGAATTACAGGGCGCGTGCTTTTTGAAGATAAGATAGAAGCATGGAAATATGGCCCTGTCGTGAGAACAGTTTATAAAGAATACCAGAATTACAAAGGATCATGGATACCTTTGGATTTGGTCGTGTCGCCGCCGCCGATGGATGATTATGTTTCTCATATCGCCAAATTGGTCATGCGTGACAAGGGAAAATATTCGGCGACGGCATTGATGAAAATGACGCATAAAGAACCGGCGTGGAAAGAGGCATGGGAAAAAGGGTTGGAGGAACATGGATACCAGCAGTTTGCTGACTATCCTATTTCGATAGAGACGATGAAGGGTTACTTTATCGATGAATTAGATGATGAAGAGCTTCCAGAAGAGGAAGATGAGTTCTGGAACTTCGCGGGAAGAAAACCTACAGAAGAAGAATGGTCTTTCATCTCGAACTGGGCGTCCAATGGCTGCCCAGTTTAAGTTTAAACTGGGAGATATTTATCAGGCTAAATTCCCATTTGAGGAAGATGAACATCAATGCAAAGAAAGAGCCGTTTTCGTTTGGCGTTTTCACGATAACCGGCAAGAAGTATTGTCGAGCAAAATAACGGGGAGCATAGGGCGCAGTGGATGGGAGTTAGTTTTGCAGCCAAGTTCGCATAGCGGACTTACAAAGCAATGCGCTATTCGTATAGACCAGACGAAATACTTATCTATAACTTCCTTTCTCTATCCAAGAGGAACCTTAAACGCTTTTGAAATTGCTGCCATTCAAAGAGTTTTCATGAAATACATTAATTGTGATGAAGCTTCCTAACACTACTAAATCAGGCTATGCTCGCAACCCAAATTTTTATTTTTTTATTGGTGAAATGTGTCCGTAAGGTACTAAACTCATTCTCCATCCTCATATTTTTCCCAGATCTTTCCTGCTGATTTAGAAACGATGACTTATCTGGACAATCCTGATCCAGAGAGGTAGAATAAACTTTAGCATTCGATAACGAAGGTCGTTATCGCTGAAATTTTCGAGGAGGGGAAGTTTCTTGTTGAAAAAGGCCATACTGCTCTGCACGGCGGCATTCCTCGTTTTGAACGTAATGTGCGGCGCTTCGCACGCCGCATCTGACAAAATAGGTTTTATAGACACTCAGCGCATCTTGCTCGCTCATCCCAAATATGCCGCGTCACAAAAATATGTCGATGAATTCATCACGAAGAAGAGCGACGAGGCCAAAGCGGCCGCTGAAAAGGAACCCGACCAGCAAAAACGTATGCTCATCATCGACACGGCCCGTCAGGAGAGCGGAGTGGAAGAAATGAGAGTAATGAATCCACTGACGGCTGAAATCAACAAAGTCATCGAAAGCGTCGCCAAAGCGAAGGGCGTCACTGTGGTCGTTGAGAAGGTATATATCTTCTACGGCGGCGTCGACTTGACCGACGACGTGGTAAAGGGAGTTCAGGCAATAAAGTAGAATTTCGAGTCGAAAATTGGCCTTATACATGAAATCGCAACTATAGCCGCGGGCTCTTCCTTCCTTATCTAAACTTTGAGCGGTTCATAAAGGCAGGGGGGTGCCCGTTTTCTGATGGAAAAATAGAATAAGGGAGGAGCGCGCGGAAATGTTCGATTCCGAAGGACACGTATTGGAGATAAGGCTCGATTTTCCCGGAGGGCTTCCCGCGCCTGTTCCTTTTAAGCCCGGCATAAGAAGGGCGCCCAACAGGGGGCAGGTCTTGAACGAAAGAGAGACCGTACTTGCTCTGAAAAACGCGCTTCGTTACATGCCGGAGAAATTCCACAGGGAAATTGCCCCGGAGTTTCTGCGCGAATACAGAGAACACGGGCGAATCTACGGCTATCGTTTCCGCCCTGCCGGCCGCATCGCGGGCAGGCCTGTGGACGAATACAGAGGTAAATGCCCTGAGGGAAAAGCGTTCCAGGTAATGATTGACAACAACCTCGCTTTCGACGTGGCTCTCTATCCCTACGAACTCGTCACATACGGCGAGAGCGGGCAGGTCTGCCAGAACTGGATGCAGTACCTGCTCATAAAAAAATATCTCGAAATACTTACTGAGGATCACACGCTGGTGCTGGAGTCGGGCCACCCGCTCGGTATGTTTCGTTCCCGTCCGGACGCTCCGAGGGTGATTTTGACCAATGGCCTGATGGTCGGCATGTTCGACAACCCCGACGATTTCAAACGCGCCGCCGCGCTTGGCGTGGCCAATTACGGTCAGATGACGGCGGGCGGCTGGATGTACATCGGCCCGCAGGGAATAGTGCACGGCACTTATAACACACTTCTGAACGCAGGCAGGATGAAATTCGGCGATAAGGGTGACAAAGTGCTCGCCGGAAGGCTTTTCATATCTTCGGGACTTGGGGGAATGAGCGGCGCGCAGCCCAAAGCCGCCGACATAGCGGGCGCTGTCTCCATAGTCGCCGAGGTCGACTCCTCCAGAATCGACACCCGTCACGGCCAGGGCTGGGTGAGCAAACGCACCTGTGATTTGGCGCAGGCGTTCGAGTGGGCCGAGTCGGCTATGACCGATGGCAAGCCGCTGTCGATAGCTTACGGAGGGAACGTGGTCGACCTGCTTCAATACGCCCTTGACGGCGGCAAAAAGGTCGACCTGCTATCGGATCAGACTTCATGCCACGCCGCATATTCCGGCGGTTACTGTCCGCAGGGAATCACATACGCCGAGCGAACGAGGCTGCTTGCCGAAAACCCCGATGAATTTCGCATTTTGGTCGACAAAAGCCTGAGACGCCATTTCGAGCTGATAAAGACGCTCGTGAGCAAGGGCGCGTATTTCTTCGACTACGGCAACTCTTTCATGCGTGCAGTGTTCGACGCAGGCGTAAAAGAAATAGCCAAAAACGGCAGGGACACGTACGACGGATTCATATTTCCGTCATACGTGGAGGACATCATGGGTCCGCTCCTCTTCGACTACGGTTACGGACCTTTCCGCTGGATCTGTCTGAGCGGGAATCCCGAAGACCTCAAAAAAACCGACCGCGCGGCGATGAAGTGCATCGATCCTGCCGGGCGTTTCCAGGATCGCGACAACTGGGCCTGGATTCGCGACGCTGAGCGCAACAAACTCGTGGTTGGCACGCAGGCTAGGATTCTCTATCAGGATGAGGAAGGGAGAGTGCGCATAGCGCTCAAATTCAACGAGATGGTGCGGAATGGAGAGATAGGAATGATCATGCTCGGACGCGACCACCACGACGTCTCCGGCACCGACTCCCCTTATCGCGAGACATCCAATATCAAGGATGGCAGCAACATCATGGCTGAAATGGCGATTCAGTGTTTCGCTGGAAACTGCGCCAGGGGCATGAGCCTCGTCGCCCTGCACAACGGAGGCGGCGTCGGCACTGGAAAAGCCATAAACGGCGGTTTTGGGCTCGTGTTGGACGGCAGCCGCAGGGTCGACGGAATAATAAAGTCGTCGTTGAGCTGGGACGTCATCAGCGGCGTCGCCCGCCGCGCGTGGGCACGCAACGAACACGCAATGGAGACCATCGCCGAGTTCAACGCGAAACGCGGCGATGGACATGTCACCCTGCCGTATATGGCCGACGACGCGTATTTGAACGAGCTTGTGAAAGCATAAGAAGATTAAAAGCTCGGGCTCTGCCCGAACCCGGCAGGGAGCTTGCTCCCTGCACCCTCATTATTAAAATACTGTCGATATGTCCGCCCTCCATTAATACAATAACTTCCCACATCAATAATTACTGTCTGTTTTTTCTCGGGAAAATGTGCATGGGAGGGCAAATAATTTTCTTTAAACCATTTCATGCGAAGCATTGAGCTATTATCAAATCGGCCGCTCTATAATCTTTACGAGCGGACACCAAAAGTTCCGTTTGCGATATAATATGTTCGGATGTACGGAAACGGAGTGATAGGCACCGAAGCAATTTAAATCAACGAGGAGTGGTATATATGGACAGGCGCGAGTTTCTCAAAAAATCAGCCGCTTTGGGCGTGGGGGCGGGATTGTTGTTTTTGCCGAAGGGTTTGCGCGGCCTGTCGCGCCTGGCCGCCGCCGCCTCTTACCCTGATCTTGTGGCAGTCAGAGGCGGGACGCCGGAAACTATGTTCGACAGGGGGATAAAATCCATCGGAGGAATGAGCCGTTTCGTAAAACACGGGCAAAAAGTGCTGCTCAAACCCAACATCTCGTGGGACTCGCTGCCCGACGGAGCCGCCAACACTTCGCCGGGGCTTGTCGCGACGGTGGTAAAACACTGCCTCGACGCCGGCGCGTCGAAAGTGGTCGTCATGGATCATTCGATAGAATACTGGAAAAACAGCCTCCAAAACAGCGGCGTCCACGCTGCGGCGACAGGGGCGGGGGCCATTTACGCGCCCGCCGAAAGCGAAAGATACTATCAGAATGTGGCGGTAAACGGTCTGCGTTTGAAAGAGGCCATGATCCATGAGGCGGTGTTGGAGTGCGACGTGTTGATAAGCGTTCCTGTGCTGAAACATCACGGCGGCGCCGGCGTCAGCATCGCCGCGAAAAATCTGATGGGCTGCGTGTGGAACCGGAGGACTTACCACTCGAACAGCCTTCAGAGCTGTATTGCCGATTTTCTATTAGCGAGGAAACCCGACCTCTGTATAGTAGATGCTAACAGAGTGATAACCAAAAACGGCCCTCGCGGCGGATCGCCAAGCGACATAGTGGAGATGAATTCGCTTTTGATATCGCAAGACGTCGTGGCGATCGACACAGCGGCCTCAATGATGCTCGGGCGCAAGCCGGGCGAGATCGAACACATCAGGCTCGCGGCCGAAGCCGGTTTCGGCCGGATGGATTTGTCTCAGCTCAACATCGAACGGATAAAGACATAAAATGCCCCAGGCAGCGCCAAGGGGAAAACACGCATATACGCTTCGCGTTTTTATTGTTGTGTGCGTGTTAGCAGCATTCATATACGCTTACATGTCCGGCGCGGAATCGAACGGTATCTTGACAGCGCTCGCGAACGCGCAATTTTCGGCCGTGTTGCTTGGAAATGGGCTGATGGCGGGCGTGGTGATATGCGTCATCATGTTGTCGCTCATATTCGGCCGCGTATTTTGTTCGGTGCTGTGTCCCCTCGGGATATCACAGGAACTTGCCGGACTGGCCGGGAGAGCTTGCGGGGTGAAAGAAAAAGGATACGCCTGGCCCCTCAAATATATATACGTGATACCGCTTCTCGCGGGTTTGGGGATCGTTTTCGACATTTCACCCCTCTCGACCTTCCTCGATCCAATCGCGAACTTCGGCCCCGGGATTGTCTTCTTCCGCGCGGTAAAATACGGAGAAAACCCGGTCATTTGGATCGCCTTTCCATTTTTCCTGATACTGCTTACCGCGTTTTTCTTTCGCGGACGGTTTTTCTGCGGGTTCTGTCCGGCAGGCATCACGCTGGGGTTGTTCTCATCAGTGGCGCCGTTTGGAATCTCTTTGTCGGACAGTTGCGTTTCGTGCGGATTGTGCGAGAAAAAATGTCCGACGCGCTGCGTCGACTCTAAAAACAAACGCATTGACGTGAGCCGTTGCGTGTTATGCATCTCCTGCGTCTCCACGTGTCCGGGCGGTTTCGCCGCTTACGGAAGGCGAAGCGACCCATGCTCCAAGAACGCCGGAGCATCGCGAAGGTTTTTCATGAAAAATGTGATGAAAATATCAGCGTGGATTTGCGGCTTCGCATATCTGTTGGGGACTGACTTGGCCAAAATTATCGGGAGTTTCGCGAAAAAAGAAGCGAGCGAAAGCGATAAGTTCTTGAACGGAACCGAACACGGCATGGATTACGTCATCCTGCCGCCAGGCGCGATGAGCGCCGAAAACTTCAGCCGGCGCTGCGTGGGATGTCTAGCGTGCGTCGCGGCATGTCCCGTTCGCGTGATAAAACCCAACATCACCTCGTATCCGACGCTGGTTTATGCCGACGATTTCTGCCAATTCAACTGCATCGAATGCGGTATTGTCTGTCCCACTGGGGCGATACAGCATCTCGGCGTCGATGAAAAACGCCGCACGCGCGTTGGAGCTTCGAGCCTCGACTTCATGAAATGCGTGGTCAAAACCAAGGGCGAGTCGTGCGGCGCCTGCGCCGAAGTCTGTCCCACGAGAGCCGTGAGAATGGTTCCCTACCAGGAATCGAATGCGCCCGGACTGACAAAACCCGAATTTGACGAAAATTATTGCATAGGTTGCGGAGCGTGTCTCGTGGTATGTCCAGCCGATCCGAAAGCGTTTGCGCTTCGCGGTGTGAGCGTGCAGACCTTGACGTCCGGAATACGGCCCACAGAGGAAGAGG
>JAITRO010000236.1 GCA_031288335.1 Synergistaceae bacterium | reverse complement strand
GCGCTGATAGGTTCCACGGAGGCGCAGGTCGCCTCCGCGAATGCGGAGACCGAACGCATGAATGCGGAGATGGCGAACGCCAAGACGAATCTCGACCGCTACGGGAGGCTGTTGAAGGAGGGATTCAGCACCCAGCAGCAATACGACTCCATGTCGACCGCGTACGCCAGCGCACGCGCGAGCTACAATGCGGCGGTTGCCAAACAGCGCCAGGCCTCCGCGGAATTGGGGCGCGTGAAATCCGCCAAGCAGGATTATATAATGTACTCTCCTCTCGACGGAACGGTGCTGTCGGATTATTCCCTCACTCAGGGCACGATGATATCGCCCAGCTCCCCGATACTTGACATCGCCGACCTTCGCAAGCTCAAGGCGTCGCTGCGCGTGCCGGAGATAAAAATATTCGCTGTCAAGCCGGGCATGGACGTGATACTGCGTTTCGACGCCATACCCAATGAGGAATTTCAGGGCAAAGTGTCGCGGATAGACCCTTACGTCGACCCAGCGACGCGGTCGAGCGCGGTCGAGATAGAACTCGACAATGAAGCTGCCGGAAACCGCCTGCGCCCCGGCATGTTCGGCCAGGCCTTAATGGTGGAACGCGAATTCAAGAATGCCGTGCTGATACCGGCCAATTCGATACAAAGCGTCGGTGACGGACAATTCGTATTTGTGGAGGAAAATTCCACAGCCGTCATAAAGCCCGTGAAGACGGGCCTGAGTCAGGGCGATTATGTTCAGATAACCGAAGGACTCGTATCCGGCGACAGACTGATAGTGTTCGGCGGGACAAATTTGAGCGACGGAGATAAAGTTAGCGTGCAGTAAGAAAGCAAAAAAAAAAATCAAAACCGCAGGGAGCTGGCTCCCTGCACCCTCTTAATTTTATAAATAAAGGGGTCAAGGGGCAAGCCCCTTGCGGGGTTTGGGGCGGAGCCCCAAGGTTCTGCTTTTTTTATTGCGTTTTTCTCCCTCCGCCCAGATACGCCGCCTCTATTTGCGGATCGTGAATGAGGTCTTGCGAGTTTCCGTGCATGGTGATCGAACCGGTCTGGAGGACATAAGCCCTGTTCGACAAGAGCAGGGCTTTTCGGGCGTTTTGCTCCACTATCAGCATCGTCATGCCCAAAGTTCGGTTTATCTCGGTCAGTTCCTTGAATATTTCGGTTATTATTATGGGCGCCAGCCCAAGCGACGGCTCGTCCAGCAGCAACACGCGCGGGCGGGCCATCAGCGCGCGTCCGATGGCGAGCATCTGCTGCTCGCCGCCGGAAAGCGTCCCGGCATACTGCCGCTCACGCTCCTCCAGTCGCGGAAACAGCGCGAATACCCGTTTGATCTGCCCTTCGATCTCTGTACGCTCCTTCAATGGAAATGCCCCCATCTCCAGGTTCTCCCTGACCGTGAGAGGCGCAAAGAGCTTCCTGCCCTCAGGAGACAGGCTTATTCCGGAATTCACCACTTGGTAGCTTTTGGAGGGCAGCTTGCGTCCGTCGATCGTGATCTCGCCTCCAGCGCGTTTCACGTCCCCCATTATGGCGTTCATCAAAGTCGATTTGCCGGCCCCGTTAGCCCCTATCACCGAGACTATCTCGCCGGGGTAAACGTCGAGAGATGCGCCTTTCAGCGCATGTATCGCCCCGTAATTCACTGAAAGATTTTTGACCGAGAGAAGCGGTGCGCGCGTTTCACCCATGATGTCACTCCTCCTCCCCCAGGTACGCTTTCAGCACTTCAGGATGGTTCCTGATCTCGTCCGGCGTACCCTCGGCTATCTTCGCGCCGAAGTTCATACATACGATGTGAGGGCATATCTCCATGACCATATCCATGTGATGCTCTATCAAAAGTATGGTCAGCTTGAAATCCTCGTGTATATGCGCGATGAGTTCGTTGAGGGCGTATACTTCCTCCGGGTTCATCCCGGCCGCAGGCTCATCCAAAAGCAGCAGTTTCGGACGGAGCGCCAGGGCGCGCGCTATCTCCAGCCTGCGCTGGAGGCCGTAGGGCAGCGTGCCGGCCGCCTGCCCGGCCCTCTCCGCCAGTCCAACCCGCTCCAGAAGTTCGATGCTCTCCGAGCGTATCACATGTTCCTCTTCGCGCCACCTGCCGATATGACTCACAGCCTCGAAAAAACTGTATTTGTGATGCTGCTGCGTGGCCGTCATCACGTTTTCGAGAACGGTCGAGGACGCAAACAGTCTGAGATTCTGGAAAGTCCGGGCAATGCCGGCCGCCACCGCCTCATACGTCTTGAGGGAATTTATATTGCGCCCCAGGTATATCATCTCGCCGTCGGAGACGTCGTACACCCCGGTGACGAGATTGAATACCGTGGTTTTGCCCGCCCCGTTGGGGCCTATCAACCCGGCCAACTCGCGCTCGTGTATCGTGAATGAGATATCCGACACGGCACGAATGCCTCCGAAGGATTTCCCGACGTTTTTCATCTCAAGTACGACGTCCATGGAACGCTCCCTCACGCCTCGCCCTGCGGGCCGGACTTTTTTCGCGTCCCGAACAGACGGGACGCGAAACCGAACGATATCTCGCGATTCCCCATGATCCCCTCAGGTCTCAGCACCATCACCAGAACGAGAACCAGACCGTATATGAGCATCCGGTACTGGGATATAGCGCGGAAAACTTCGGTCACCAGCGTCAGCACACCTGTCCCCAGAAGACACCCGCTCATCGAACCGAGTCCTCCGAATACGACTATCGAGACCAGCTCCGTCGATTTCGCCATGTCGAACATCGAGGGCTGGATAAACGACATGAAGCCTCCCATCAGCGCGCCGCTGACGCCGCAGTAGAAGCCGGACACGGACAGGCTCAAAACCCTGTATCTGGACGTGTGAAAACCCAACAGTGAGGCAGCCACGTAGTCGTCTCGGCACGCCTTGAAAGCCCGGCCGTAATTGCTCTTTATGAGGAAGAACATCATCACCCCGAGCACTACCATAAAGGACAGCGCGACAGGAAGAGTGGTGTAGTGCGGTATGCCGGGATATCCGCGGGCGCCCCTCGTCACGCTGTGCCAGTTCTCGATGACCAGCCTTATCGCTTCCCCCAGCCCAAGCGAGGCGATGGTGTAGTAGTCTCCCACGAGTTTCAACGTCGGCAGGCCGATCAAGCATGCCAGAGCCATGGCTAAGAAACCGCCGCATATCACTCCCAAAAACCAGTGAAATCCGCCGCGCATTATCATTATCGCGGCGGTATATGCGCCAATCGCCATATAACCGGCGTGACCGAGGGTGAATATTCCCGTGAACCCGGTGAAAAGCGACACCCCCATCGCCGCTATGCAGTTCACGGCAAGCAACGTCACGATGCCGCTGGTGTATGTGTTGAAAATGGCCGCAAAAAGCGCCGAGAGTCCTCCGGCGTCAGCTTCCATGTTTCGATCCCCCACTTTCAGGAACTAAGAACTTTTCTATAAGTATCCTATCTGTCTATGCTCGCCGCGCCGTAAAGCGCAGTCTCGTTGCCGAGACGGGAAATCCGTATATCGAGCAGCTTCTTGAAGGGCCGGGACAAATATTCCACTGTCCTGGATTTCAGGGCGTCGCCTATCCCCTCCGCCCTGCTCATTCCGCCGCCTATTATCACCATTCGTGGGTCAAGCAGATGAGACGTCGTCGCGATGGTACGCGCCATGGTGTCGAGCGTGACGTCCAGTACTTCATCCGCGGCAGGATTGCCCTTCATTTTCCAGAGTTTTTCGAAATCCTCCGGCAATCCTTTGGCCAGCGCGCGCGCGGAAGTTCCGTCGGCCGCGGCGAGCGTCTCGGAGTGACCCTTTCCCCCGCATCCGCAGGGCACGTCACCCCGCACAACCACGTGACCGCCTTCCCCCGCCATTCCATAAGCGCCGGTCAGAAGCCTTCCACCGGTCACGATGCCGCACCCGATTCCCGTGCCCATCGTGAATACCACAAAGTCGGATATCCCAACTGCTTCTCCCGCGCTGCCCTCGCCCAGTGCGTAACAGTTCGCGTCGTTTTCGATGCGGACGGGCGCGCGTATTCCCCGCGACTCAAGCTCCCGTCCGACGGCATCGACGACATCGAGATCGTCCCACTCGGCGGGAAAATTCGGCATGCGGAGCGCGCGCCGCCTGTCCGCGGTCAGCATGCCCGGCACCGCCACTCCCATCGCGTCTATTTTTTTAATCCCCTCAGACAAACGCTCTGCCGCGGAAGCTATTGCTTCCATCACCTCCCCGACGCTCCTGGATCGCGGGGTATCCGATTTATCGATCTTTTCGATCCTAGGCTTCTCCCCGTCGTACGAAACCAACGCCGCGGTCAGCGTATGTCCGCCGAGATCCACTCCGATTCTCATCGCGTTCATCTTTACACGTTGAACCTTATCTCTATTATATCGCCGTTTTTCACCCTGTAATCGCGTCCCTCCGCCCTCAAAACGCCCTCGTCACGGCAGTTGGCGTAAGAGTCGCCGAATTTTTCGTAGTCGTCGTAGCTGACCACCTGGGCGCGTATGAAGCCTCTCGCGAGATCGCTGTGAATCGCCCCGGCCGCGTCGACTGCGGTTTCGCCGTCATGAAGCGTCCAGGCGCGTACCTCGTCCGGGCCGCACGTGAAGAAGTTGATGAGCCCAAGGGCCGAGTACGCTGACGAGATGAGTCGTTCCCTCCCCGGCCTGTCTATCGGCAGGCCTTGCGTAAACTCCGCCGCCTCGTCATCGGAGAGGTCCAGCAGATCCATCTCGAGCCGCCCGTAAAGCGTTATCGCCACGTCCCGTGTGGAGGCGATTCGTTCTTTAAGAGCGGCGCCGTTCGGCGCTGACGCCAGATCGGCAGTCGATTCGTCCATATTCAGCACGATGATTTGGGGTTTTTCGGTGAGAAACGTAAATCCACGCAGGGAGCGGCGTTCGGGAGGCGTAAGCTCCAGGTCTTTCAGAAATTTTTCATCGAGCAGCCAATCCCGACAGCGTTCGAGAAGTGTTCTTTCGGCTTTTTCCTCGGGCAAGGGGCTCTTTTTGCCGGACAGCTTCGATAGCCTGTTCTCGACCACGGCCAAGTCCCGGAATATCAACTCCATATTTATTATATCCCAGTCGCGGAGCGGATCGACGCTCCCCTCGGGATGAGGCGCGCCTGGATTGTCGAAACACCTGATTACGTGAACCAGCGCGTCCGCGTCGGCCACGAACGAGAGAAACGCGTTGCCGAGTCCCTCGCCCTTTCCGGCGCCGCGCGACAATCCGGCGAGATCGACAAATTCCACCTGCGCAGGAGTCACCTTTTTGGGATGGTGAACCTCCGCCAGCCTGTCAAAACGGGGATCCGGTACGTCCACAACCGCTCTGTTCGGATCGGTCTTCCCTCCCGCGTAGGTTTTCACCTCCGCGCCGGCCCCGGTTATCACGTTGAAAATAGTGCTCTTCCCGCTGAGAGGAAGCCCGACTATACCGCAATGCAACATAATAAAAACACCTTCAGTTCAGAAACCACAGACTCAAAACCTCGGGCGCCGCCCGAACCCGGCAGGGAGCTTGCTCCCTGCACCCTCATATATATAAGGGGTCCGTGGAACTGGTTCCCCGGCAGGATTTGGGGCGGAGCCCCAAGGTTCTGCCCGCGGTTTGAAATTGACCGATCATATCTTGACACATTATATCATGATCCTCGAACCCGCGGCTCGATGTCAATGTCAAAGCTCCCCTCAAAATATCCGCCCTAATGACGAATGACAGATGACACTATAGTGTATAATTAAAAAAAATTAAGCGTTCGGTACGTAACACGAATGGGAGCGTGGCGATATAAGATGATGTGGCTGTTTTTTCCGCCGGTTTTTTCCTTCTTTTTTCTCATTCTCTCCGCGCTGCTCCACAATAAGGCAGCCGCCGTGGCGGTTCCCAATGTCGTATGGGGGATGACGGTCGCCGCGTACATCTGCATGTGCGCGCTGTCGCTTTTTTTCATCATGCGGGGGGAATATCGCTTCAATTACGGCATATCGTTCCTCACCCAGGGGTTGATGATATCGGTCATGTCGATGCAATTCGGGGTGACCTTCATGTCGTGGATAGGACTCATATTCTTCCTGGCCGGACTCGTCGCGGCGTTTTTCTACACCACGAGACAACACATGCCGGACTCACCGTCGGCTGCGGTCGTTTCTCACGACGACAACGCGGGCTCGTCATACAAAAAACTCGACGGCGTGCTCGAAAAACTCGCGGTAGCGGTATGCCATACCGACAATAAGGGTGTCGTCGCGAACGCCACGACCCGTTTTTGCGAGGCTGTGGGCAGGGACGTCGACGATATTGTCGGGAAAACGATCACCGATCTCATACCCCTGGACAATGATGAAGTGACGCTGGCCTCCGGTACATGGTGGATCACTCAGGAGCATGACGGGGCGAGATATTATTTTCTCCTCAAGCCCACGCCGGACGGGAAACCGCAAGAGGCGAAGGTGGTAGAAATCCCATCGGACGAAAAATCCATATATGATAAGGCGACTGGCCTTTATACGGACGAATACCGCAAAATAAGAGGTCCTGAGGAAGTGATCAGGGCGCAGAGGTACAAACGTCCGCTGTCCGGACTTTTGGTTGCCATGTCGCTCGAACCCTCCAGCGATGTCCAATTGACCCAAGAGCAGGAGAATATGCTCGACAGCACGTTCAAATCCAACGTTCAGACGGCGCTCCGAAACACCGACTGCGGTTTCCTCACCGTCGACGGACGCGTTCAGGTATTGCTTCCCGAGACTCCGCAGGCCGGCGCAAAGACGCTTTTGAGCCGTATTCTCACCATGCCTCAGGATATATTCGACGAGGATATCAGGATGGCCGTGAATCCGAGGGTCAGCGGCGGATTATTCTTTTATAACGGAGCGTCCCGCATGGAATACGGAATATTCTCGGCCGCGCTGGAAGAAGCGTTCGTCAAGAACCGAGACGGAAACGAAACAACGGCACAAAAGAACCAGGCAGCGTAGGAGGGCGTTTATATCACGGCCGGCCACTGAAACTTCGACCAATATCCCGTATATTCCTATTTTCCTCCAAAACCCACAGTATCCGGAATATTCCGTGAAATCCATATCTCGCGCAGCTCTTTGGCGAGGGATTCGTCTATTTTTCCCGTCGGCTCGGAATCGGTTCTGATCTCGAAAGTCTTTACCGCCGCCGTGGTGTTTCGATCCTCTTTGCCTGTGATATCGCCGGCGTAATAGCCCAGCAGTTTTAGATATTTCTGGACGCGCCACACTACCGACGCACGGGCGTCTTTTTTCAAGCTCTCAGGCATGACCAAAGACATCGCCTCATCCTCGGCGATGCGGATTATTTCGGCCTTCGAGCGCTCGACCAGACTGGCGGCGGAATTCATGGCACTCTCCTTGTACTCGATAGCTGCCGCGAGATTGTTGTATTCTCTCGCCCTTGCGTTATAACCCAGCTCTCTCCCGTCCGGGATCATGCGCTCAGTGACGTCGAGGATCATCCGTTCGCGCAGCATCCAGGCGAGTTCCGCGGAGTTCATGAGACCACTCCGAGCCGGTTTTTTGAATTCCTCCCCATCTGCGGGAGGAGGCGTCGTCCTCGCCGCGTATTCCGGATGTTCGGCGTATTCGCGCGTCACCCTGAGTTCGTTCAAAAAGACGGCAACAGCCGATAAAACGGCCAAAATGATCGCATAGGCAAGGTATTTTTTCAGCGTGCCCATTCGCGGTTACAGTAGCAGCGAGTACTTTTCGACGGGGGCGAACGCGTCCGTGAAAGCGTCCGTTTTGGGCTCGAAAGCGTTGGTCCACCTGTGGTTCAGAAGAGAGGCCATGTAATCGTCGTCCGGCGCGCGGTAAGGTTCGTCCTCGTTCGCGAGCGCCACTATCATGATATTTTGCCTGGCGCGGCTCGAATTCGGGTACGTGGCCGGATATATCATCACCGTCGGAAAAGCCGAGGCCACGCCGGCATATATTCCGCTGAAAAGCTCTCCGTCAATCGAAGAAATTATATTGACGACGAACACCCCGTCGTCGGACATCATCGCCCTTATCTTCTTCATACATTCGCTGGTGGTCATGTGAAACGGGATGTTGTATGACGAGCCGAAAACGTCCTCAAACACGGCATCGTATTTTTGCGCGCCCGCCTCGGATTCTCTGTTGACGAACATGCGGGCATCCTCGTGAAAGATGCGCTGGCCGGGCCTGTCTTTGAGATTGAAATATTTTCTTGCCGCGTCGGTTATGCCGGGGTCGAGTTCCACCACGTCGACATCGACGCCGGGCCTCGTCGCGGCGATATGTTTCGGCACGCAATAGCCGCCGCCTCCGAGCATAAGGATTTTCCCGGCGTCCGGCTTGTAATGGAAGGCGAGGTCGTAGAACTTCGTATAGTCGCTGTACAGATCGTTCGGCCTGTCCACGTACATCAGCGACTGAGCACCCAAGGGGTCGGTCTGGAGAATCCTTACTCGAAGGTTGGTCCCGTTCGCGGCCCGTTCCGTTATCCTTATGGTGTTGTAGTGCGTCTCGACGGTTATCTCATCGGACATTTCCGCAGTCTCCATGAATTTCGCCTCCCTTGCCATATCGCCCGATTCGAAATAAAACCCGCAGGCAGCGGCGAAAATCGCCGCGATCACGGGCAATACAACATGATGCCCGCGCACGATCAGGGCCGTCAGCGCCAGCACGAAAGCCACCATGAACAGTATAGTCCTGGATGAAAAAAACGAGATCAGCACAAACCCTCCGAGAAAGGTGCCGATTATGCTTCCAGCGGACGATAGCGCCGAAAATTTGCCCACAGTACCTCCCGACGAGAGCACGTTGCGCATCGCCAGCCTCACTATAAAAGGCGACACCATACCAAGCAAGACGCTTGGAACCGCAAAGAGAACGGCGGACGCAATGACCGAAGCGATATAGACGTTTCTCACGCTCGCCGAAAGCGCTTCCAGTACCGGAGAGGCGGCTGCGCCGACAATGGCCGTGACGAGCGCCGCCGTGAGTATGATATAGTGCAAAATTTTCATCTCGGGGCGTCTGTCGGCGACCCTTCCGCCGAGCCAATAACCGAGCGTCAAGCTCACCATGATTATACCTATGAGGGAAGTCCAGACGACGAGGGACGTCCCCATATAGGGGGCCACCACGCGCGAGCCCGCCATCTCAAGCACCATGACGCAGGCCCCGCATAAAAATGACGCCACGCCGAGGACGCGGCCGTTTACGTTTTGAGAAACCATATAAAACCCTCCATTTGCGTTGATATACTCCCACGACTAAAGACATACTTCACCAATAAAAACAAAAATTTTGATTGCGGGCGCAGCCCGCTTTAGACATATCTTTGAATCAAATGCGTTGTGCCATGATATAAGGTCATAGTGTCCTCATAATATCGAGCAAGCTCTGGTAACTGTCGACGTAGTGATATTTTACCCCTGTTGCGAAGATTTCGTTGAACAGTTTTTACCCCAGTGAAAACGGATGGCTGAACCAATGATTTCTGCGTTTGCTTCAATACTATTCGAGTAGTAGCGATATTCTACTGTCTTTCCCTTCCCAATGATTTCTCTCGTCGAGACAACCATTGTTACGCTCTTCAATCCTGGCCATTCTTTTAATTCATCAAATTCCACACCGCTGCCAACGTTGATAGAATAAATCCGACGCCACTCAATTCGTCCATGGTCTTTTTCTATTTTTTCAGAAGCGGAATCAAAAGACCTACGAAGCGTCTTGCCATCAATAGCAATGACTCCTGAAATTTTTTCAGCCAAATCTTGTGTCCACGCAGTAAAACACTTAGGAAATTCTGTCGGAGAAAACATCGAAAAAACACGATTAATAGCGTCATGCGAGGGAACGCCATAAGGTAAATCCAAAAATGTAGAAAACCATTCTTTTTTGCTCTTACCAAAAAATGCAATATCGTCAAAACCTTCAGCTCCACAAATCATAGCGCACAAAGTAATAGTCAAAATTGCGACAAGAGAGTGGTGAGTACGAAAATCCGATCTGGGATCTACCATTTGTCCAAAGTGCTTTTGAATACTTGTTAATTGAGTTTCCATTAGAGCCAACCTCCATTAAATATGAATTTTAGCTTTCTTTTAACTCATCTTCACTAAAAATTCAACCCTGAATCTTTCTCGTAAATTCCCGATGCGTTTGCCCTGGCAGGGAATGCCATCACACGATACACAACCAATGAGTTTTGCGAGACGGAGCAATAATGGCGAGCCGTGTACATCGAAAGGTGTAAGCACGGTTTTGGGAGGGGTTTGCGCAAACCTGCCGCGGAAACGCGGAAAGGCGGCGCTCCCCTACTCTACTTTTAACGTGTCTTGACGATAATTCAATAAACAAAAAAGAACAAAAATCAACTGCCGAATGTGTGTTCCATTATGATTTTGTTGAAATTACGTATAAAATCTTACATTTTGAGTTTTCAAACACACCCTAATCATTTTGACACGGTATAATTACTGATGTATTGATTTTCCACAAAAATCGACACGCTGATCTGCTCGCGTTTTCTCCATAAAAAACGTGTAATGCTGTTTGGGGCAAGACTGCGTCTGTCATATATAACAAACAGCTCGACTCTCGCGTTCAGATTATTATTACGCACTATCCAAACGAAACTTTTCCGGCTTCCGCCGAAAGTGCTTTCCACCGAGGATTTAGCCGGGCGGGAACCAAAATATTTCGTCAATGCCGTTA
>JAITRO010000156.1 GCA_031288335.1 Synergistaceae bacterium | reverse complement strand
TCGTCATTCACTCAGGCAGGGTGACGACCGGAAGGCTGGCCGTCGGAATGACGGTCGAGGCCGCGATAGACAGGGAGAGGCGCGATGCCATACGGCGGCACCACACCGCGACGCACCTGCTGCACGAGGCGCTCTGCCGCGTCCTCGGACCTCATGTGCGGCAGGCCGGCTCCCTTGTGTCGCCTGATTTTCTGAGATTCGACTGCAATCACTTTGCTGCCCTCGCCAGGGAACAGATTGACGCGGTCGAACGGATGATATGCGCGCAGGTGCTGGCAGATCTTCCAGTGACGACAAGGGTCATGAATTACGCGGACGCCAGGAAACTCGGCGTCAAGGCGCTGTTTGAGGAAAAATACGGCGAAGTCGTGCGGGTTCTCGACGTAGAAGGCTTTTCGACGGAATTGTGCGGCGGCACTCACGTGAGCGCCACAGGACAGATAGGCGTTGTCAAGATACTGAGAGACGAGAGCATAGGAGCCGGTGTGCGCAGAATAACGGCCGTCGCCGGAGCCGCGGCTCTGGCCGTCTTTCAAGACAGCGCCGATTTCGCGCGCTCGGTCTGCGACGCCCTGGAGACAGACGCCGAATCGGCGATGGCCAAGCTCAAAGCCCTTCAGGAGGAAAATAAATCGTTGCTGCGCAGGAATCAGGAACTGGCTCTTTCTGATATGCTCTCATCGGCCGGCGAGATACTGCAAAAAGGGGTGCGAATCGGCGATATTCTGCTGATTGCCGCCGACTTCAAAGGCGCGTCGCGCGATATGCTGCGCCGGATCGGGGACAGGCTGAAACAACTGGAGAAGGATTGCGTCCTGATGCTGGCCGGAATCGAGGGCAACGCGGCGTCGCTCATATGCATGGCGTCGGACTCGGCCGTGAAACACGGGGTGCACGCCGGAAATCTGGTTCGGGAAATTTCCTCGGCAATTGGCGGGAGCGGAGGCGGGAAACCGTCAATGGGACAGGGCGGGGGCGGCGACATATCGCGCCTCGCGGAGGCTCTCGAATCGGCGGAAAGAATAGTGAAAGGTCAGACAGGATATTCAAAAGATTGATGAGCCATAAAGGAAACATCATAGCTCTTGACATAGGAACAGTGAGGATAGGCGTGGCGGCTAGCGACCCAACCGGCATATTCGCGCAGGGAGTATCGGTCTTGCCGGCGAAAGACGGCTGGATGGAAGACCTTTCGAAGATATTGGACGAACGCGGCGTTGGGAAGATAGTCGTGGGGATGCCGCGCCGCACGGACGGAAGTTACGGGCCTGAGGCAAGGCATGTTGAAGAGACGGTTAAAAATCTCAGGGCATGTTTCCCCGATGTGGAGATTGTCATGTGGGATGAAAGATTTACCACCGTGATAGCGAACCGGGCACTGCTGGAGGGCAACGTTTCCCGCGCCGGGAGAAGGCGCACGGTCGATAAGGTCGCGGCCGCGGTTTTGCTGCAGAATTATCTCGATTCCGGAGAACCCAAAAGCGCCGGCCGAGATATCGCTGAAAATTAAAGACGCCCTGTTCTGAAAGTTGGAGCGTTCGGGAATGGCGAGGTTTTTGAGTTGAAACTGCCGGAAGGCATAAAAATGACCCCTATGCTCACGCAGTACGCTGAGTGGAAGGACAAATACCCGGACTGCATTCTTCTGTTTCGCATGGGGGATTTTTTCGAGATGTTTTTCGACGACGCGGTCAAAGCGTCGAAGATCTTGGACATCACGCTCACGGCACGTGACCAGGACAGGGCGATCCCGATGGCCGGAGTTCCGCACCACGCTCTTGACGCCTACATAGGACGTCTCATATCGGCCGGTTTGCGAGTGGCCATCTGCGATCAAGTGACGGAACCCGACGGAAAGAATCTGGTCGAACGGAAAGTGATCCGCGTCGTCACGCCTGGCACCTACGTGCCGCAGGATTCTCACGAGGAAGGACGTCTCGCGGCCGCCCATTTTGAAGGTGAGAACACCTCGATAGCTTTTCTCACCTCGGGCGCGGGGAAGCTCGAAGCTGGCACCTTCGCGGCCGACGAGGCCATCTCCCTCATCATGATGTTCTCTCCTGAGGAAATTCTCGTGCCGCGCGGGCAGGAAAGCACCTTCGCGGAAATCTGGCCGGAGGGGGCCAATGCGCGCCCAACGGTCGTATCCCGGGAGCGGGGCGAATTCTCCGTGTCTTACGGCGCCGGGTGGCTTTGCAAGCGATGGAATATCCCCACCCTTCACACGATGGGCCTGGAGGATGACGATCCGGCGTCAGGAGCCGCCGCGGCCGTGCTCAGGTATCTCGAAGAGACCCAGTTCGGAGGGGGAGAGCACGTGCACGAGATACACCCCATCCTCCCCGACGGCATGTTGATATTGGATCACTCGACGCGGACCAATCTGGAGTTGTTCGACTCCACCGGGCCTTCCCTCTATTCCGTTTTGAACCGCTGCAAGACGCCGATGGGCCGGCGGCGTATGCGTGATTGGATATCGCATCCGTCGCGTCGGCTCGACGAGATATCCTTCAGGCACGATTGCGTGGAGTTTCTGGTCGACGACAACCCCGTCAGGAGAAAACTCGCCGCGGCGCTTTCGAGGTGCGGCGACATGGAACGGGCCATATCCCGTCTCTCTATGAAGGTCGGAAACCCGAAAGACCTGGGCGTCGTGAGGGATACGCTTTCGTCGCTGCCCGAAATTCGCGCCGCCCTGGAGAATGCCGAATTCTCGGGGTTAAAGTCGATACTTCACGACGTTAACGATCTGCCGGATCTGCGGACTTTGCTCGAAAAGGCCCTGATTGCCGACCTGCCGAGGAACATGACCTCCGCCGTCATCCGCGACGGTTTCGATCCCGAACTCGACGACTACCGCGACGCGATAGCGCACGCCGAGGAAAATTTGAAGATATTCGAGGCTTCCGAGCGAGAGCGCACTGGGCTCAAGGTCAGAGTGGGCAAAAATTCCGTGTTTGGATATTACATGGAGTTGGGGAAGAATTTCGCCGACAAAGCCCCGCTCGATTATGTGAGACGCCAGACGGTGAGCGGCGGGGAACGATTTGTGAATGAGCGTCTCAAGGAAATAGAACGCCGCATTTTCAGGGCGGAACAGGACATCGGCGCTCGGGAAGAAGCGATTTACAAAGAGATGGTCTCTCGGGTTATCGGGAACAGCGCTTCGTGTATGGACGCCTCGTCGGCCATAGCCGCCCTCGACGTCCTGTGCTCTCTCGCCGAGGTCGCGCGGGATAATTCGTACGTGAGGCCGAAGATGGACGAAAGCAGGGTTTTCAAAATCAGGGGGGCGCGTCACCCGGTGATAGAACGCTCCAAAACGACTTTGCCTTTCACGCCCAATGATATAGCGCTCAACCCCGATGAGCATGATTCCGGCTGCATAGCGGTGATCACCGGTCCGAACATGGCCGGGAAATCGACGTATCTCAGGACGGCGGCGCTCGCGGCCCTCATGGCTCATATGGGTTCGTTCGTTCCGGCGGAGGAAGCGCGGATAGGGCTCATCGACAGGATTTTCACCCGAATCGGAGCGCGCGACGAACTCTCCATGGGCCGCAGCACGTTCATGGTGGAGATGGTTGAGACCGCCAACATACTGCGTCATGTCACTCCCCGCAGCCTCGTGATACTTGACGAGATAGGGAGGGGGACGTCGACCTACGACGGGATGAGCATAGCGTGGGCGGTGCTGGAGTTCCTCGACCTCAACGTCGAAGGGCGCGCAAAGGCGCTCTTCGCCACTCACTATCACGAACTCACGAACCTGTCGCTGCCTCAGCTCGTGAACTTGAGCATGGCGGTGGAGGAATCCAAAAACGGCATCAGGTTTCTGCACAAAGTGGTGGAAGGCCCGGCCGACAGGTCTTATGGAGTGGAGGTCGCGCGTCTTGCCGGGGTGCCCTCTTTAGTTGTGACGCGCGCACAGGAGATACTCGACGAACTGGAAAGATCGTCGGGGCATTCGCGGCCGGCGTTATCCGAGATATCCAGAAAAAACGTGCAAAAGGAGATATTTTTCGACACCGAGCGCGAAGGAGTGATAGAGGAACTCTCTCAGTGCGACCCAAACCGCATGACGCCGATCGAAGCTCTCGAAATGATCTCGCGGCTGCGAAAAAAGAGCAGGGGAATATTGGGACTCAAGTGACCGGAAAAAATGCTTTCATATTAAACTACAAGATCAAAACCTCGGGCGCTGCCCGAGCCCGGGGGGGGGGGGGGGGGCCGCCGCCCCGAGAAGAAAATAAGAAAAAATGGTAGGTGGTGGGGTGGGGCCGGGGGGGGTGGGGGGGGGGGGGCAGGGGGAGGGGGGGG
>JAITRO010000093.1 GCA_031288335.1 Synergistaceae bacterium | reverse complement strand
GCCGACAGCGGCATATTTCCCTCGCTCGAAAGCGACTGCATAATAGCGGCGGTACTTGGCGGAACCGACATCAACGGAGGGCGGGGCACCGTGTTCGGGATGTTCATAGGCGCCCTTTTTATCACGGTGCTGACCAATATTATGAACATGCAGGGCCTCACGGTCTACGTTCAGAACGTGATAAAAGGCTTTGTCCTGATTCTCGCGATAGTCTTGAACGGCGCCATTCGCGAACGCGTCAGGGTGTAGGGGAGAGACGGACATGAGCAAATCGACGAGACAAAACCTGATGCTTCTGGCGGTACTTGCGGCGATGTTCATATTCTTTACCTGCCGGAACGCCAGATTCGCCTCACTGTACAACCTCACCAACATGTTCAGGCAGAGCCTGCCCAATCTCATCCTGGGATGCGCCTCGATGTTCGTGATAGCGTCCGGCGGAATAGATCTGTCGGTGGGCGGCACGATGGCGCTTTCCGCACTTTTTTACGGATACCTCTGCCTGTGGGGAGTAAACGCGTGGCTTGCTATTCCGATAGTGGGCGTTCTGGGAGCTTTTGTCGGCGCGGCCAACGCCTTCATAATGGAAAAACTCAAGATACCCGGGATAATGGCGACGCTGGCGACGTGGATAATCACCTCGGGCATGGCTTTCATGGTCTGCAGGGCTATCCCGCTGAACGACCCGCTGTTGAAGCCGGTCGTTATCCTCAATTCCATGAAGTTCTTCGGCAGCAGGATACCGCTTGCCATTCCGATAGTCATAGCGGTGGCGGCGATGTTCCTGTTTCTGGAACGATATACCGTGCTGGGCAAGTACGCCATCGCGATAGGCGGCAACGAGCTGGCCGCGTATTATTCGGGAATTGCCGTCGTCAAGATCAGGATGATATTTTTCGTACTGAGCGGGGTCATGGCCGCGCTCTCGGGAATCTGGCAGGTAGCGCGCCTTGGTTCGGCCGATCCCACCATAGGGACGGGAATGGAGTTCAATGTCCTGACGGCCTGCATACTCGGCGGTGTGAACATCAAGGGAGGCGAGGGCACCATGACCGGAACGCTTTTGGGCGCCCTCATCTTAATGGTTCTCCTGAACGGAATGCAGATGATGGGCGTCGACTCGTTCTTTCAGTCGGTAGCCACTGGAGCGGCACTTTACATAGCGGTGTTCTTGAACACTTTCATGGGCAGGCTCAGGATGAATACAAGGACGAGCGGCGTGTAAGCCGCGGTTCGCCAAATAATTCAGACAAAAAAGGGGCGTGTTGAAATGAAAAAGACGTTGTGCGTTATTTTTTCCATCTTGCTGGCCGGCGCGGCAGCCTCGGCCGTTTTCGCGGCGGATTACAAATTCGAGAAGGTGTGGACGCTCGAAGGCAGCGGCGCGATTTCAAATCCGGAGTCTGTATTTTTTGACGCGGACGAAAACTGTTTGTGGGTGGCCAACACCGGCGACGGTTCCGGGACGGCGAAGGACGGTTTCATCTCGAAAATATCGCCTGACGGCAAGGTTATCGCCGAAAAATTCACGAAAGAGGGCCTGGCTGGGCCGCGCGGCACGTGGGTGACGAAAGGTTTCGTCTACACCGCCGAGGTGAACGCGCTGGTCAAGATCGACAAAAAGACCGGCGAAGTGATCGCGAGATATCCCGCGAAATCCGAAGGACCTCAGCAGCTCAACGACATAGCGGAAGGCCCTGACGGGGTCATCTACTTCTCCGACCTCCAGGGCGACAAGATATGGACGATAAATGGCGGCAGTGCCGAAATATGGCTCGAAACTCCCGACCTCACATGGCCGAACGGTCTGCGCGTCGAGGGCGGTAAAATGTACGTCTCCCCGTGGGGACATGGCGACGAGACATGGGCGACGCAAGTGCTCTCTCATCTGCTCGTGGTGGATCTCGCGACCAAGAAAGTATCGTCGGTCGGCGATAAAGTCCGGCACGGTTACATGGATGGCCTGGTGAGGCTCGACAACGGACATTTCGTCGTCACGAACTGGTGGGATGGCAAAGTGATAATAATCGACTCGACGACCACTCAAAATGTAGCGGAGATGACGCTGGAGCAGAGCACGGGCGACATTTTTTACGCCGACAGCCTGAAAACGCTGTTCGTACCCATAGGCAACTCCAGCAAGTTAGTCGCGCTTGAGATAACGAAAGAATAATTTTCACGAAATGACGAACATCGGCGGGGGAGGCCCGTTTTTCGGTACTCCCCCGCCGATAGGAATTCCTGCGTTACCGCGTCGGTAGGGACGAAGTTAGCCTTTCTTGAGCGAGAGCACGCGGCTTTCGGAAATTATGAGCCTCGGAGCCGCTATCGAGATCATGCCGTTCTCGAAGGAAGCCTCGGCTTTTTCGGTATCTATCTCGAAGGGCAGGGACAGTTCATAGTTGAACGAAGAGACGGATTTTCTGCTGTACCAGGTTTTGCCGTCGTCGGCGCCCTCTTTTTTCTCCTCGCTGTCGCTCTTCGACTTGAGCTGAACGCGATCCTTCGATATCCTTATTTCGACCTCGTCGGGATTCACGCCCGGTGCTTCGATCGAAATGTGAAGCGAGCCGTCCTTCTCGTACATGTCGAAGTTGCTGAAACTTTTGTTTCCAACCACATCAGGCGCCCACAACAATCTGTTGAAAACGTCGTCAATATCCACCAGGGAACTGCGGTGGCCGTTTGAAGCTAAGCTGTTTCTGAAAGGTGTCAACGCAAACATGTTATATCTCCTCCTGTTGTTCAGTATGATTGACCTTTACTGATTAATCCTATGATATAACGCTTTTCTAAAAAAGTCAATATCCTTGGTGAAGATTTGTCAAATTTTTCGCCGTTCCTTGTTATGATTTCGCTGGGGCGGATAATATCCGCCCCAGCGACGCGTTCGTCAATCAATTCGGGATTGTCTCCGACGGGCGCGCTATTTTAAGATTTTTCTGATATACTTTGACATGGCGAACGTCGGCGGGCGCGGCATCTTTTCCAGAACGCCGAAGATAACTGCTTTTTGTATCCTTTGGGTTATCGAGGCGGAAGTAAATGTGTTGTAGCTGTTGTAAAAATTTTCCATACAGGTGATCGAGAGAGGGGGACAAAGAAATGAAAGAATGGCTGAAAGAACACAGTACACCGGTAGTATCCATATGCGTCTTGATTATTGCGGCGGTTCTCGTCGCGCTTTTTTACACGTCGCGCACTTCGTCGGCCGAAATCGCCAAACTCAGCAATGAGCACGCCAGTTTCCAATCCGAGATAGAAAGGCTCAACAAAGAGGCAGCCGAACGGGAGGGGAAATTAACCTCAGCGGAATCGGCCGCCAAAAAGCTCGAAGATACAATTAAGAAGAACAAAACCGAAAAGGATGAGATAGTCGCGGCCTCGCAAAGCGAGATCGAGCGTCTTAAAAGCGAGCTGGCTTCCCACGTGAGCAACGATGTGAAAAATAACGAGACAATCGCATCCGCGAAAGCCGAGATCGAAAGGCTGAAATCCGAACTCGAGACGAAAGAGAAAGCTGTCTCAGAGAGGACCGCATCCGCAGCGGCAGCCATATCTGAGAGGGAGAGACTGCAAAACGAACTTAATGAGAGGGAGACCGCTTTCAGCGAAAGCATTGAGGCGAACGCGGCCGCCAACTCGGAGATCGAGAGATTGAAAAGCGAGTTGAGTTCGCTCGAAAATAAAGCGGCCGCATTAATATCCGAACTCGAAAAACTGCGCGGTGAACTTGCCGAAAAAGAACTTACGTTCGAACAGACACTCAGTGAAAGCGCCGAGGCAAACGCCGCCTCCGCAAAGGAGATCGAACGCCTGAAATCCGAACTGAGCGCCAAGGAGAGCGAAATTACTTCTGTCGCCGCCGCTGGAAAATCCGAACTCGAAAAACTGCGCGGTGAACTTGCCGAAAAAGGACGTACGTTCGAACAAGCACTCAGTGAAAGCGCCGAGGCAAACGCCGCCTCTGCAAAGGAGATCGAACGCCTGAAATCCGAGCTGAGCGCTAAGGAGAGCGAAATTACTTCTGTTGCCGCCGCTGGAAAATCCGAACTCGAAAAGTTGCGCGGCGAACTTGCCGAAAAAGAACGTACGTTCGAACAAGCGCTCGGTAAAAGCGCCGAGGCAAACGCAGCCTCCGCAAGGGAGATCGAACGCTTGAAATCCCAACTGGACGCCAAAGAGAGCGAAATTACTTCTGCCGCCGCGGAAATCGAACGCCTGAAATCCGAGTTAAACGCCAAAGATAAAATCATCATGCAATCAAACGAGGAAATCAGCCTTCTCAAAAAGCAGATTGACGACCGAACAAAAGAAGTTGCCGAAAATAAAGCCGAGATAGAACGCGTCATCAGTGTGCAATCGAGAAACAAGGCCGAAGTGGACAAACTTTACATGACGATCGACGAACAGAAATCCGCGATCGGCTCGGCGAAAACGGAGATAACGAGGCTCTCGAAGCTGGCAGGCGATTCCGAGACAGAGATTGCGAGACTGCAAAAATTGGTGCGGGATGCCGGCCAAACGGATCAGAAGGCCAAATCTGAGATAGAGCGTTTGAGTGGAGTAATATCAGAATCAAACGCCAAGATAAACGAGCTTAACAATGCAATCGCCGAACGCAATAAAAAAATAGCGGACATTACCGCCGAGATAGGCCGTCTCAAAAAACTTATCGACGACGCGAGCGCGGAGATAGGAGACCTCAAAAAACTGATCGCGGAGAAGGATACCGCAATCGTCAAGGCCGAATCTGAGTCCGAAATGCTGTTCAGTCAAAACGTGGAGGTCAAAGAAGAAGAGGAAAAAATATTCGACGGCGTCAACGACGCTATTAAAAAGCTCTGGGGCGGCGGATATATAACAGCCGCGCACGCTTTGGCGGAGGAAGCCGGCGCTAAATTCCCCTACAGATCCGAATTCACCGACTCGGCCCGTCAGCTTAAGACCCTTTTGGACGCCATGGGCGGCGACGCCAACGCCCCGCCGGATCTGATATCACAATAACCATCAAGACCACCTGTGGTTCAAAAGTCGCCGTGAAGTTAAAAACGTACCCCCTCATTCGAGAAAGGGGGTACGTTTTTATGGCGCCAAAATGTGATTTGCGTTTAACAGCAAATCTCCTGACTCATCATATATCCACATGAAAGCTTTTCACGCGATTTACACCGCCTGCCCGCTCGCCGGGAACGTTCTTTATGCTATAATCCAAACATAATTTGATAATGGAAGGATGTGCCGCGCAATGAAAAGTTATATCCTTGGGATTGTGGTGGCTATGATTTTGTCGGCGGTCTACGCTATGTCCAATACGGCCGAAATAACGATAAGATTTCTCAGCGTTCAGACGACTTTTCCCCAAGGGATATGGGAGGTAATTGTTTTTGCTTTAGGCGCGCTCATAATGTGGATCGTTTCCACTTGCGCGGCGATAGAGACGTATATCAAAAACAGAAGAAAAACGAAAGAATTGACAAAACGCATTGTCCAACTTGAGGACGAACGGAAATCCCTTTTCGCCACGCTCCACAGTTTCGGGTGGAAAGACCGTGATGAGGACGTTCAGCCCTCGGCTTTACAGGAATCTCAACCGAAATACGTGAATGCGGCCGACGCCAAAACCCATGTTAATTTCGACCCTTATCGAGAATCCGAGCCTCATCGGGAACTTCAGCATTCTCGGGAACCTGAATCTTCCCGAGAACCCGAACTTTCTCGAGAACCCGAGAAGAAAGTCATTTTGGATAAACCCGAATCATCCGATGACATAGAATCGCGGAAAAATGCCGAGGTTAAGCCGTCTTTTGTAAAAACGCTCGTTTCATCCATATTCAAACGCAAAAAAAATGACGAGACCGGACATGAGGCAGCGGAGGTTTCGGAGAAAACGGACGCGCAAACGGCGCCTCCGGAAAGTATCCGCATGACACCGGAACCGGCCGCGGATGAATATGATGCCCAAGAGGCAGCGGAAATCGAAAATAAGGAGAAATCCGAAATTTGATTCCTTCCTGTCTCGAAGAAAGACTGCGCGTGTGGGAACCGGACGATTCCATTCGCAGTGTCGCGCTGGAAACTAATTGTTCCGTTTTTACGGCCTCGCTCCTCTCCATGCGAGGTGTCAAGCCGGGGATGCCGACGGCGGAAGCGAGACGTTGGATGAAACCCGAATTGAATTACTGGATGGAACAAATGGATATCGGCGATGGATCCGCCGCCGCGGCGCGAATGTGGTCGTCGGTTTCGAGTGAAAGTAGCATCGTGGTTTACGGGGATTATGACGTGGATGGAATATCGGCCACGACTTTTATGCTTGAACTCGCACTCCTGAAGGGCGCGCGCGTCAGATACTACATACCGCATCGTTACAACTTGGGATATGGTTTTCATCAAGGTGTGGTCAAGACGATCGCCGAATCCGGCTGCAAGTGCGACCTGCTCGTTGTGGTCGACTGCGGGACGCAAAATGTCGAGGCGACCGACACCGCCAAAAAATACGGCATCCCGGTGCTGATATTCGACCATCATCTTGCCCGCGGAGAACTCGCTTGTGCGGACGCGCTGATAAATCCTCACATAAACGGCAACGAACTCGCGAAAAAGCTTTGCGCCGCCGGCGTCGTGTGGAGTTGGGCATGGAAAAACGAACTGGCTCCCCGCGAATGGCTCGTGAAGCGTCTCGACCTGCCGGCTTTGGCTACCATCGCCGACTGCGTTCCCATGTCAAGCCCGGTGAACAGGGCGATAGTGCGGGAAGGCCTGCAGGTCATGAAAAACCATACGCGTCCCGGTTTGCAGGCTCTGATGCAAGGCGTTGAACTGGAGAACCAGTCGCTTGACACGGACATGTTATCGATGAGAATCATCCCATGTCTCAACGCGGCCGGACGTCTCGATACAGCGGACAGGTCGATGAAAATTTTCTTTCCGAAAAAAGATATATGGGGAGACGTTCAATACTTGATAGACCTCAACAGGCGAAGACGCGACTTGTCGGCAAAAATTCTGGGCGACGTCGAAAAATGCCGTTTGGATATCGGAGAGAGGCATGTGATGTTCGGAGAGGATTGGCCCGCCGGCGTTCTCTCAAGCGTGGCGAGTCAAATTTGTTATTCCAGGGATATTCCGGTGGTTTTGGCGGCTCCGACCCATTCAAACACGATCCGCGGCACGCTTCGAGTGCCTCCGGGCGTCGACGCGGAGACGATATTATCGTCCATATCCGGAGATCTCACCAGTTGGGGAGGACACAGGATGGCAGCTGGTTTCAGCGTATCGGTCGAAAAATGGCGCGAGGTGAGCGAAAAATTGGAAGACATGCTTTCGAAAGCGGAGCGCGTCGTCGAAAAAGAGGATATCCTCCGCTGGTCACCCGGAAAACTCAGCCTCGATTCCTGGAGAGAAGCCGAAAACCTGGGGCCTTTCGGCGTGGACAACCCTTATCCAAAGCTTTACTGTTCCCACAGCGGAGAAATTTACGCGGAGCCGCTGGGCAGGAAGGGCAACCACGTCAAAATTTTTGTCGGCGGAGGAGAGTTGCTCGGATTTTCGGCGGAACACCTTCTGAGGGAAGGCCGCGCGCTTTCGGGGTGGGTATATCGGCCCAGGGTGAATTTTTGGAAGAACTGCGAGAGCCTTCAGTTAGTGTTGGAAAAAGTCGTCGTGAAAGTCGCCTGATTCCATGGAAACCGAAGAAATAGCCGTCAAGGCCGAAGGAGAATCTTCCCGCGATTCCGCGCCCTTGAAAACGAGAGGGGTCGACAGGTCCTCGAGAGCCCTCATGGAAAGCTATATAGGCCGCATTCCTCCCGAACAGAGAGTCGCGAACGTGCGGAGAGCGTGGCAGGAATTGTGGTGGAGAGCGTCTAGATACCTCCAAAAAGAAGAACTGATGCAGGTCGGGGACGCCTTCGTGTTCGCCGCCGTGAGCCACGGCACGCAGCTTCGCTACAACGACGATCCCTATATAGTTCACTCACTCGGGGCGGCTAGCGTGCTCTCGGATATGCAGTTGGACGTACAGACGCTCGGGGCGGCGCTTCTCCATGACGTACTGGAGGACACAGCCGTGACGCCGGAGGAACTGCGGCTCAAATTCGGCGACGATGTTATGGTATTGGTGGACGGAGTCACGAAGCTGGGTAAGATTCAATTCAGGACGGTAGAAGAATACCAGGCCGAAAACCTGCGCAAGATGTTTCTGGTCATGGCAAAGGACATCAGGGTCGTCCTGATAAAACTGGCCGACCGGCTCCACAATATGAGCACGATCACCGGGCACAAGCGCGAAAAGCAGATAGCGATAGCCAACGAGACCCTCGAAATTTATGCGCCGCTCGCGCATCGTCTCGGAATTTACCACATCAAACGCGAACTCGAGGACATGGCTTTCAAGGTCATAGATTCGGAAACGTATTACGATATCAGGCGCCGTGTGCGCAAAAAACTGCCCGAAAGTGAGACGGTCATAAAGAAGGGCATGGAGATATTGCGCGAGCGCCTTGCTGAAGACGGGGTCGAGGCGGAAATTCTGGGGCGTCCAAAGCATTACTACAGCATCTACGAGAAGATGAACCGGAAAAACCTTTCGCTCGAACAGATTTATGATCTGCTCGCCATGAGAGTCATCGTGAACACGCTCTCCGAGTGCTATCAAGTTCTGGGAATCGTGCATACACTTTGGAAGCCCATACGGGGCCAGTTCGACGATTATATCGCGAACCCCAAGGGAAACATGTATCAGTCGTTACATTCGACCGTGGTGGGGCCGGGGGGCGATCCCCTCGAAGTCCAGATCCGCACCCGGGAAATGCACAGAATGGCCGAATACGGGATCGCGGCGCACTGGCAATACAAGGAAAAAAAGGGACGCGGCGGCGATATGAGCGAGATAGACAAAAAGCTCGCGTGGATACGCCAGGCGCTCGAAGGACATGGGGAAACGTCCGCTCCGGCGGATTTTCTCGACAACCTCAAAACGGACGTCCTCACCACGGAGGTATTAGTTTTCACGCCGCAGGGCAAGGTAATCGCGCTTCCGGAAGGCTCGACGCCGATAGATTTCGCGTATGCCGTGCACACCGAAGTCGGCCACAAGTGCATCGGCGCGATGGTTCATGGAAAAATAGTCCCCATGGACTACACCCTCCAGAACGGAGACTATGTTCGGATACTGACATCGCCTCAGGGTAAACCGTCGCGCGACTGGCTCAAAATCGCCAAGGCGAACAGGACGCGCAGCAAGATAAAATCGTATTTCAGACAAATCGACAGGGCGGAGCGGGAGGAAAAAATAGAGCGAGGCAGAGAGCTGCTCGATCATGAGATACAGCGCCGCTATCCCAATGAAGGACGCACGATCGACAGTTTCACGCATCTCTTGAGCAGGGTGGCGTCGGATCTGGGCTTAGGCGGAGTCGAAGACCTCGTTGCAGCGATAGGAACGGGCCATCATACCGCGCATGGCGTGATGATGCGCGCTGATACCCTCGCCTCGAAGGATTTGGAAGTATCTTCACCGCAAAAGACCGCCAAACATACGAGAGAATCGGAGTCCGCGGTAATCGTGGAGGGCGCGGACGGGGTGCTCGTATCCCTGGCATTCTGCTGCTGTCCGATTCCAGGCGATAAGATAACGGGATGCGTCACCCATACCAGAGGAATCACCATACATAGATACGATTGCCCCAACGTCGAAAAAGTCAACGATGATAAACAAGTTCCGGTGATGTGGGGAATTAAAAAGGAAACACGCTACACGGCGCGAATAAAAGTGGAGGCGAACGACAGGGTAGGGGTATTCGCCGACCTTGGAGCCGCTATCAGCCAGACGGACGGTTCCATCGTGAATATCAGGGGTTCGGTTGTGAACGGAATAAGGACAAGATTCGTCATAGAACTTCAAGTATGGGATCTCGAACATCTCTATCGGATAATCGCCCGAATCAATCTCATTCGGGGAATGATAGAGATAACGCGGGATTAGGCTGCCGATGAAAATAGTGGCGCAGAGGGTATCTCGCTCGTCCGTGACGGTGGGCGGCAAAATAATAGGAGAAATAGGCCCCGGCATGTGCATACTGGTCGGCGTCGCGCCGGAGGACACGGAGCGCGAAGCTGTCTGGATCGCGGATAAAATAGCGGATCTGCGCGTGTTCGAGGACGAGGCCGGTAAAATGAACAAATCCCTCTCGGACGCCGGAGGCGAGGCGCTCGTCATATCGCAGTTCACGCTTTACGCCGACTGCAGCAAGGGAAGACGCCCGTCTTTTACGGGCGCCGCTTCGTCCGACGCCGCCAAAGCGCTTTACGAGTCGTTCGCGAATCGTATGGGCGAGCGGGGTATCGTAGTGCGGACTGGAATATTCGGCGCGGATATGAAAGTGGAAATAGTGAACGAGGGGCCTGTGACCATAATTTTGGACACAGCGATAGATATGCCTCACAAATGACGGAGGTTTACACGCATGAAAATCGAACGTTTTCAGGTTGGCGAATTTTGGACTAACTGTTATGTGGTATCGAACGAACAAAAAGAAGCCGTGGTCATCGACCCCGGCGGCACAATGAAGAACGTGACCGCATATATCGAACGAAATGGCCTGCGTCTCGTGCGTGTGATATTGACACACGGCCACGGCGATCATATCATGGGGCTTGGCGAGATAAGAACGCTTGCGTTTGAGGGAGTTTGCGTCCATGCCGAGGATGCCGATTATCTCGTGAGCGCGTCGAAAAATCTGTCGGCGATGATGGGGCGCGCTTCCGAATTCAAAGCGGCCGATTCGCTGCTCCCGGACGGCGGCATCATACAAATAGGCGGCATGAAAATCGAGGTCATCCACACTCCCGGACATACGAGAGGCAGCTGCTGTTTCTATATTACAGAGGAACCCGACGCGCTGCTCATCTCGGGCGACACGCTTTTCGCGCGCAGCGTCGGGCGCACAGACCTGCCCGGCGGGGATGAAGCCGCTCTTATCGAATCCCTGAAAAAACTGGAGTCTCTGCCCGATTCGCTCGCCGTTTATCCGGGACACGGGCCGTCAACCGTTTTAGGTGAGGAGCGGAAGCTCAACCCTTACTGGCCGCGCTGAAAGAGCGGCAGGGTATGTTCGAATGTCCGCACAGCTTGGCGATATCTCCGCTGATATTTTCATAACGGCAAATTCGCCGGGGGAAATTTCAGGGTGGGCAGTTCCCGTCATCAGAGAACTGCGCGCGAAAATATGGCAATGCAGGATAACGATGGTGCTTTTGCCCTGTCAGTACGCGAGCGGAGAGGAAATGGCGCTCGCTTCGGCGAGCGGAGCGGATAGGTGCTTCTCTTTAGGACGAATAAAGGAACTCAAGAAAGAACCCGGCGGAATTGCCCGGAAGCGGCTCTTGCTGCATCTCGGGGGAGACGTCGCTTTTTCGGTCTATCTGTCGAAAGTGATAAAGTGCCCGTTGTGGGTCTACACTTCCCGTCCCAGGTGGAAATTTTTCGTCGACAGATATTTTGCCCCGGACGCTAAATCCGCGGAACGCCTGAAAAGAGGGGGGGTCAACGAACGGCGGTTCAGGGTAGTGGGCAGCCTTGCACTCGACAGCGTGGTCTTGAACGAGACGGAGGAAGAGACGAGGGAATTTCTCGATTTGCCGCCCGATGCTCCCGTGATGTCCTGTCTCACTGGCAGCAGGCCGATCGAGTACACGGGAAGCCTTGCTCTTTTCGTCAGGGTCTCGCAGATCGTCGCCGCGCGTTTCCCCGATTTGCGCGTAATTTTCCCTCTCGCCCCCACCGTGCTGGAGGAAGTGGTTCAAAAAACCCTCGATGACTCCGGGATAAGCTGGAGAGGGGAAAACAGGATCAGGGAGATAGACATTGCCCCAGGGCGGACTGCCCTCGTCGTCAGGAATATGACGCTCGAAGCCCTGAATTGTTCAAAACTGGCCATCGCGGTGCCGGGAACAAATAACCTGCAGGCAGCGGCGCTCTTTGTCCCGTTCATAATGGTATTGCCGCTCGACCGGGCGGATGAATTTCCCTTAGACGGACTTATGGGAGTCATCCCGCATACTTTTCCCGGGTTCCGGCGTTTGAAGCGGGCATATGTCAAAAGGATGAACGAGAAAACAAGCGTCTTGTCGCTGCCCAATAAGATCGCCGGACGGATGATAGCGCCTGAAATAAGAGGTATCATAAGCCCGCACGTGGTGGCGCGCATGGCCGTAGGGCTTCTGGAATCGCCCGAAAAGTTAAATGAAATATCGCGGGCTTTTCTCGAATGTACTCGTGAAAGAGGAGCTTCGAGGAAAATAGCGGATGATATTCTGAAATTCGTCAAAGGGGAGGCGGTTTAATGGCGATTAACGAAGAAGTGGAAGAGCGGATAAGGAGGACGGCCCTGAATACGGACAAACTCATAGTGAGGCTCGATACGCTCTCCAACAGGATAGATACCGCGAAATCCAACGATAATCAGGATTTGGTCGAGTATTATGAGCGCATGTTCGCTGAGGCCTCGGTGGAGTTCATGGACGGCGTCGAATCCATACTGGACGACTGGTACGTGTTGAAGGGGGAGGCGCGTCCTCCCGCCGAAATAGAACATCTGTCGCCCGAAACGCTGAACGCGGTTCATAACGCGGTGGTGTCGATCGTGCAAGGACAGCCCGTGGTCATGCCGGAACCTTTGGTGGCGAACCACGAAATAGACGCCGCCCAGGGAATCAATATCCCGCATCAAACCGGCCCAAACCACAAACTCGACGTCACAGGCTGACGGATATCGAGCCCGCGATCACGAGCGCTATTCCGGCGTTTTGAACCCGTGAAAGATGTTCCTTGAGAAATATTCGCGACAATATCACGGTCATGAAAGGACTTGAAGCGGTTATCGGCGTCACCACGGAAACGGGGAACCGAACTATACAAACGCCGAACAGCACCCCGCTCAGAGCGATTCCCACCACGCCGCTCGACAGGAAATATATCCATGTCGACAGCGGCAGTTTCTCGATATCCTTTATGGACGACGGGATGAAGCGGTGCTGTATTTCGCGTATGGTCCAGGCCATGAAGAAAAAAACAGCCGCGCGCAGAAAATAACTTTCGATCGGATTCCACCCACCCTTATCCATCAGCAGTTTAAGAAAGGGTATGTTTATCCCGGAACACAACGCGGAAATGGAAGCGAACAATATTCCCTTCCGCGTATTGGCCCTTCTCTTGAGCATCTCCTCGAAATCCTCCACGACGAAGCCGGTTTTCATTTTTTCCTGACGCGACGCGTCCAGCTTGATGATGACGATCCCAAGAACTATAAAAACAGTGCCGAACCATACGAGAGGTTTGATGTGTTCGTGAAGCACGAAAATTGACACAAACGCCGCGATCAGCGGATAGGAAGAGCTGATCGACACGGCGAGCGAAGCCCCGATTTTATTTATCGACATGGCGAAAAACAGGTCGCCCATCATGGTGGAGAGCGCCACGCTCACGAGAAGTCCGGCGAAAAGTTTCGGGGTCATAAACGGCATTTTTCCGGGCTGCGTCACCAGCATGAACACGGCCATCGTCAGAAAAAAGGATATCGAACGCACGGCCGGTATTTCGTTGGGCGTGCTGTATTTCAAGCCTTCTTTTTGCAAGATAGGGGAGACTGCCCACATAAAAGCCACCAGAAGAGAGACGAGGAAACCCCATAAAGGCATTTTACCGACCTACGAATATCGCCTTTCGCAAAACCATTGCCAAGTCCCCATTTCGATCCGTATTTTTGAGCCGTAACCGAGCGATTATTCTAGCGCAAATATTCGCGCCCGTGAACAGGAGTTTTACAGAATATCGAGCCAAGATTTATGAGGTTATTGTAATTACAAGACATTGCGCCTTGACTTTTTCACCTTTCAGTATAATATGGAATATTACTCCTGATTACACGAAAGGATGAGATTATGTACGAAAGAACGCTGAAAAAACTCGTTTTGGACATCTCCGAATCATTTCCTGTCCTGCTCGTGACGGGACCGCGTCAGGTGGGAAAGACGACCCTGCTGGAGATGTGCGCCGCCTCGCCGCGCAATTACGTCACACTCGACAACATTGACGCCAGGGCATTGGCGTCCGGCGATCCGGCGCTTTTTCTCCAGACGTACAAGCCGCCGATCTTTATAGATGAAGTTCAATATGCACCAAACCTCTTTCCGTACATAAAAATCCACGCGGATCGCCATAAGAACATGGGAGATTTCTGGCTTACGGGTTCCCAGAAGTATCATTTGATGAAGAACGTTACGGAGTCGTTAGCCGGGCGGGTGGCCGTCGTCGACATGTTGGGACTGTCCTCCAGGGAAATTTCAGGAAACGCCGAAAACTCAAGACCCTTCCTGCCGACGCCCGAATGGATCGAATATGCGCGCACATGTGCCGTGTCGTCCAGGGTTGGCGACGTATACGAGAGGATATGGCTCGGTTCATTTCCAGGATTTCTATCCGATCCGGCCCGTCTTCGCGATATTTTTTACAATTCCTACGCGCGCACCTATATCGAGCGCGACGTGAGGGAAATCGCGAATATCGGCGGCAATATCGCATTTTACAATTTTCTGAGGGCGGCAGCGGCACGGACGGCTCAACTTCTAAATTACGCCGATTTCTCCCGTGACGTCGACATTGACCCCAAGACAGCCAAGTCGTGGTTGTCGGTTCTTTGCGCGTCCGGTCTCGTGTATCTTCTCGAACCTTACTGTAACAATATCACAAAACGCATAATCAAGACCCCAAAGCTGTATTTTTTGGACACGGGATTGGCAGCGTTTCTCACCGGCTGGGATTCGCCGAAAAGCTTGGAAGCGGGCGCCATGAACGGAGCCGTTCTGGAGACCTTCGTCTTTGGGGAGATCCTCAAGAGCTACTGGCACAACGGCAGACAGCCGTCCGTTTATTTTTACCGTGACGCGGATCAAAGGGAGGTCGATTTCCTGTTCGAGCGCGATGGGACGCTGTACCCGGCGGAGGTCAAAAAAACCGCCACACCGTCGCTGACAGCGGCAAAGAGTTTCACTGCCATCGATTCTCTCCGCAAACCGGTCGGTCCCGGAGCTGTCATCTGTCTACGCGAGAACGATATTCCATTGTCGGACAAGGTCACGGCCATTCCGATAGGTTATCTGTAGCCGGCTGAGTATCGAGTTGTTATCATAATTATAAGACATCATATTTTATAACGATTTTTAAAAAATTTGGTAAAATGCGGATATTTTTGGTAAAATAGAGGAGTATTTGATACGAAAAGAGGTTGAACAAAATGTATCGTCTCGCGTCGGTATTTATATTTTTGATATCGTTATCGTTCGCCGAGAAAACCTTCGCGTCTTACGGCAAAGACGTTTTCTTCTCGCCGGATGCTGGAAGGGTCAATTTGAAAGCTTCGGTCAGTTTTGAGGAATACAAGAGGAGCGGAGAAAAAAAATATATAGATGCCATCGAGTCACGGATGCGTTCGTGCAATATCTCGGAGAGGTTTATCGAAGGCGTGAAAAAAATCAATCGCCCGTTGGTTTTACTCATGATAGGTATGACCTACTGTCCTGACTGCACGGCGGCGTATCCTTTCACGGAAACCGCGTCTCGCGTCAACCCTTATGTGACGGCCAGGTATATACCTAGGAACGGCACGCCGGGAGCCCGCGAATTCATCGAGTCCCGCGCCGGGCGTACCAATATACCGGCGATATTCGTCCTGCGCCCCGACGGCAAAGTCCTTGACGGCGCTTACATAGAAACGCCGTCGAAAGTGACCGGCTTGATAGTGAATGCGCTCTCCGATGAAGAACGCGACTCCGTCCGGGAAAATTTCCGCAAAGGAATTTACGACGAAGAGATAGAGAATGATCTGCTCAGCCTTTTGGAAACGGCTTTGAGCTGTTTGTAACGCTGCCCGCAGTCTGACGCTTGCTCGTTCGAGCGGGATAAAAGCATTGCGTAACTCCATCCAGTCGCGCCAAACTCCCTAAAATACGAAGTTCACAAGATATCGAAAATCGCTATTTTCCGCGGCAAGAGCAGGGCTAAAACACGAAAAGCGGCTTATATACAGGGTTTATGAGTTTTAGCGTTATGCTCATAGTTTCATGGGAAAACCTACATAAAGCTTGAATTTCAGCTATTTCGCGCACAACTGAATAGTTACAAAGCATTATTGAAAAAACGGGCCATGATGTATATTGAATGTGTAAGTGGGTTGATTATTACTCCAAAACGTAAATATTTACGAAGTAAAGGGGGGAATTCCATGAAATTAAATGAATTCAAGGTGGAAAGATTGTTTGCCCGGAATAATGAGAATGTATCTTTAGAGTTGAGCGACTCCACGTGTCAGGGGTTCGATATGAAAGATCTTCTTGGACGCGCGGACGACGAATGCCTTAAAATGTGGGAAAATCTCCATATCGGTCATACTGACTTCAAGGGACATCCTAAATTGAGGGCGGCCATAGCCCGCAGATACAAAAAAATCGGCCCGGGGGATGTTATAGAAGCAAGTCCCGAAGAGGGAACGTTTATAGTTCTGAACTCGATGCTGGGCCCTGGCGATGAAGTGATAGTGATGGAGCCGGCGATACCCTCTCTCCATGAGATACCCAGGGCAATTGGCTGTAAGGTCGTCCCATGGAAATTGGAGGCGACTAATTGGGGCTGGAAGCTTGACGTGGAATTTTTGAACGAGGCCATTTCACCCAAGACCAAGATGATAATAATGAATATCCCCAATAACCCCACCGGCTACGCTCCCGTACAGACGGAACTGTACCGGATAGCGCAGATAGCGGATAAGATGGGGACATGGGTGTTCAGCGAGGAAAGCTATCGCGGCCTTGAACGCGATCCGGGTGCGATAATATCGCCGATGGCGGACATCTATCACCGCGCCGTTTCAGTGGGGGGGCTCACGCGTAATGGATTCGCGGGTTTAGGAGTGGGCTGGATAGTCTCACAAAACAACACAGTGCTGTCCGATTTCCTGGCTTACAAAGATTACATATCGCTTTGTCCAAACGCGGCGTCCGAGATACTGGCGATAATATTCTTCCGAAACATCCAGGAGATAACGCTGAGAAACCGGAAAATCATCCAGAAGAACGTTAAATTAGCGGAAGCTTACTTCAAAAGTTACGGCCAATGGTTCGAATGGACGCCTCCCGACGCCGGTTCGACAGCGTTCCCAAAGCTTCTCGGCGACAGGCTCGCGAGCGATTTTTGCAATCGCTGCATAAAAGAGGCTGGTTTGATGATAATACCCGACCGGCTTTTTTCGGTCAATCTCAACAGATTTCGCATAGGATTCGGCAAAGACACCTTCGGCATTGGGTTAGCGAAGTTCTCGGATTTTGTGGACGATTATATGAAACGCTGTGATGAATGATGTCTTGACATACTCCCACGACTAAAGTCGTGGGAGTATGTCAATGTTTATTCTTCATCTTCATCCTTCTGTGATGTTAAGTAGTTTTTTCAACCGTTTTTTCGCTTCTTCTTTGTAATACTTGTGCCCAACAAGTCTATAAGCATACGGATAATCGTTTTCATCTGGTAATCGGTCATTATACTTTCTTCCATCTCAGCCTCTTAAACTTTAACTTCTTTTTCAAGCGTCACGCCGGCAATTTGATCGAAGAAAATGGTAAAAGAAGGAAATTCCTTGACGCAATCCCCGGAAAGGTTTCTTATCTTTACGTCCGTCAACGTTAAAAACCCGTCATTCGAACTTGTTTCGGCCACATTCCCTGAATTTTCCGCGCGATCCGCCTTTACATCCCAAAATGGATGCCCTCTTCCTTGTGACCTGTCCGCTTGAAAGTCACTCGTCTCCTTCAAGTGGTTCGCGTTTATTATCGACTCGACATCGAAGTTGTTTAGCGCCTCTATCACGGTACGGCTATCCAATGACGCTTTCGCAGCCATAACCGCAAGAAGTGACGCGTCAAATTTTTCCATATTCTCCTGATTTGGGACTTTGCCCGTGATCAAAGCCGAAGATGTCAGAAACGTTATTTCCATATCGGACTCGCCTGAGACTGCAAAACCGGCCATCATGATCGCTATTTGCTTCTTTATCGAAGGCAGAAACATATTTTATCCCCTATCGCTTGATTATTTTAAGATATTGCATAGGCAGCACAAATTTTATGTTAAACCGCGGCAAAACGCATTACCCTGGCACTTCGTCTCGGCATTATGTACATCCTGAAATACTGCAATTCTTTTTCGGACGAAAGCCGCAAACCTCTTTCAATACACGATTGCCGTTCCTTGAAATAATCGCCTAAAGACATCTCTCCAATGCCCAAAGGACGCACAAAACGCGAAACCGCGCCGGTGGTGACGGCTTCGGCAAAGACTTCGTCCGATATATTCATCCCCTCCTCATCAGCTAATTTACGCCTCACTTCATTCAAGAATTCCCCAGTAATATCATTTCTAACGGCACTCACCAGTGAAGTTACTGAAGTTACGACGCGTTTTTCTTTTACGGCATTCGAATCACAACACACGTACGAAGGATCAAGCGACAGCAGAAAATTTTGTATGTCGGTAAAAATACATATCTGAATGGATACGTTACATATGCCACGGGATACGTTAATTCCCTTTGAGGCCTGAGCGGAGTAAGAAAGCGAATATTTTCTCCGTGCTACCAGGGGAATTTTTGAGAGGTAAATGCTCACACCCAAATGGTTTGCTTCTAAATAAAAAATGACATCAACAATACATGAATTCAGCAGCCTATATCGCAAGTTATATCTGTGTAATATATCTTTTCTCAGAAGCGTCGATGATACAACTGGACAGTAACTAAGTGCGCCTTTACAATAAGCCCGTATATACTCCTTCGGTTCATACAAAACCCCGGCTTTTTCCGGTCTCTCCTTCGGATGAGGATATAATCCCTCCAAAAAGTAGTGCGATGTTGCGACGATGCCAATATCAGAGTTGTCCTCCATTATTGACACGCATTCATCAATCATCCAGGGAAACATAATGTCATCTCCATGAAAAATATGGAGAAACTCTGTATCACACAAATCCATCGCTCTGTTGGGGTTGCCCCAAACGCCGAGGTTTTTTTCGTTGCGTACATAATATAACCTGGGATCGTTAAACGCATCTACTTCTTTCTTCAGGTCATATGGAGAACAATCGTCATAAACAATTACTTTTATGTCGGTATATGTTTGAGCCAAGGCGCCAGCAATAGCCTCGGTCAACAATCCTCCTCCATAATATGCCAAAATAGCTATAGTCACCTTAGGCATAGCAACATCTCCATGACTGATTTTATTTGCATCTTATATAAAAATCGCTTTTCTCAAGCGTCAAACCGCGGCAAAGCGCATTACCCTGGCACTTCGTCTCGGCATTATGTACATCCTGAAATACTGCAATTCTTTTTCGGACGAAAGCCGCAAGCCTCTTTCAAGACACGATTGCCGTTCCTTGAAATAATCGCCAAAAGACATCTCTCCAATGCCCAGAGGGCGCGCAAAACGCGAAACCACGCCGGTGGTGACGGCTTCGGCAAAGACTTCGTCCGATATATTCAGTCCCTCTTTGGCAAATTTACACTTCAACTCGTTTAAGAACTCTCCCGTCACATTACTTTTAGCTGCATTCACCACCGCGGTTGCGACACGCTGTTCTTTTACGACATTCGAACAAACGTACGAAGTATCAAGTGACAGCAGAAAATTCTGCTTGGCGGCAAAATCATGCATCGTATTAAATGCGTTCTTTCCCTCTACAGCTTGACTAGTAGCAGAAGATGAATGTTTTCTCCACGCTACCATCGGAATTTTCGAAATGTAAATGCTCACACCTAAATGATTTGCCTCGCAAAAAAAATTAAAATCGGCCAGTCCCGAATCTGGCCTGTACCGCAAGTTATACCTGTGTAATATATCTTTCCTCAGAACTGTCGATGATACAAGCGGACCGAAACTAAATACACCTTTGCAATTAGCCCATATATACTCTCTCGGCCCATACAGAACGCCGGCTCTTTCCGGTCTTTCCGTCGGATGAGGGTACGATCCCTCCAGAAACCAGTACGACGTTGCGACGATGCCAATATCGGAATTGTCCTCCATTATTGACACGCATTCGTCGATCATCCAGGGAAACATAATGTCATCTCCATGAAAGATATGAAGATACTCCGTGTCACATAAATCCATCGCCTTGTTGGGGTTGGCCCAAACACCAAGGTTTTTCTCGTTGCGTACATAATACAACCTGGGGTCGTTAAACGCGTCTACCTCTTTCTTCAGGTCATATGAAGAACAATCGTCATAAACCACTACTTTTATATCGGTATATGTCTGAGCCAAGGCACTGGCAATAGCCTCGGTTAACAATCCTCCTTCGTAATATGCCAGAATAGCTATAGTCACTTTTGGCATAGCAATCATCTCCTTACTATTATGAAACTATTTCGGGGCCTCTCCGTCACGCCAGTTTCGGTTCCGTTTGGTGATGATTTGCCATCGTGGATGGCTGTATTGATAGCACAGGCGCGCTGTTTCCGGCTTGACATGCCGATAATCAATGATAAATTTCCCATATGCTACAACAGCTATTGCATCATCAGGTGTGCGCGTGATTTACGGGATCATTCTTCGGATTCGAATCTGAGGGTCGGGGCGTCTCCCCATAGGCGTTCAAGGTCGTAGAACTCTCGGCCGGATTTGCTGAATATGTGGATGATGACGATTCCGGCGTCTATCAGTTTCCAGCGCGAACTCTCAGCGCCTTCCACTTTATAGCTGATTCCCATGTCATCGAGCGCTTCCGTGACCGCATCCATCAGCGCCGACGCGTTGATCTCGGAGCGCGCCGTTGCCACCACGAAAGCGTCCGCAAAACCGGATACCTCTCTCAAATCAATGAGGATTATGTCCAAAGCGTGTTTGTTCTGCAACGCTTTGATGATCGGCATATATTCCTTGGAAAGATTATTTTCTTCTTCTTGCATGTATCAATTCTCCTAATCCTTTAACTATAGGTTCGATGGTTATTGCAGTTGTACGTAACTTTCCTCGAGGCGTTTTACCAGTTTTTCGAAATCGTGGCCGATTATCAGCGAGGGAAACTGGGCCTGTCTATCCTGCTTCACCAGTGCGGAACTAATGCCGCATAAAGCCGCCAAATACTGGGCGGCGAGCCTGCCGTTCTCCATTTTCTCCAGATCCGCGGGGAAGATGATGTTGCTGCTTTTGTAATCGAAATGTTTTGCGTTGCCGACATGACGCACATCGACTCCCATTTTTTGCAAATGAGACGCCACCGCTGAACCTACCCCGCTTTTGCCGGTGCCATTCAATACCGCCACTGCCTGCGGCATCCCGGCCACAATTTCCGAGACTGTTTTGGGAGTCGGCGACGCCATCGCGGCGTTAGCGTCGTGTTGTTTATTTTCCGCTTTTTGTACTTTTTGCACAGGTTTGACCCCGTCGGGATAGTCGGCCGAATAATCGTCTGCTCCGCTTACCGCCTGCAGCGGGTCGGGCGATTTCTGACGCTGGGCTTCCGCCACCATGGTTTTCAACTGGGCCGCGTCCGCTTTGAGAAACGCCTTCACTGCCTTTGTGTCGGGCATCCAGTAACTGAGATTGTCTATCAGCGAGGCGGTGCCCGGAAGCATCATGAAGAAAATCTTATCCGTCTGCTTGTCCATTTTTTTTACGAAATACCCGAGTTGCAAGATCATGCTCGGGCTCACGTCCGTACCAACGGTTTTTTTGATTTCGTCGATTATCGTTGAAAAACGCAACAGGTTCTCCGGCTCGTACATCCTGTGGAGCATGGCTTTCAGAAACTGCTGCTGACGGTGGACGCGACCTATGTCGCCCCGCGCGTCCTTGCGAAAGCGCACGTATTTCAGCGCGGTCTCCCCGTTCATTCGCTGCTTGCCCGCAGGGATATTTATCTCAAGATGCCCTCGTCTGTCGGAATATTTCATGGATTTGCCGACGAAAATATCGACGCCTCCGACCAGGTCGACGAGTTTTGGAAAGTTGTCGTAGTCTATCTTCACGTAATATGAAATGGGCACTCCGAGAAAACGCTGAACTGTTTCGCGGACCAGCTCTGTTTTGCCGTAAGAGTAAGCGTGATTTACCTTCTGGGATCCGTAACCCGGGATGTTCATCCTGGTGTCCCGCGGGATGGAGAGCACTCTCATGTTTTCGCTGTCTATATCAAGCGTGGCCACCAATATGGTGTCGGAACGCCTCGACCCCTCGACGTTATCCTCGCCGAGGACCAAAATATTTATACGTCCCGAAATGTCCAGCTTTTCGGTCTGAGGGACCTCTTCCGCACTCTCGTTTTCAGCGTCAGGCATGTTGTGTACAGGGGGTTCGGGAGACTGTATGTTAACGAACCTCGCGTAAGCGCCCACCACGAACGCGAAGGATGTGAGCAAGACAAATAGCAGGATATTTTTCCACTTGAACATTTTTCTACCGAACCCCCCTGCCGGAGTAAAGTTTCATATCCCTTATATAATCGCATACAACCTCCGGCGTCATGTAACGGACGCTTTTCCCCCCGCGCGCGTTATCCCTGATTTCAGTGGCCGAGACGTCGATCATGCCGACATCCAAAAAAATTAGGGATTTCCTGACCGTCTCATCCATTTCCCTTATTTTATCACGAATATATCCCGGGCGGGCAACAATTACAACCGTCGAGAGCGATAGAATTTTAAAAGGGTCGTGCCATTCGGTTATTTCAAGAGCCGAGTCCATGCCCATTATCAGGAAAAAATACGCGCCTCCGTAGAGGCGCGCAAAGGTTTCGAGCGTGTCGGAAGTGTAACTTACTCCCGTTTTGTCGGTTTCGATCCGCGATATCTCGAAATGCGGGTTGTCCTGTATAGCGAGCGCCGTCATAGCGTAACGATCCTCGGCAGCCGCCATTGCCTCGTAATGTTTGTGCGGGGGAAGGCCCGCGGGCACAAATATCAGCCTGTCGAGGGACAGAGCGCGGCGCGCCGCTTCCGCGACAAAAAGATGTCCGTAATGAATGGGGTCGAACGTCCCCCCCATTATTCCGATCTTAGAACCGTGCGGGCCGTCCTCAGTCTTCATATTTGTCGGGGTAAAAATCGAATTCGGTCCTGCCCACTGAAACCGACGAACCGGATACGGCGCCGGCTTCCGCCAAAAGTTCTTCCACCCTGTATTTTCTGAGAAGGGATGAAAATCTGGCGACGTTTTCGCTCTGCGACATGTCGTACCTTTCCGCGGCTTTTTCCAGACGGGCGTGCAACACGCGGAAACTGCCGCCCGGGAGCGAAATTATCTGCACCTTGTCTTTTGTCCTGCCCTGTTTCATCTCGTCAATGCCGATCGTACGGCAGTCCGCGAACATGCGGACAAAACCCTTCGGGCGCGGGTGCGCGAGCGAAAATTCCATTATTCTCATCGCGAGAGTCGATATATTTTCGCCGGAAAGAGCACTGGTCGTCATGAAATCCATCCCCTGCGCGGAGAAACGGGCCGCGAGATCCGAATATATCGCCGGGTTCCCGCAGAGGTCCATTTTATTGCCCACCACCACACAAGGCCGCTTTTCCAGCTCCGGGTCATACTGTTTCAACTCGGACCTGACAACGAAAAAATCCCGCATCACGTCGTCCGCGCCACAGGACGAGAGGTCGAGGACGTGCAACAATAGCCGCGTCCTCTCTATATGCCTTAAAAACGAAATTCCAAGCCCCTTGTCGCTGCTCGCTCCCTCTATTAAACCAGGAATATCCGCGAGAACGACCGCGTCGGTGTCGGTTTTCAGCACCCCCAAATTTGGGGAAAGCGTGGTGAACGGATAATCCGCTATCTTGGGAGCGGCGTTCGAGACGGCCGCCAAAATGCTCGATTTGCCTGCGTTCGGAAGGCCAATGAGGCCGATATCGGCAATAAGTTTAAGTTCGAGACGCAGAGAACGTTCCTCGCCCCTCTCTCCCTTTTCCGAGAACCTCGGCGCTCTGCGGGCGGACGAAGCAAACACACGGTTGCCGCGCCCTCCCCTGCCACCCATGGCCGCCACAAAAGTATCCCCTTCTTCCACGAGGTCGGCGACGCCTTCTCCGTCCTCAGCGTCGTAGACGAGGGTTCCGCAGGGCACGCTGAGCGTCGTCGTTCTCCCTGCCGCACCATTTTTCGCGTTTCCTTCGCCGTGAGAACCGTTTTCAGCCGCAAACCTCCGCCGCTGTTCGAAATCGGCCAGCGATTGCAGGTTGGAAGTCGCTTTGAGCACGACACTTCCTCCCCTGCCGCCGTTGCCTCCGTCCGGGCCTCCATTTGGCCGGTATTTCTCCCGGCGGAAACTCATGCACCCGTTTCCGCCTCTGCCTCCGCAAACGTGAATTGTTATTTCATCGACGAATTTCATCTGAATGCCTCCCACAGACAAAACCTTGAGGCTCTGCCTCAAACTCCGCCGGGGAACCAGTTCCCCGGCCCCCTTTATATAATAGAACCCGACAGGGAGCTTGCTCCCTGTCGGGTTCGGGCAGCGCCCGAGGTTTTGATCCTGTGGTTCGGCGTTCGTCTCAGGCAAACGCTTCTTCGGCAACCACGGTGACGAACTTGCGGTTAGCCCTGGTGATGAAAGATACCTTGCCTCCCGCGAGCGCAAAGAGCGTATCGTCTTTGCCGCGTCCGACATTGCGTCCCGGGTGGAATTTCGTGCCACGCTGGCGGACTATTATGGTTCCGGCCGTGACGAGCGACCCGTCGCCGCGTTTAATGCCCAGATATTGCGGATTGCTGTCGCGTCCGTTGGAACTGCTTCCCTGCCCCTTTTTATGCGCGAAAAACTGGATATCGAATTTATACTTCATAGACCCTCTGCCTTCCGTCCTTATTTTCAGGTTTCATCGTATTTCACATGTCCCGGATATGATTTGGCTATTTCTTCAAGTGACCGCGCCACCGCGCACGCTATCGGCTGTGTTCCCGGCGTTTTGGGATCCCATCCCAAAGATATTTTCGGCGTTTCGGGTTCCCGGATACATCTCAAATTCCCAACCCGCAGCACTTCTTCCATGCCTATCCAAAGACATTGCATCAGTGCCGAAATCGCGGCGCATACGATATCGTGTCCCTTTACGCCGTACCCGGCGTGACCTTCGGAGGTTATCTCGAAAATATCCCCTTCCGCCCTTTTGACCGTGACGACAGCCGTTTTTCTCTTAACTTTTTTCCTAACCGTTTATGGACTCCACTTTCAGCGCCGTATACCGCTGTCTGTGTCCGCGGAACCTGCGGTAATTCTTTTTACGGCGGTACTTGAAAACAATGACCTTATCCTCTTTGCCGTGTTCGACGACGCTCGCCCTGACAGAGGCACCCTCCACCATCGGAGTGCCAGCCACCGGACCGTCGTCGCGCCCAAGGAGCAAGACCTCCTTTATTTCCACGACACTCCCCTCTTCCGCGTCAAGTTTTTCGACTCGGATCAGATCTCCCTCGGAAACGCGATATTGTTTTCCGCCCGCCACTATAATCGCATACATGCTATATTTCCTCCCTCCGCTGTTCGTCAGGCGGCGCCGATACGCACTTTGTGCCTGCGACAAGCGATTTTCGCGTAAGCGAAGGTATTCTACGCTTATTGCACGGTCGCGTCAATAATACCTGTTTGCCTCTCTAACAATCAGTAATTATCATAACGGGTAAGTTGATCATTCATTCACCCGCGCATAGCAAACCATATGTGCTCCGCCTCTGATGACGCAATTATATTCAGGAACCAATTGCCTGATATATTCAGGTATTTTATAGATATCTTCCTGCTTGTGATAAATACAAATCGCCAATTCCGGTTTATACTTTTTTATAGTCTCCTCCGCCCCTTTCAGAGCGTTGAGTTCAAAACCCTCAATATCCATTTTTATACAAAGTTTTCCCGTAACATTGACATTCAAATCATCAAGCCGAGCCGTTTCTATTATGACATTGCCTTCATCCGCAATCCTGCCTGCCTCGCCGCCTTCTATAAAACGCAGCGATACATTCTGATCGCCCAATCCAACAGGGTATATCATGGATTTTTCCTTCAGTTCCAATTTGTCTATTTTATGGGACAATTCCAGGAATTGTTGTTTATCCGGTTCAAAACCATAATAGATTTTCAATCTCTCACCGTAACACTGAACCCACTGCTCCAGAATGTCACCAATATACGCTCCAACATCGCACATTGTTAACTCTTGATAGGTCATTAACGATATCTCTTCCGCATACCAATATTTAAAAATCGGCAAAAGTTCCACGACTTTTTCAATCGGCTGAATCGCACAATAATCCTGACTTGCACGGGCGTAATGAAACGCTTGAATTACCAGATCAGTATATCTGTCTCGCGAATCATAAAAAGTTTTTATATATGAAACATCCACATCAAACTGCCCTTTGGCAATACGATACAGTGGAGCGTCATCGCTGAAAGTTAACACGCCAAGAAAATAAAAAGAAACAAAAACATCATTTCGGCACTCGTTCTTTATCAATGTCTTATATATTTCTTCAATAAATTGGGATGAAATGACGATGGAAATCTGAGGATTTGTTTTCAAAAATTCTACGGAACGGATTTTTCTATCATGAAAAGTTTTATTTTGTTTTTTTTCGTCGCTGTCTATAAAGCATACGACATTTTCATCCAGAGAAATCTTCCTGAAATAATCCAACGCCAATTCTCCGCCTTTGGAAGCGCCGTATAAGGCAAATTTCCTCTTTTTTAAGTTGTCGAAACTCCCGTCGAAAAAACCCATCGCATAAAAACTCCTTCCAGTCTATAGTATATCGAACAACAGCAAAGGCCGGAAAACTAAGTCAAAAGATATCCGCCTTTGGCGGATGTTCCGTAAAACTCCGCCCTGAAGGACGGATTTTTACGGAACACTGGATAATCATTATACTATGCCTCGCCCGTTTACTGGCGCTATTCGCGTTATTATAGTATCATTAACGTGATAAGCTTATTTTATTCTGCCGGGGGGCCACGGGATGAGAGTCACGCTTGACGGTGCAGAGCTTCCAATCGACGATAATTTGATGGCGGAGGGCAAAGCGGCGATATTCGAAGCCGCCCGAAGAGGCGCTATTTCGAAAAACCGCGTCATCGTAGAGATAATCGTCGACGGCGTGCAGATAGAAAATGAGGACGCGTTTTTGGCGCTTTCCGGCGGCATAGACGTTCGGTTCTCGTCTCAGCCGGTGATAGATCTAGTCAGGGAGTCGGTCGACGAGGGGCAGAGATACATTCCCGCGCTGCTTAAAGGTCTTGAGGGTATCGCGACCATGATAGAGGAAGGCCGCGACGAGGACGCGAAGGCACCGTTCAATCAGGCCGTCGAGGGCATCAACTGGCTTGTCGGGGTGTTCGCTAAAAGCAGCGCTTTGCTCGGCATAACGGCGGACGGGCTTTCGTCCGGAAATTGGAATGACGACTCCAGACGCCTCAACGAGACGCTGGAGGAAATGATATCGGCAATGGAGAGCGGACGGAAAATGCGGATGGCTTACATAATTCGCGAACGCCTCGTTCCTGTGATGAGCAAATTCGCGTCGTACTGGACGGACATCTCGGCACATATTGAAAGCCCGCTCCAATGAGCCGAAAATGAAAAAACCGCCGCTGATGCGGGCTTTCGCGTTTTATGGCGTCACCGGCGGTGACGTTAAAAGGGGATCGCGTTCTTGTCACTGAAAAAAGGTCTGGCGTTCTTCCTCTTATTGGCGTTTGTGGTGTGCGGGGCGATATTGTTTTTCAGCATAGACCGCGCGTCTCTGGAAATATTCAAACGAGCCAACCCGTTCAGGCTTTATCTGGCATTCATGTTCGTCATGTGCGTCTGGGCACTGGACGCACTCAAAATGTATCTTCTCATCAGAGCGGCAGGAGCCAGGCTCTCATGGAAATTGTCGCTCGAACTCACGTGGATAAACTACTTCGGGGCCGCGATCACGCCGATGCAGAGCGGCGGCGGGCCGTTCCAGATGTACATCATGTACCACAGCGGCATAAGCGTGGGACAGTCGGTGGCCATCACGATAATCAGGACCGTACTCGTCATGCTGATCCTCGGCGCGATGATACCGTTTGCCGTGCTGGTCGGGGGTGAGCTGCCCGAGTTGGGCTGGGGGGCGCGTGGTTTTATTTTCTATGTGGTAATATTCGTGCTAGCGATATGGACCGCGCTGATCGTGAGTATAATGAAGCCCATCTGGGTGAAACGCTTCGCGGCCCGCATAATCATACTGCTGCGGCGCGTCGGAATCCTGAAAAAAAAATGGGAAAATAAACTTTTAAAATTTGTCTTAAAGGAGATAGACGCCTATAACGAAAACTTGATGGCTTTCCTGACCACGGGGAGGAAACCCTTCATTGCGGCCGTCATCGCGGCGTTCTTCCAGTTGCTGTCGCAGCTGTCGGTGATGCCCTGCATGATCTGGGCGCTCGGTTTCCCTGTGAAATATTATCAGTGCGTTTTGTTACAAGCAGTGTTTCTCTTTCTGCTCTATTTCATCCCGACGCCGGGAGGCAGCGGCGCGGCCGAGGGGGGTGCGGCGCTGGTGTTCAGCATGTTCGTGCCCTGGAACGTAGCGGGGATGTTGGGCATTGGCTGGCGTGCGTTCACCGAATATACGGGGATAGTGCTGGGCGTCATAGTGGCCGTTCGCCGTATTGGCTGGAAACTCGCTAATCAGCTGTTAACCAGCGAGCGGAAAACTGACGGCGAAGGTAGCGCGGGCGACGGTTGAGGAAGACGATTTTCAAATATCGCGGGCTGGCGTGGGGCATTTTCGCCGCGGCAGTGCTGGTTTTTCCCGTCTCTTTCTCTGCCGTGCGCGCGGCCGTCTCGCTTCCGCTTCTCATGGGGGGACAGGCGCTCAGGTTTTGGGCAGCCGGTTTTATCCCCAAATACAGGACGCTCACCGTCGGCGCGCCCAACCTCGTGACCGACGGCCCTTACGCATGGGTGCGCAATCCGCTTTACGCGGGCAACGGCATCATGGGCTTCGGATGGGCCGTGATGGCCGGGCCTGTATGGTGTGCGGCGTTCATCGCGGTTTATTTTGTCCTCTATTGCATCGTCATCATCCCGATCGAGGAAAAATTTTTGTCCGAACGCTTCGGCGACGAATATGAACGTTACAGACGATCGACGCCTTCCATCATGCCCGGCCTGAATGATTTGAGGAGAAAGTCCGCGCGCGGCGGCGGAGGTTTCGACGGTAAAAAATCATGGCTTATGGAACGCCATTCGCTCGGAATGAACATTTTCGTGACCGTTCTGCTCGCCATCCGCCTTTATTTTTCTTAAAAAAACCGCCCCCCCGCGCCTATATGTGCTCCATCGCTCCGAAAAGCCGGTACCACGTGTTTTCGAACACCTTGCCTTCCGGCATCTGGATGCGCGCGATGCCCTCGTTGATCGCCGCTTGCGCGATCGCTTCCGCGATTCTGGGCGACGTCTCGCTTCCTAAGAATTTCGGGTATATATGATCGGGCGTCAGGTTTCGCCTGTCTATGATCGCGGCCAGGGCGTCGGACGCCACAATGAGCATCGAGTCGGAGATACGCCTCGCCCTCACGTCCAGAACGCCCCGAACTATGCCGGGAAAGACGTGGATGTTCAGCAGCGCGTTCGAATTCTCAATATTTCCCGACGCGTAGATGAAAGCTCCGGCCTGAACCGCGTCCTCACGGCTTATCTCGGGCTCGGGCAGGGATAAAGCCAAAACGACGGGTTTGCGGTTCATGCGTCTTATGTGATCCTTGGTTATGGTATTTCCTCGCGAGAGTCCGACGAGTATATCCGCGCCCGGCAAGGCATCCTCCAGACCACCCTCGATGCCCTTGGGATTGGCGCGAGCGGCGATTTCCGACTGAAAGACGTTCATGTTCGTGCGTGAAGGCCCCAATATTCCTCCTTCATCGAGTATCACAAGATCTCGGGCGCCGCTCCGGAGCAGCAAATCCGCAGAGGCGAGTCCGGCTGCACCCGCTCCAACGACGACAATCCTCGCTTCTGCAATACTTATACCCAGGAGTTTGAGCGAATTTTTGATTGCCGCTAGTACCGCCACGGCGGTTCCCTGCCGGTCGTCGCAGAATACGGGGATATCGAGGACGTCCGACAGCGCCTTTTCGACGTAGAACGCGTCAGGGCTCCCTATGCCCTCGATATTGATGCCTCCGACCGTGGGAGCTATCGCCATGCAGAAATTTACGATTTCCTCCGCCGTTTCGGCGTGAATCGCCATCGGCACGGCATCGACGTCTCCGAACAATTTGAGCGTGAGCGCTTTGCCCTCCAAAATGGGCAGAACGGCGTCAGGACCCACATCGCCCATTTCGAAGACGCGTTTGCCATTGCTCACTTCCGCCAGGCGGTTCGCGCGGCCGGTGTATTCGAAAACGTTTTGCCCGTCGAGCCGTATTTCCTCACATGCCGTCAGGCTTCCCGGCATGTAGGCCATGGCGAGCTGGCGCTCGTTTCTGATATTAACTGTAGGTATATGCCTCACTTTGCCGAGGGCTTTTCTGTGGAAATCCAAAAATTCTTTTTTATTCGCGTGCTCCCTCATCGTCGAATTCCTCCGGTTTTAGAATTGTTATTGGATTTTCAAGCGTTAAAATCATCCCGTCCACAGCCGCGATCACTTTCGTCGCGCGCGCGGAAAGACGTTTAGCTATATATTCCTCGCCCCTGTCCAGCATATCCGCGCCCATATGGGTGATGACCGCCACGGCGGGAGCGGCGCGTTCAATGAGCGACTCGACATCCGGCAGCGACATGTGATCGAGTTTCGCTCGCGGAAGCGTCAAAGCCGTGTTGACGATGAGCAGTTCGCAAGCTCCGTACCTGACGGGAAAGTCCGGCAGCGGCGCGGTGTCGCTTATCAATCCCCACGAAGGCAACCCGTTCGCCCTGAAAATGAGCCCGTAACACTCCACCCCATGATGCGCATGTCCGACCGATTCTATCGTCACGCCGCCGACCGGCGACGTGAATTTGCCGTCCTCATGGATTGCGTGCCTGGCTATCCTGGATGAGAGATATTTCATGATAACACGATCCCCGTCTTCCAGCGCGTCGCGGGTGGAGAGGATGAAGCCGCGCGGCGTGCGTGATTTCAATATCATTCCCTCCGCAAGCGCGTTGATATCGGAACTGTGGTCTATATGCCTGTGGGTGAGGATCAGCGTGTTTATATCTATGGGCGATAACGGAGGCTGAGCCTCGCATATCCGAACGAGACTGCCCGGCCCTGGATCTATCACTCCGCGCGCGCCGCCGTAAGAAAACCATACGCCTCCCGACGAGCGCCTTTGCGATAACATTATAAAACGCGTTCCCGCGGTTCCAAGGAAACGGATGAAATTAGCGGGGTAGCTGAAGGACGCCAATATGTAACCTCCACTTACAAAAATTTTTAAAAATTGTTTTCCTTATATCTTTACGCGCTAAAACCTTTATTGATATATTATATCTCGTCATAACGAACAAATGGAGGAATTTGCTTTTTTTTGCGGCGCTAGTGAGTAAAAGTGTGTTTTATGTGGTATTCTCTTAGGCGAGTAAAAAACGCGGGGAGGTGGAACATTGAGCGATTCACGAGATACGTGGATGGTAGGCGATCTGCTCGATGCCATGTCGGGTTCGCATATTCCGAATTATGTAACTATGGTGATTCAGGAAGTTCAAAACTGGCTGGCGTCGGCGCTTTCTGAGGATTACATGGCAGATATTGCTGATGTTGTATCCGGAGAACATAATGCTTCCGCCGATGTAGAATACCTGCTGTCACAGATTGAATGGGCGAATTCTTACGCGGACGTGCTGCCTGCGAAAACGGCGCCCCGTCAGGAGGACGCTCTCATTCTCTCCGTGGGGCATATGATCCTCGACGAAGGCCTTCGTATGCTGGTGGATCACGCGGCGTTGTTCGGGCGCGATATCTGCCGCAGGGTGTGGCTTATCACCGATACGTGGGTGATAGGGGACGTACTGCCGTATATCGCGCATTTGAAAGCGCTTCGCGAAAACGGCGTTCAGTTGCACTGTATGCTGGTGACCCCGTGGAATTATATGGAGATACCGTGGAACAAAGATACCGAAGAGCGCAAATGATAAAATACCTCATCTTTCGCAGCAGCTGAACAGAGCCTGGAACCTTGAAAATTCAATAAAGAACGGCAGAAACAAGCGAAAAAAAGTGGCATGGGGCTCATTTAGGGTAAAATGTATCGTGATTAAACAATAACCCAGGAGGCCCATGCCATGAT
>JAITRO010000057.1 GCA_031288335.1 Synergistaceae bacterium | reverse complement strand
TCTGTTGTTCGTCAGCGATAATGTCCGCTCATAACTCGTCAGCGAAAATGTCCTCATGGGACAGGAGAGATTGACGTTGAGCAGGAATGAGTTAAAGCGTGTGAAAGTTCTGGAGCGGGTATTATCGGGAAGCATGACACTTGCGGAAGGTACGGAAACTTTGGGGGTGAGTTCCCGCCAGTTGAGAAGGTTGAAAACAAAATATATCGAAGAAGGAGAAGGGGGACTCATTCACGGAAACGTGGGGCGTAAGCCGAAAAACACAATATCTGAGGAACTCAGACGAAAGGTAGTCAGTTTATACAAAGAAAAATATTACGACAGCAATTTTTGTCACTTGTCCCAACTTTTGAGAGAACATGAGGGGATTGATATAAGCCCGTCAAGCATTGGGCGCATATTGAAATTGGCCGGGAAGGGAGCTAAACATCCAAGACGGCAAGTGAAAAAACACCGCCTTCGCGAACGGCGTACTCAAGCCGGGATGCTGTGGCAGGCCGACGCTACGCCTTACGAATGGTTGGGAGAAGAATTCGGCAAATTCGCGCTGCACGCCGCTATCGACGACGCAACTGGGATCGTGGTCGGCGCTTTTTTCACGCCGAATGAGTGCATGGAAGGCTACAGCGAGGTGATGAAGCAGGGTATCGAGCGATATGGTGTTCCGTTGTCTATATACAGTGACAGGCACACGATTTTCCGCTCGCCCAATGAAAAATTGACGGTGGATGAAGAATTGGCAGGCCAGGAGGTTCCGTTGTCGAACTTTGGGAAAGCGATGGAGGAACTGAGTATTGAACATATCAAAGCGACGACACCGCAGGCGAAAGGCAGAGTAGAACGTCTTTGGGAAACGTTTCAAGATCGTATACCGGTTGAACTGCGGCTGCTTGGTGTCCGAGGAATCAAGGAGGCAAACGAGGCCCTGCCGGAACTGTTGAAACGGCATAACGAACGCTATAAGGTGGTTCCTGCAGAGAATATCGATGCGTATCGCGCATTGGAAGAAGGCACTCGCCTCGAGTACATCTTCGCGTGGCGAGAATCGAGAAAGATTTGCGCAGGCTGCTCTATATCGTATAAAAACAAGATATACGTACCCAAGGACGAAACTATCTGTTTTGAGACGAGGACAACGGTGGAAACTCGGGAGACTTTTTCTGGTAAGTTGATTATTTGGCACAAAGGTCGAGCCGTAGAACTCCGCGAAATAGAACGAGCGCATCGGGATATGAAACAAAACACGACAAATACAGTAGAGACGACACGCGCGCCGCATAAACCGGCGTTGGATCATCCGTGGAGGAGAAGTTCCCAGTATAGGAAATAAAATATGGGAACAAGTACCACAAGTATATGATAAGGGCAGAAAACCGGCGTGTGTTGAACGTCACGCCGGAACTTTCTGATAATTCAAACGGACATTTTCCCTGACGAATTGTTACAGTACAGTGAGACAGGCAGACAGACGCATCATAATTGATGGGCGGATATCATCCGCCAGTCAATCTTGCATTGTCCGCACGCCCATTGTGATGCGTCTGTCCCACTGTACTGTAACGGACACTTACCTTTCCGCGGATCTGGGCGTTTACTCGCATATTCCCATTTCTGCGGGACAATGATATAATTTTCACGTTTTTTGCGAACGGCCATCACGAGCGACTGCTCTTCAAGGGAGGTAGAGATGAATGTCCAAACATTGCGACTGTTGCGGAAGGGGCCCGGCTACGGGCAATGCCGTCAGCCATTCGAACCGGCATACGCGCCGGCGCTGGCTCATCAATCTTAGAAACGTGAAACTCGATGTGGGCGGAGGCGAAAGCAGGAAATTCAAGGTTTGCACGAAGTGCCTTCGTTCCGGCAAGGTTAAAAGGGCGGCGTAGCACTCGAAATGCGGGGTCAAAAGCGCCTGTTCTGCTCTGTTGCGGTTTGAGTGTAATTTCGATTTCAACTCAAACTGGCGTTATTTGGTATGTTTGACATGTTTGGCGCGATGCCTCCAGTAAAACGCGACTTGTCCCGCTTCGCAGCTCACAGTGATCGGACTTACGCCATTTGCGTCGGATAGTGTTCTGTTGCTCACCGCCCAGGGGTATTTCCTTTCGAGCTTCGTGCGGGCAAGGGGCCATTTCACGCCGGACAAGGTGACGCGGCACGTCTCCGAAACCGACAGCAACGAGACGGCCTCTGGGGCGAGGGTGAACTTTACTGCCGCGGATTCGCCCTCGCTCAGAAAAAAAGCGCCCTCGCGGTCGTCCATCATACATCTGAAGTAATTCCCGATTCCGGAGGCGAGGGTGTCGAAAACCGACAGCAGGTGGTCGAAAACTCCGCCAAAACAGCCCGACACCAGCAAAACGCGCTTCGTCCCGCCGTTGTCGGTGTTTTTTTCGTTTTTTTCAAAAATTGAAAGCGCCAGCTGGAAGTCCGTCCTGTCCTTGTCCGCGTCGTAACGTCTTTCGCGCGCTCCTTTTGACAGGGCCCATTCCCAGTCGCGAGGAGAGGCGCTGTCCCGGTCTCCCAGTATTTCGGCGGGAAGCAGGCCGGCGGCGCGGCAGGCGGCAACGCCGCTGTCCACAGCCCATATCTCCGCGCGGTTGCACCCCGCAAGGTCGGCGAGCCATTCCGCGTCGGGCACGCGGCCTCCGAGCAGGAACAGGGTTTTACTGTCTGGAATGTGCCGGGGGCTTCCGAGCAAATAAACGCACGCGTCGCGGGACGAAAATACGGGAACCTGATACACGGCTATTTCGTGACCCCGAGTTTTTGGAGAATCTCGCACGCGCCGTCCTCATCTACCAGTATGTCCCTCGGGCGCGCGCCGTCGGCCGGGCCAATAATCCCGGCGGACTCCATCATGTCGACAATCCGTCCGGCCCTCGTGAAACCGACGCGCAGCCTGCGCTGCAATCCGCTCGCTGATGTCATGCCGCTCGATATCACCACTTTCACCGCTTCCCCGAACAGCGGATCGTCGAAATTGCCGCTCTCCTCGAAACCGGTCTGAGCATCGCCCTGGTCGTCGATATCCGTGTATACCGGCTCGCCGAACATATTTACGAGGTAATCGAGCCAGCGCGATATGGAGCGTTCGTCGATCCACGGCGACTGGACGCGCACCGGCTTGGGGTTCTGTGTCGACAGAAAGAGCATGTCACCCTTCCCGAGCAGTTTATCCGCGCCGCCTGTGTCAATTATCGTGCGTGAGTCTATCATCGTCGGCAGCGTGAAGGCCGCGCGCGCGGGGATATTGGCCTTTATCAGGCCGGTTATGACGTTCACCGACGGGCGCTGGGTCGCGAGCATGAGATGAATGCCCGTGGCGCGCGCCATTTGCGCCAGACGGCAGATGTATTCCTCTGCCTCTTTCGCGGATGTCATCATCAGATCCGCCAATTCGTCCACAACGATAACTATATTCGGAAGCTTGTTCTTAGGTATGACGATCTCGTTGTACGACGGCAAATTTCTGACGCGCGACGCGGCAAAGAGCGAATACCGGCGTTCCATCTCGCGAATGGCCCATGCGAGCGCGTGTACGGCTTTCTTGGGATTGGTGACGGGCGGTGTCAGGATGTGCGGCAGTTTTTCGTAGATCGCCATTTCGACACGCTTGGGATCGATGAGCACCATTTTCAGCTCGTTCGGCCTGCGCATCGAGCACAGCCCAACAATGCAGGCGTTAATGAACACGCTCTTGCCGGAGCCGGTGGTCCCGGCCACCAGCAGGTGCGGCAAATCCTCCAGGCCGATGACCAGCGGATCGCCGTTTATCGTGACGCCCATGGGGAGAGGCAGCGTCTTGTTGGAGCCCTGGTAGGCGTCTTCCTCGATTATGGAGCGCATCGTGATGCTCCTGCGCTTGGGGTTGGGAATCTCGATGCCCACGTAAGGATGTCCGGGTATAGGGGCCTCCACCCTCAGGCTCGCCACGGCGAGCGTCATGGCCAGATCGTTGGCGAGGGATACTATCCGCTGTACCTTGACGCCCGGAGACGGTTGCACGCGGAGCTGAATGACCGTCGGGCCGACCAGGATATCCGCCAATTCCGCCTCGACTCCGAACTGATTCAGCGACGAAATTATACGTTCTCCCCAGAGACGCGCCATCTCTGCGGTGACCCCGCCGTCGTCATCGTCGGTACTTCCGTACACCTCGAAGGGCGGCGGAAACTGCCCCGGCTTCGTCCTGTCGCACCCCTCGCCGGCGGATATCTCGTCGATGGACACAGTGCCCATCCAAGAGGAAAGTTCCGTCTCGGACTCTTCGTCGTCGCCGGAGATCTCCGCGTTCACGCCGTACCAACCGGACTCGTCTTCGCGCGCGACATCCCCAGTTTCAGCGGCCATCTCTTCCGCGTCCTTGGCCTGGGCGCGTTCCCCGCCTTCCAGGAGATCCTTTAGACATTCCGACAGATAATGGTACGTCGATTCGAATAGAGAGGTAAAGCCGAAAAAATAGAGCATGAAGAGTATGGCCGTCATGCCCACAAGCGTGGTGCCGAGAGGCCCCAAATTTACATACAGCCATTCGGCGATGAAAAATCCGGCAGCGCCGGCCTCGAACACCGATCCTGTTTTGGGTCTGAACAGCGTGGGGGGTATTTGAAGCAGACCGAGGGTGAGAGTGGCGCAAAAATAAAGCAGCAGCGCTCCCACTGTTTGGTTGAAAGGATGCGGGACTTTTCTGCCAAAAACGAGAGACACGCACACGTAAAACACGAAGAAAAACATGAATATCGCGCCCCCGCCGGCGTTCGTCAGTATGGCCTCGCGCGTCGAGCGCCCGACGCTGCCGGTGAGGTCAGAGAGCAAGCTTGCGATCAGGTATACATCGGCGATCAGGAACAAAACGACGGCGACAAGGGCGAATATCGCGAGATGTTCCGAGATGCCGCTGATCTTCCAGGTCCAGCTCTCGAAAAAGCCCTTGCGCGGCGCGTTTTTTTTGAGACTAGCCCTTTGCGGCAGTTTGGTCTCGCGGTTCTTTCCGGCAGGCATTTACGCGTCGGAACCTCCTACAGTCAGGTTTTTGATCAGGAGCGACGGCTGGCCGTCGGTGACGGGAACGCCCTGGCCGGATTTGCCGCACATGCCGGGATCCAGGTTCAGGTCGCGCCCCACAGCCTCTATGTTCCGCAGCGCCTCCGGCCCGTTGCCCTCAAGCGTGGCGCCCTTGACTATCGGGCCTATTTTGCCGTCGCGCACTATATATCCCTCTGTGACCTGAAAGACGAAATCGCCGCTCGTCGGGTTCACCTCTCCGCCGCCCATTTTCCTCACGAGAAAACCGTCTTCCAGTCTCGACAGCAGCTCATCGAAGCCGCTCTCCCCGGGCACGACGAACGTATTGCTCATGCGGGGAATCGGCAAGTCCGCGTATGACTGTCTGCGCCCATTCCCAGTCCTCGGCAGGCCCCACATCTTCGCCGACAGGATATCGGTCATGTAGTTTTTCAGGACGCCATTTTCCACGAGTACATTGCGCGCGGCCGGTGTTCCTTCGTCGTCGCAGGCGTACGAACCCCATCTGCCGGGCAGCGTCGCGTCGTCCACTATGGTGACCTTCGGGCAGGCCACCTGAGTCCCTATTTTATCGCGAAAAGCGGAATAGTCCTTATAGACGATATCAGCCTCCAGCCCGTGCCCGCAAGCCTCATGTATCATCGCGCCGCCGGACGCGCCGTCGAGCAGCACCGTCATCCTGCCCGCCGGGCAAGGCACGGCATCCAGAAGCTTGAGCCCGCGTTCCAGCGCGGCTCTGGCGACGCCCTCCGGCGTGTCGGGTTCTTCCCTGTTCGGCGAGGACCAAAAGGCCTCCGTGCCGCAAGAGAGCGAGCGCGCCTCGAAACCGGTCTCCACGGAGCCATCCTTCTCCAGCACCAGCAAAACCCTGAAAGTAGTATAAACATGTTCGTCACGGGATATATCGCCGTCGCCGCGCACTATTAAAACGGCTTTTTTCGACGTGGAAAAGCTGAAAGTCGCCTGTTTCAGGTATTTGCACTCGGATCGCAGACGCCGGTCGAGATCGCTCATAAACGACACGTCGAGCGATGGAAGCGACAATTCGACATCGGGCATCATCTCGCCCTCGCCGGAGCGCTTGGGCGTGGCGATATCCGCCATGTCCGCCGCTTTGGAGACAGCTCCGAACGCGTCCGAAAATTTTGTGCCTCCGGTATGCGCGTACACCGACCTGTCTCCCATGATCAGACGGACGCCCAGCCCCTCCGACCTCGACGAGGACAGCGTATCCATGCGTCCATCGTCGTATCTCACGTTGTGGCTCACTTTTTTGGCGGCGTAAAGGTCAGCGTAGTCCGCGCCCTCGATCACCGCAATCGTTTCCTGTATGTCGCTTAAACTCATTTTAAAATCCTCCGTAAGATCAAGACCTCGGGTCCGCCCGAACCCGGCAGGGAGCAAGCTCCCTGCACCCTCTAAAGGGGGTCAAGGGGGCAAGCCTCCTTGCGGGGGTTTGGGGCGGAGCCCCAAGGTTTTAGTCGTTCGATGGTTATACCTTCAGCCTTGAAGGCTTTGATGATGCGTTCGGTTTCCTCCGCATAATCGGGCGAACAAAAGACAGACACCATGCCGTCGCCGTCGTTTTTCAAAAAAGCCGCTCCGTCATAGGCGTCTATGGTCCAGCTCATGTAGCAGACGGACGTCTTTGGGACTTTCAGCCTGAACTGCACCATATCGGGCGTCATCGTTTTTTCCCGTTCTCTTTTTTCTGCGCCGCGAGGTGTTCCTGATAAGTGCGCGTAAATATGTGGAAACCGTCCCTGCGGGCGAAATAAAATAACATGTCCGTATCTGCCGGACGCAGCGCGGCGTTCCACGATTCCTTCCCCGGCACTCCTATGTTCTCCGGAGGCAATCCCTTGTGCAGATAGGTGTTGAAGGGCGATTCTATCTCGAGATCGTTATAAGTGAGCGAGTTTTTCTTGACTCCCTGCAATTTCCACGCATGCACTACTGTGGCGTCAACCTGGAGCGGCATGTCGCGTTTCAGCCTGTTGCGCATCACCCCCGCTATGAGCGGGCGGTCGGAATCCATCAGCGCTTCCTTCTGCACTATCGACGCCAGTATGCCCAGCGAAGCGACATCGGCGCTCGTAACATCTCCCGACAACGCGTCTTTGTGCTGCTCCCACCATTTTTTCGACGCCCGCGACACCAGGCTGTCGGCGTATTTGTCACCCGACGAGACAGCGTAGGTCTCGGGAGCGAGAAGCGTTATCCTGTCGCGCTCGTTATCGGGCAAAAGTGCCCGCGCGCCATCGGGGAAATTGGCGTCACGCCTCAGCGCCGCGCTCAGGATTTCCGCGCCGCCGCCAGGCAAAGAAGCGGCCACGTCCTCGAAAGTTGCCCCCGGTATGATGGTGGCGCTCGGCGACACGGGACGCGCGCCCGCCAACTGGGCCGCGACGTCGGCCGGACGTCCGGCCTTCACGCGATACGCGCCGGGAAGCAATTTTTTGTCTATGCCGCCCCTTTTCATCCATTTGACCAATTCTCCCGCGTTCGTGACCACTCCGGCCCGTTCGAACGCCGCGGCTGCCTCGAACGCGTTCTGCCCTTCGGCGATGGCGACCTCAATCGTCTCGCCGTCGAGAGCCGGAACGAGTTCCCTGTCCATCTCCAGATATAACCCGGCGAAGCCGTAAGCGACCGCAGCCGCGAACAACAGGAAATGAAATATCCTTTTCACAGTCTCATACCACGAGCGCGCTTCATCCGACCACGGCGATATCCGGGGCAAAAGCCTCCGAGAGTTTTTTCGCTCCCGTTTTCGTCACGAGATAGTCGTCCTCCACTCTCATGCCCAGACAACCGGGCCTGTAAAAACCAGGTTCCAGAGTGATCACGTCGCCATCCGCCAAAACAGCCCTCGACATACCGCTCACCGACGGCGCTTCATGAACGGCAAGGCCGATGCCGTGCCCCAATCCATGAGTGAAATACCTTCCAAGTCCCGCGCCCTCCATCACGCTGCGCGCGGCACCGTCGACCTCGCTCGCCGCGCGGCCGTGACCGAGCAGCGCAGCTGCTTCCGCTTGCGCCCACCGGAGTATGGAATAAAATTTCCTCACGTTTTCGTCCGCTCCTCCGATCGACATCATTCTGGTTATATCGCATACATAGCCGAGCCGTCTCACGCAAAAATCCACCACTACCATATCGCCGCGCTCGAATTTTTTCTCAGTCGGAGACGCGTGCGGCATAGCTGTTCTCGTGCCGCTGGCCACCATCGGACGCATCGCTATGTATCCTCCGCATTCCGTCACCTCAAATTCGAGCCGGGCCGCGAATTGACATTCCGCCATGCCGGGGCCGCATTTCGCGGAGGTAGCGGCGAAAGCGTCCGAAGCTATGCGTATCGCCTCAATTATACAGCCAATTTCGTATTTGCTCTTGCGGCGGCGCATAGCGGCCAGAATGCCCGACAGATTGACCAGATTAGCCTCGCCGAAAGCGCGCGCCATTTCGCGGTACGACACGAACGAGAGGTCGCTTCCGCCGAAAGCGACCCGCGACGCGCAGGCGTTTTCGATATATTCTATGGCCGCGCCGAGCGGCGACGCGCCCGACAAAACGGAAACATCCGCGTGACGGCACGATTCTTCGGCCGCTTCGGTGTATCTGGCATCCACGAAGAGCCTGCCGCCGCCGCCCGTTATCACCAAAGCGCCCGAGGTGCCCAAAAAGCCGGTCAGATAGTATATGTCCTCCCAGCCGATCCCGTTACGGCACACCACAAGAAACGCGTCCGCCTTCGACGGCCCGGGACGCGATATCACGGACGCGATCTTTTTTATTCTCGCTCCGAACTCCCGCGCGTCCACTATCCCCGAAGCGGCATTCCGAGAAGTCCCCACAGCTCCTCCGCCGGCGAGCCGCCGGCATGGGCGCAGGGGCGTTCCGTCATGCAGCCGACCCTATTGAATGGTATTCCGGCGTCACGCA
>JAITRO010000041.1 GCA_031288335.1 Synergistaceae bacterium | reverse complement strand
GCAGCCGCATCCAGGCAGAGCCGTCGAGGAGGCGCACGGCGGCGGGTTCAACCTCCTATACCCCAAGTACAACACAAACGCGGGCGGGAATAATGGAGACATCGCCGATCTCTTCGGCAGCAAGCCGTCGCTAAAGGGCGTGTTCGACGGGACGACCAATCCGAACACGAACCTCTATAACAGCACAGCGGCAGTTCCAGTGGGCGGGCAGAACACAGCCAGCGGCATTAGCATCTTTGATATAGAGCCCACGCCGGGCGGCGGCGACGACGCTATGAACTTCACGATGGGAGCGGCGCTTCCCGTGCAGCTCACAAGCATCGATATAACAAACTCGAGCGAAGTGGTGATAACGGCTGCGGTCCCACTGACGCAGGGTAATTCCGCCGGACTTTCGCATATTAAATCTCCGACCAACGCGAACGGGACATTCCAGTACGCGTGGAGCAGCAGCAATACTTCGGTTGTGACCGTCACGCCAACCGCGGGCGACTCCGGCATGACCGCGACGATCAATAGTGTCACCCCAGGCAGCGCGGATATCACGCTCACCGTCAGGCAGGATTTAGGCTCGGATGGAAGTGTCGATATCACGATGACCGACACGATCAGCGTGAGTGTGACCAACATCAGTCATACCGGATCCAATTGGTACGTCAAGGTCGGCGGGAGCGGTGACGGGAGCGGAAACAACTGGGACAACGCCGCAGGCGACCTCTCGCTGGTGATGCATCTCGCCGATGACGGAGACAATATCTACGTCGCGGAGGGAACCTACACGCCGACGCGCGACGTGGGCGGCGCTTCACCGGCGGACGTGAGAAATCGGACTTTCTCGGTCGAGAAGAGTTATACGCTCTCCGGAGGCTACCCCAACACCGCAGCCGGCACGGACAGGTCGGTGAGGGATCCGTGGACATATCGCACCGTGCTTGACGGAGAAAATGTTTCCTATCATGTCATGAGACTCTTCTCAGTTGCGGTTACTGTCGATGTCGACGGCTTTACTCTGACGCGCGGCAACGCGATCGGCACGTCCGGCCGCGGCGGCGGTGTGTATATTGAAGGGGGATACCCTAGTCCTGGCAATTCAAGCAGCAGCACTTTCAGGAACTGCCGTTTTATCGATAACATCTCAACCGGACACGGACCGGCCGCCATGGCCGACGGCTACGGCGGCTCCAGCGGCGTAAACGCTTCTTTCATCAATTGCACCTTCTCGGGTAATTTCAGTTCTGGGGAAAGAGGCACCGTGATGTGGGACGGCGACACATACGGGGTACTGAGTTTCGAGAACTGCACTTTTTTCAATAATAATTCAAGCAGCCCGGAAGTCGACGCGGTAATTTTGACACGAACGACGACGACCGTCAAAAACTGCACTTTTGTGGATAATTTCTGGACTGCCGGCGCGAGTGCGAGATACGCGATTCGTAGAGAAGGCGGCACAGTCACAGTCAGTAACAGCCTTTTTGTCCGCAGCGGCATTACCGCCAATACCAATGGCGGGTTGGCCGACGGCGGTTACAACATCTTCGGCCCCAATCCCGGAGTGAGCCTAAACACCACGAGCTTGTCCCTCGCGGACAGCGCCGTGAATGTGGATCCTTTCGGTCCTGCTTACAACGGCGGTGCGAACGAGACCTTGGCGCTCATATCCGGCAGCCCTGCGATAAACAAGATATCGAGCGGTTATCCGGCGACCGACCAGCGCGGCGTGGCTCGTCCTGTTGGAGCCGGCGGTGATGTCGGGGCGTTCGAGTTCGAGGGAGCCGCTCCGGTTTCGCCCATGACCATGAACCCCAAGACCATCGTGGCTCTCGTCGGAGATCGCAACCTCATCTTCACCGTATGGCCGACTGACAGTGGCACCACCGTCCCGACCTCCGGGACATGGAGTTCGTCCAACTCCGCCGTCGCTTCAGTCGTGAGCACGACGCCGAGTGCGGCCGGTTACCCGAGAGGCAGGGTGAGTGCGCTCACAGCCGGTTTTTCTGAAATAACCTACACGTCCGGCAGCATGACGGCAAGCGGAAGGGTCGAAATCATCAGGACGAGCGGTTCACCGCCGGTTCCGATTCCGGAGTCGGAGCCTGAGCCTGAACCGTCTCCAGACTTCTCGGGTTTACCGATCGAGCGGATATCCGATGCGGATAGTACGCTGATCGCGGGAGGCGAGACACTCGACCTCGTCTATCCCGAACCCACGGACGTGACTGTCAGCGAGAATCCGTCTGAAGGGTTCGAGCCCGCTGACGACGAGCTTGTCGTTCGCGGCGAGTCGAGGATGTTCGAGATAACCTACGACGCGTCGAACATAAAGGACGAGGACGCCGCGAAGATTCCGGCGCTGGCGATCGAGCTGTCTCTCTCGACGGATATCGATAACGCCGAATACGCGGCGGATATTGAGGAGTTTTTCTCCAAATACGGCGTGTTCAAGCAGATAAGCGGGCAAGTGTTCGATCTGGCGCGAATCGTCAATGACTCCGGCATTCCGCTGCGGGACGTGTTCAGCGTCTCCATGAGCGAGCATTCTTTGCCATGCGTGGAAGTGACGGCGCGGATTTGCCTGATCGACTCCGACAGCGCGCGCGTGACGATGGCTGCCGGGAGCAAAGGCGCGTTTATACTGATATACGATGGCAAAAAGGACGGTAAGTGGAGCGACCCGATATTCGTGGCTGAAAGAACATACGACGCCGTGACATCTTCCGATCAGCCGCCGAACGCGAACAACGACAACGACAATAACAGCAGCGGAGGCGAAGGCTGCATCGCCGGAGGCGTCGCTGGAGCGTCCGTAGCGGCAGCGCTCCTTGGTTTGATGCTGCGGAAGAAACGGTGATTCAGCAGGGGCGAACCCATGTGTTCGCCCCGTTTCGATTTTCGTTGCGTACCCCGTTTCCGCCATCGGATATACGGAGGGCGGAGTCCAGGACGGCAGTCGACGCATGGAACAAAAGGAATTCGTGAGCATTTTGTTGAGATGGCATACGAAATCTTGCATTTTGAGTTTTCAAACATACCCTAAAACCTGTTTCACCAACAGGTGTTCAAAGAAATTAGTATTAAGCGGCGTTCTGTCTTGAAATATACTGATATAGAAATTTGACTATTTTTAAATACGTAATAATGAGATTTTGTTCGCAGCATGGACAGACAGTGAAAAATAAGATATACTGGTTGAACACCTGTTGATGAAATAGGTGCTGCAAGACCCAAGCGTTCTTCTGTTAAAGAATTCTATTTGGCATCTGAAGAGGTGAAAACGGCTTGAAGATCGACCACATAATTGTCCAGGCGGGCGGTAATGGGACGAGGCTCAAGTACCTGACGGCGAACAGGCCGAAAGCCCTCGTTCCTGTGGACAATCTGCCAATACTGTTTCATCTTTTCCGCAGATTTCCTGACAAGCGCTTCGTCGTAATCGCGGACTACAAACGCGAGGTTTTTCGAGAGTATCTGGAGAGCTTCGCC
>JAITRO010000231.1 GCA_031288335.1 Synergistaceae bacterium | reverse complement strand
AGGACGTCTCGCGTGCCGCGGTGGAACGCACACTCAAGTGGGCGGCGCGGGGAGCGGAATTTTTCAGGCGGCGCGGGATTAAAAACCAGGCGCTGTTCGGCATTGTTCAGGGCGCTCTCTATGAGGATCAACGGACGGAGTGCGCTCAAAGGCTCGCCGAGATCGGCTTCCCCGGATACGCGATAGGCGGTCTGTCGGTCGGCGAGAGCCACGGAGAGATGTACAGGATTTTGGACGTGACCGGCAAAATACTGCCGAGAGAAAAACCCAGGTACCTGATGGGCGTGGGAATGCCCGAAAATCTCGTGGAAGGTGTGGCGCGTGGCGTCGACATGTTTGACTGCGTGCTCCCGAGCCGCAACGGGCGAAACGGCAATCTGCTGACGCGTCACGGCAGGATAAACATAAAAAACGCGCGGTTCGAGCGAGATTTCACGCCGATAGACGATAAATGCGACTGTTACGCCTGCGGAAATTTTACGAAAGCTTACGTGAGACACCTCTACCGCGCCGGAGAGATATTGGCTGCGCGCCTCTGCACGTGGCATAACCTGCGCTTTCTGACGCGCCTCATGCAGGACGCGCGCGCGGCGATAATCCGGGGCGCTTACCCCGAATTTCGCGCGGAAACGCTGTCGCGCCTCGGCCTCGCCACGTGATGAACCGGTTCATGACGGACAGGCAAAAAAAAATATTCGATCCTACGGAGGGAAATATCTCAAAAGCGGCGGAAATTTTAAGGCGCGGCGGCCTTGTCGCGTTTCCCACAGAGACTGTATACGGTCTTGGGGCCAACGCGCTCGACGAACGCGCTGTCGGTAAAATTTTCGAGGCCAAGGGGCGTCCGGGCGACAATCCGCTGATCCTCCACGTTTCATGCGCGGACGAAGCGTCGCTCTACGCCGAAGTAACACCCCAAGCGCTCGAGCTGATGAAACGTTTCTGGCCGGGACCGCTCACGATAGTGCTGTGCGCCGCGGACGTTGTGCCACTCGCGGCGCGTGGAGGCCTCGATACAGTGGCCCTGCGGGCGCCAGCCAACCCGGCGGCTCTCTCTTTGATAAGGAAATGCGGATTCCCGCTTGCCGGGCCCTCCGCGAACAAAAGCGGACGCCCAAGCCCAACGAGGGCGATAGACGTTTTGAACGACATCGGCGACTCGGTCGACATGATTTTGGACGGCGGCGAGACCGGGATCGGCGTCGAGTCGACCGTGGCGGACGCTACGGAACCGCGCCTCGCGATACTGCGCCCCGGAGCTGTGACGCGGGAAATGCTCGCCGAAATCGCTGAGGCGGGGCCGTGCTCGCCGGACAAAGCCCGCCGTTCGCCCGGAACAAGGTACAGGCATTACGCCCCGTCGGTGGAACTCCGCCTGTGGGAAGACAGCTCTCAAGGCGTTTTCGACGGTGAAAGCGCGTGGTGCTACATGGGCATGAGAAAACCTCCAAAAGGAGCGCTGCGGACGACAATCTTTGCCACCCCGGAGGAATACGCACACGGGCTGTTCAGCGCAATGCGGGAACTCGAACGCTGCGGCGCGAAACTGATAATCGCCGATTTCCCCGACATGCCCGGCCTCGGGGAAGCAATAAGAAACAGGCTGTCACGGGCGGCCGGGAGACAGTGAGATCATTACGCCGCGAGCATATTTGCTATCTCGCTCATGAATTTCGGAATGTCTATTCCCTGCGGACAGTGTTGGACGCAGGCGCCGCAGTTCGCGCAATGGCGCGGACACTCTCCGTCGTTGAACGTCCTGTACGTGTTGCGCAGCACTATTTCAGCCATGGGATAACCCGCTGATTTCAGCGCCATGTACTGGTTGTACATCGCGAAAACCCTGGGGATGTCGACGCCCGACGGGCAGTCCATGCAATACCGGCAGCCGGTGCATGGTATGGTTCCCGATGCGCGAAACGCGGCGGCCGCACGCGCCAGCACGGCTTGTTCCTCGTCCGACAGGGGCCGGAAGTTCGACATCGTGTCGAGATTGTCCTCCAGCTGTTCCGGGCTGCTCATGCCGCTCAAAACGGTCAGCACTCCGGGCAGCGACGCCGCAAAGCGGATCGCCCATGATGCCTGGCCGGCGTGCGGATTAAAATCCCTCAGAACGTACGCCGCCGCCGGAGGAAGGTTTGCGAGCGCCCCGCCTCTGACAGGTTCCATGATCACGGCCGGTATATCATGTTCGGTCAATATTCCGTAGAGCCGCTTGGATTCGATGGCGTCCCAATCGATGTAGTTGAGCTGTATCTGGGCGAAATCCCACTCGCCCCACGTCACCGCTTTCGCGAGGAGGTCCGGCGCATCGTGTATGGAGAAACCGAGATTCCTGATATAACCGGCGTCCTTCTTTTTGCGCAGAAACCCGTACACGTCGTATTTCAGGGCCGTGTCGTAAGACTCGCCGCCGATGTTGTGCAGAAGGTAGAAATCGAAGTAGTCGACGCGGCACTTTTTGAGCTGTTCGGTGAAAATCCGTTCGAGGTCGCCGGGGTTTTCCAAAAGCCAGACCGGCATTTTGGTCGCGAGGTTGTAACTGTCGCGCGGATGCCGCGACAGAGCGTGTCCCGCAAAATTTTCGCTCTCCCGTTCGTGATAGATATAAGCGGTGTCGAAATAATTAACCCCGCCTTCAAACGCTCTGTCCACCATACGACACGCCGTATCGTAATCGATATCGCGCACATTCCCTGACGCGAGCAACGGTAGGCGCATCAGTCCAAACCCCAGTAAAGAAATTTCTTTCCTAATCCGCGAGAACTTTCTCGTCTCCATAACGGCAAAAACCTGCCTTCCATAATTCCGAATATGACGATATTTGATTATTATAGCGCAAGCGGGAATGGGGGAATCAATTCCGCAAAACCTCGGGCTCCGCCCGAATCCGGCAGGGAACACGATCCCTGCACCCTCTTTCATATTAAATAAATAAGGGGTCCGGGGAACCGTTTCCCCGGCGGAGTTTGAGGCGGAGCTTCAAGGTTTTGCCTGTGATTTTGAATATATTGTCTTACTTCCGGCAATCGGCAGCTCTCCGATAAACCGCTCCATATCCAGTCTGGAACGCTCCGCGTACAGCGAACAGCGCTCCGGTTTGGAAATTTTTCTGCCCTTTGGGGTTTCGAGCTTTGGGAAAATCCCGAGGTTCACGTTCATCGGCTGGAACGTCGACGGTTCCGCTTCTTTGAGATAACGCAGCAGGGAACCTATCGCGGTGGTGTCGGGGAACCGCGGCAGGGCGCGGCGATGTAAGACAGCGTGCATGAAAATCGCGGAGGCCAGGCCCATGGCGGCGCTTTCCACATAGCCTTCCACTCCGGTTATCTGACCGGCGAGAAACAAATCCGGCCTTATCGCAACTCCGCCGCGTGCCGGGCGAAGACAGCCGTCGAGCGCTTTCGGCGCCCGGACGAACGAGTTTCTGTGCATCACGCCCTTGCGAACGAATTCGGCATTTTCGAGCGCCGGTATCATCCTGAAAACCCTCTCCTGCTCAGGCCATTTGAGATTGGTCTGAAAACCGACCAGGTTGCAGAGCGTGCCGTCGGCGTTATCGCGCCTCAATTGGAGCACCGCGTAAGGTTCTCGTCCCGTGGACGGATCGGCAAGGCCCACGGGACGCATCGGGCCGTAGCGCATCGTGTCGGCGCCGCGTTCCGCCATCACCTCTATGGGGAGACATCTCTCGAAGTATCCGGCATGGGTTTCAAAATCGCGCAGCGGCGCTCTTTCGCCCGACATCAGCGCGGCGTGAAACGCCTCGTACTGCTCGCGGTTCATCGGACAGTTGACGTAGTCCCCGCTTCCCACACCGTATCTGTCGGCACGATACGCCCGACTCATATCGACCGACTCCGTCGAAACAATCGGGGCCGCCGCATCGTAAAACGACAGATATTCCTCCGCGAGCATATCGCCCAATTCGCGCACCAGTTCTCCCGACATGAGCGGACCCGCGGCTATTATCGCGTGTCCGCTTGGAATGGCCGTGACCTCTTCGCGCACCAGATTTATTCTTTCGCAACGCTCTATCTCGCAAGTCACGAAACGGGAGAACAAATCCCTGTCCACGGCGAGAGCTTTTCCGGCCGGCACTCTGGAATGGTCGGCACAGCGCATGATCAGGCTGCCCAACATCCTCAGCTCCTGTTTCAATATTCCGGCAGGGCTGGAGACCGAATCGGAGCCGAGGGAGTTGCTGCATACCAATTCGGCGAGATC
>JAITRO010000036.1 GCA_031288335.1 Synergistaceae bacterium | reverse complement strand
TTTACCGCTTCCAAAGCCTGCCCGCTTGTGGGGACTTCGTTTTCCCTCCAGCTCAACAGCAGGTGCATGACGGGATCGGCAGACCGTTTATTCTGGAAAGCGCAGGACTCCATCTCAAGAGTAGCTGTCTCAACGGAAGCGAGATTGACGCAGCCGGTGCAGGCTATCTTCTCCTCTGACTGCTGTCTCTTGCTTTTGCCGGTTATATAATCGTTCAATCCCTTGAACGAGCTGCGCCCCTTGGGGTTACGTATATGTTTCCCTATCATCGCCATACTCCCTGTTCATCTTTCGCATGAAGATGAGAATTTCATCGAGAATCGCGCCGGTACGCTCGCTGTACGCGCCTCCGCTCTCATTGTGGACCGTCTTCATAAGCCCGCACATCTTCGACAGATGGTTGACAGCGGCGATGTCGACTTTCGCGTATTTTGGGACACGGATATATCCCCGCAGTGTTTTCTCCCTCATGAGTTTTGAGACCGTCACTCCGATGGATTTCGCCTCGGAGCATACGCGCTCGTATTCCGGGCTGTCGAATCTGACGGTTATCCTGCGCTGCTTTTTATCTTCTTCCTTTTTGTTTGGCCTTGCCATAGCAACGACCTCCTCTTGAGATGTTTTGTTTTTTCAGGCTGCGGCATAAACGTGAGAAGCGAAGCGCCGAATGTTGCCGGTTGGAATTGTCGGGCGGGACTTCGTTTCCGTCCGACAATTCCCAGCCTGTCAGTGATTAGCCCCTTATAAGCCTTATTTTTTTACGCCGCGGCTTCTGTTGACCTTTTGTCACGCTTTCATAAACCTTTCCAGCCGTTCGGCGGGCGATTCTCTAAAGAAGGCGCTCCGGTGGCCGCTGACATGACTTTGGCATTGGGTGTGACAAACGCCACGGGATTCGGGAAAATTGGAGGAGCATTCACCGCTCCTTCGGTATTCTCTATCTCTCTTCCCGCCTCAGCACCAGATTTTATCAGCGCCGGATTTTCGGGCTGGACATCGCTCTTTGAGACAGCATGCCAGCTGGATTTTCCTCCAGCGCTGTTTTTCGCTCTCCTGTTTTTCTCGCGGGTGCAGTGGTATTTCAACTGCCTTGCGCTGATATTTACCCCGGACTTCTCGGTGAAGATTCGTGCGAGGTCGTCAAACAAATAGCCCTTTTTCAGCGCGCCTTTGATTTCCGCAAGGTACTCTTTCGTGTGAAATATCTCAGGCAAGCTGACCGCTTCATCGGGAGCCTTCCCCTTCTCAGGCAATTCAGACAGGCACGACATCACATCCGTCACCGTGCCCTGTTTTATAGATATTCCTCTCCGATGTGTCATTACCCTCTCACCTTCCTATCGCTGAACTGTTGATGCGATTTATAAATCTTTTAAGCCTTTTACATCTATATTCATCTCCCGACCAGGGCTTTTGCCGCGTCCATCGCCGAATGGGGCAGGCCTTCCACCCATAGGATCGCGATCCGTTCCCCCAGTGAATCCCTTACTTCGCCGTCCGTCTTCGCCAATTCGAGCAAAACCGCGGCTTCCAGTTCCGGTGAAACATCAAGTATTGCTTGCCCGCGTTCATCATCACAGGAGAGACGAAACAAATTCCTCTTTATCGCCGCTCCCCGGCGATTGCACGCCGAGATAAATTCAAGCGCCGTGACTTCTCTCGTTTCTTCACCAATCGTGATCATCATGTCTAACGTCACCAGAAGTCACCAGCAATGTCACCAAAGTTGAATGCCGGCTATATCAGGCTTTTCGGGTATTCTGGTGACATTGGTGATGTTGGTGACATTACTTTTACCCGATAGTATTTTCGGGAGCGTTGTTTTTTGCAGGCCATAAATTCCTCAAATATTTTTTGCCGATCTAACGTCACCAAAACCACCAATGTCACCAACTCCAGTCGTATCAAGGTTTTGATCTGGTGACTTTGCTTTTCCAACATCACCAGAAAAAGCGCCAATGTCACCAGAATCACCGATCGAGGAACGAGAACGCTGATTTCTGATCTTCTTCCTTCGGTTCGGTTTTATAAATCGTCACGTGATGGTGTCCGAGATACGGAGTCTCGCTTCTCTCGCACACAATTCCTCTGCTTCTCAAGAGCGGAGCGAGTTCCAGCAATTTCGCCGACAGACCGCGTGGTGTCTGAGGCACGAATTTCTTTTCCTCCGCCGTTAAATCTTTCGTTATCTCGAATAGCAGCTCCTTCGCCGAACCCTTCCATACATTTTCAGATAGCAGCATGATCTTCGCGGCAACAGGATCACCCTCAAGGGCCTCGTCCTCTTTCCTGCGTTCCTTATCCGTAAAGGTCTTGAAAAAAGTGCCCTCCTCCCAAGGTAAACCGCCCCCTGCTTCCGCCCTGATTACAAAAGCGGCGGCGTCCGCCATGCGGGGAAGGCTGCACGGCGTGTAATCCTTCATCTTTATCGCACATGAGATAGCTTTCAAAAGGGCTCCGAATATGGCGGGGCACGCTTCGTCAAACTTGGCGAAAAAAGCGCTCTCGGTGAGCCTATGCGATTCCGATATGGGCAGAGTTCTTATCTGAATCGTCCTGCTTACCAGATCCAGACCGCCGAGGCTTGGCGCTATTCCGTTCAGGATGATGGGGCGTTTTGCGCTGAACGAGAAAACATCGTTGTCCGTGTGAAGCGCCCTTTTGGATATCGTCCCGCCTGTGGCAAGCCGGCACAGCACGTCGCTGAATCCCTGGTCTATCTTCTTCAAATTGTCGTAAATCAGCACCCGTTGCGCTGAAGCCGTTGCGAATACAGCATCGCCGTCTTTGGGCGGGGCTAATCGCATGGCCGAGTTCGGGTCGAGGATGCTTTTGGCCACTGTGGACAGAGCTGATTTGCCACTGCCGTGCTCGCTTGAAATGGCAAGAACGAGGAACGGGCCGTCGGGGTTTGCCGATGAGACGATCCATGACACGAACAGGATAAAATCCTCATCGCTCAAATTCGAGAACTCTCGCAACCGTTCGAGCGAACCGTTTGGCGTTGGATATGGAAGTGGCCGCATAGACTGATGACGCGCAAACCATACTGAAGGATTCTGGATGACACGCCAGCCTATGCCGTCCACCTCTATCACTTCATACTCGTCGTTGCATAAATCGACGTATATTTTCCCTTCGTGTCCGGCAAGGCGCGTGAATATCTCATGCCTTGGCTCATCTACCGCGTCGTCCTCCAGGAGCACGATTGCGCTGTCTATATCGGCGGACTTCGCTTCGGTTCCCTGAGAAATCAGGAATTTTTTGGACAGCCATGACCTGAAACGCCGCGATCGCACACTGTTGACCTCGAAGTGAGCTTTTCTCGGGTATCTGACAAAAACACCCTCCACGTTGATGGGATAGAAGGCTTTCACTCCACAGTCGAAACAAATCCGCCTGAGCACCACGACGTTGGATTGACGTTCCGGCGTTTCGGTTTGCGCGGCGGATGTTTCGCTGTCCCCGTAAGCGGCTTTTTTCAGACCTTGCGTAAATTCATCAAGGGAGAGAATGTTGTTTTCGCTCAAGGTTTATGCCTTCCCGCGCCCATTAGGAATTCAAAAGTGCGTTTTCTATAATCAGGGCGTTTGTTCCACTTTTCCTCGCGGTATAATCCGCTTTGGCGGAAGAGGCAATCCGTGCGTTCAATATCATCCTTCGTCCATGAGAGCAGCATCCTGAGAAGCGCGGCATCAGCCCGGCTGTGGTCGCCTCCGTACATCGACATGTCGCCGCTCCATAAACGCCTGAACTTATCGCCATTCTTCGCGGACAAAGCGGCTTGTATCAGTTCGTCGTTGCCAAGGTAGCGGGGTTTACTGCCCTTCTCCGATTGCGTTTTGTCGTTCGAGGCTGCGGGGGATATGACTTCGCGCAAGTAGTCGACGATGTTTTGAGCGTACGCTATATTTACTGACTCGCCGTATATACTACCTGTCATTGTGAAATATCTTCCGTGAGAGTAAATCTCTACAGGAATATCCAGCCTGCTCCGAATTGAAGCGCGTATACCTTGTTCCACTGACGCTCGCACAATGATGTGAAGCCCGTTCCCGCTGACGGAGCATTCCGTGTAGGATTTGAAAGCGCCGACTATCGCCGCCGCTTTCGCCTCAAGCTCACCATTCCGGCCAACGCAGTGATCGAGGTCTATCCCTGTCAGGCCGCCGCCTTCGGCGAATACAAATCCGATCCCGTCGAATGAGTCGTTCCCGTAATGTTCCACAACGCTGCCGAAATCGACCCATGTTGCGCTGTCTGCTGAGGATGCTCTCTGGCCTGTTATGGAATACGGCACTTTTGTCATGTGATTACTACGTTGCTCTCCGCGCCAGAGCACCCATTGCCTCAAGCCTTTCAACTCTCCGGGGATATTTTAAATGCAGACAGGCAGGAATTCTTTGTTCATCAAGCATCCGCCTTTCGTCTGTATTCCCTGACCTTCGCGGCGTCCCAGCGCGTCATGCGGCGTTTCCTGACGACGGGCTGCGGGAAGCCCGGCTCGGTTCTCAGCTTCTGCCATACGGTGTTCTCACTCATGCCGAGAAAGGGTGCCACCTGCTTAACGCCGACGAGCCCGTCCGCAGGGAACAGGGGCAAAAGCCGGTCTGGCGGCATAATCTTGGGCGGCGGTTCGGCTGCCGTTGCATCCTGTATGGCTTCGTCCCTGTAGAATTTGCAGTAGACGGTCAGCACCCCTGGCAATACGGCGATTTCCTCCGCCTTGGCATCACCGGATGTCGTCCTCTCGACGAAATTTTCTATGTAACCTTTAACCTTGTCCCGTGTCATTCTGTGTCTCTCCCTATCCCAGATAAACTGGAAAAGTGGTCTTCAAATTTTCGTGCCAAATTTGGCATGAAAATTTTCGCTAAGTATCTAACTGGTAAGACCAATGACCCGGCATTGACACCTTTCATCGTATTGGATGATTTTTCTAAATTGAAATCAATGGAGAAGATAAACACAAAATACAGTATTATTTTGCCTGTTCTCGATCTGCCGCCTTTTGTCGAAATTGAGAATTTGGATTTATACGATTACACAGCTTATGAAGTGACTGTTCCCCTCATCTGGATAGGAAGCCTTCCTGACAAATACGGCCCTTTTTTCATAACCGTCCGAGGGAATGCTATGGCGGAGGCCGGTTTGCATGACGGTTTTTTTGCGCTGGTCAACGCTGACGAACATTATTCAAACGGCGATATTCTCTTATCCGTTATATGCGTAAAGGATGGGGTTCATGAGGTTGTCGTGAGATGGACTTATCACTACAACGAACATAAGATTTTTAGCCCTGTATTTATGTGGGTTCCAAAAAATTATACAGGATTATGGAACCCTGATCTTATGGTTCTACAGATTCTTATGTTCGTTGTAGTGTTATATGCTGCCCGATGGCAGCGTTGAACTGAGATGCCCAAACGCGGATTATCCGGTTTACCGTTTTCAGCCCAACCCATCTGGGGGAATGCCGGCCGGCATCTGGATTCAGGGCAAAATTGTCGGTGCTTGGGCCGGTTCACTGAAACAGGGGATATAAAAGAGCACTCTATTTTTCGTTTTTTAATTCATCCAGATAATCCGCCCACCATTGCATCATCTCTTTGCGTTTTCCCAAGTATTGAGCGTGATTATAAGCCGCTTTGACCTTGTTGCGTTCCTGATGGGCAAGCTGCAGTTCGATCACGTCGCCCGGCCATTCGTGTTCGTAGAGCAGCGTGCTCGCCATTCCCCTGAACCCGTGGCCGGTGAATTCCTCTTGTCCGTAGCCCAGCCGCCGCAAAGCTCCGTTGATGGTGTTGTCGCTCATCGGGCTGCTGCCGGTGTGAGTCTGAAACGACGGGAAACCGTATCTCCCGTTCCCGGTCAGCTTATGGAGCTGTCTCAGCAAGTCATACGCCTGACTGGCAAGGGGAACGATGTGTATGCGCTTGGCTTTCATTTTCTCGGCGGGTATCGTCCAGCGGCATCTGTCGAAATCCACTTCAGCCCATTCCATGCGGCGCAGCTCGCCGGGCCGCAGAAAAACATACGCCAGCAGCAAGAGCGCTATGCGGACAACCTCAGAGCCCATGTAGCCGTCACAGGCTCTCAGCAACGCGCCGATCTCCTTAGGGTCGGTTATCGTGGGGTAATGATTTTCTTTTGGCGTCAGTAGCGCACCTCTCAGATCGGCGGTCGGGTCGCGCAGCGCGTCGCCTTTTACGATGGCGTAACGGAATATCTGACCGCAGGTGTTGAGCGTCCTGTGCGCTGTTTCATATACGCCTTTGCTCTCTATACGCCGAAAGACATTGAGCAAGAGAGGGGCGTTTATCTCGTTCATTTCCATGTGACCGATAAAGGGAAGAATAAGGCGGTGAACGCGTGATTCGTCACGGGCAACGGTTTTGGGATCGCGCCCTTCTTTTACCCTCAGTGCGAACCATTCCTTGGCAAGGGACGAAAAGGTATTTTTCTTTTCGCTTTCCGCCTGTATAGTGATTTCTTTGGGTGTCGGCGGTTTTTTTCCCGTTTTCAACGAGTTTTCTGGCTTCGTCACGTTTGGCTCGGGCTTCTTTTAAGCCGGTAAGTGGGTATTCTCCCAATTTGACTTTACCTTCTTTTCCCAAAATCCAATACCGCAATTTCCAAACCTTTTTTCCTGTCGGGTGTATTTCGAGATATAAACCGTAATCGTCTTTCAGCATGTATGGTTTTGTGTTCGGTTTCGCCGCTTTTATTGCAGATTCAGTCAGAGACAATCCATATCACCACCGTACCGAATTTTAGTACGGTTTGAATTATGTACGGTGTTCGGTACGGTGTCAAATCAATTTCAGTACGGTTATATAACTTTAAGCGGAAAATCGAAAAGCTCCGAATCCTTGGTATTTCTGAATTCGGAGCTTTTTTAAAGTGTTGTAAAGTCTGAATTGGTGGAGGCGCGGAGATTCGAACTCCGGTCCAACAAGGGACAATCGAGATGTACTACGAGCGTAGTCCGTGATTTAAATTCGGAGGTTCAGCTCCCTCGGACAGGATATGAACTTCCTAACCATCCCTAGAGTCTCGAACCGCGGCCAGATGGCGCTGCCGTGATTCCAGCCGTCTTTGTGACGCCCTTCCGGGTTCCAACGAC
>JAITRO010000154.1 GCA_031288335.1 Synergistaceae bacterium | reverse complement strand
CAGGAGGAGGTTCATTACGACGCCCACGGCAACGCCGTCACGACGTCCAACATAAGAGGAATGGGGCTCGTCTACTCGTACATAAAGATGCTGAACCAGTTCAACGCGATAAACGTTTTGTCCATGCCGAGGCTCATGTGTACCGACAATATGCCGAGCGCGCTCCAGGTAGGGCAGGTCATACCGCAGCTAAAGGGGCAGTTTTCCGACATCTCCAATCCGTCGGCAATGCAGAACAGCTACGAATATAAGGACACCGGCCTCATCCTCAAAGTGACCCCGCACATAAGGAACGGCAATCTGGTCGCACTGGATATCGAACAGACAGTGGAGGACGTCCTGAGTACGCCCGGATCCACGACTCCCGTCACGTCGAAACGCCTCATAAAGACGAACGTGATAGTCTCCAACAACGAGACGATAGTTCTGGGAGGGCTCATCAGGGAGGCCGAAAGGACCCTCAAAAACCGTGTCCCCGGCCTCTCGTACATACCGATAATAGGAAATCTTTTCATCTCCCGGGAACGTCAGAGGGAACAAATAGAACTCATGGTGTTTTTGACGCCGATGATAATAGAAACCCCGCTTCAGGCCACCGAGGCCACCATAGATGTCACGACCGGCGGCGACGGTCTCAGCTCCGGAGAACGTGAGACGATTACAAGATACTATGAAAAATTCCACGGTTCTGAGACGCAGGAAATCGTGTCGCGCGACCTCATGAAGCTGAGGCGTGAGCAGGATATTATGAAACTTCGGCGCGAGGCCGGGATGGATTAAGGCGAATAACGCGGAGAACGACAAGGACAGAATGGATCGGCTGCCTTCTCCGGAAAAAGTGCTGGAGCTGATACCCAAAGGCGTCTCTTTCGACGCACTGAGGGAGAGATGCATAGTTCCGATAGATTCGAGCGAGGGCCTGATGGTGATAGCCGCGGCGGATGCTTCGTCGCTGATGGACGCGCAAATATTGGCGGCCGGTGACGGCAAGGCGGCGCGGCTGTCTATATTTCCTCGCAGCCAGATAACATCCCTTATTCGCGCACTCTACGACCTCAAGAGCGGCGTGGCGGAGGACACGCTCAACGCCATAGAGACCGTCGACGACCTGTCCGAGCTTGTCCGGCAGGAAGTGTTGAGCGACACGATAGACGCTCCTGTAATAAAGCTGGTGAACGGGCTTCTGCTGGAAGCCCTCAACGAAAGGGCAACCGACATACACTTTGAACCTTACGAGGACAAACTTCTCGTAAGGTTCAGGATAGACGGCGTCCTCGCTGACCGCTATGAACTCACGAAGGGGCACCAGTCGCCCGTCACGAGCAGGATAAAAGTCATGGCTCAGATGGACATAGCTGAAAGATTCACGCCGCAGGACGGGCGAATCGGCATCACCATCGGGGCGAGAGCCGTGGATATTCGCGTCAGCTCTCTTCCCACGCGACACGGCGAACGCATAGTGATGAGGCTGCTCGACAAGGCTCGGGGGTTGCTTTCGCTCGAAGAGCTCGGCATGGCGCCGGAGGAGCGCGAGAAACTGAGCAGGCTCATTCGCGTGCCGCACGGTATGATTCTTCTGACCGGCCCCACCGGTTCGGGAAAGAGCACCACCCTTTACGCGATATTGCAGGCGCTTGCCCGTCCGGAGGTGAACATAATCACAGTGGAGGACCCGGTTGAGTACGACGTCCCAGGCATAGGCCAGGTACAGGTCAACGAAAAGGCGGGCGTCACTTTCGGAGGCGCGCTCCGCTCGATACTCCGCCAGGACCCTGATATCATAATGATAGGAGAGATGAGAGATTTCGAGACGGCGCACATAGGCATACAATCCTCGCTGACCGGTCATCTCGTGCTCTCCACCCTGCACACGAACGATTCGGTGAGCGCCGTCTCCCGTCTTTCGGACATGGGTGTTGAGCCGTATCTTATCGCCAGTTCCCTCTTGGGCGTCGTTGCGCAGAGGCTCGTCCGAAAAATCTGTCCGCGCTGCAAGCAGCCTGTTCCGATTTCCGATTCGGCGAGAAAAAAATACGGCATAGAGGGCGCTTTTCGCGGTGAAGGCTGCGAATATTGCGCCAACACGGGTTACAGCGGGAGGTTCGGATTGTACGAACAGTTCGACATAACGCCTGAGGTTCGGGACGCCATAGCCTCGGGCGCTCCTCTCTCAGCCTTGAAGTCGCTCGCTGCCGCTAACGGCATGAGGACGCTCTCCGAACTGGGTATCGCCAGGATGTCGTCGGGAGATACGACGATCGAGGAGATAATCCGAGTGACAGGGGAGGGATAAGATGCCTCGTTTCAGGATAACAGCCTACGATTCGCGCGGCAGCCAAAAAACTCTCCGCCTTGACGCGGCCGGAGAGGACGAAGTGTTGCGCGAACTTTCAGCAAACGGTTATATTCCGATATCGCTCAAAATGGAACAGGTCGCCGAGACGTCGGGCACGAATATCAAAGGGGTCAAAAAATTGAGCGCGGCGGAACAGTATATGTTCTGTTCGATGACCTCGGCGTTTCTGCGAAGCGGCCTTTCGCTGACCGAAATTTTGGGAATCCTCCAAAAACAGACGCGCGACAAAAAAATGTCCGCCATCTACGGAGCGCTTCGCGAATCAGTGGAATCCGGACGCTCGCTCGCTCAATCCATGAGGCTGCAATCCGTGTTCCGCGATTCGCTGATAGGTATAGTTGACGCCGGCGAACGTTCCTCGCTTCTGCCCGAAGTCCTCGAAAAAGCCGCTGTCATGCTGAGGAGCGAGATATCTGTCAGGAGAAAAATACAATCGGCGCTGACATATCCGGCGCTTATGCTGATTGTAGGTTTATGCGTCGTAACGTTTCTGGTGATTTACGTCGTGCCGCAGATGACGGATATCGTCGTGAAAGCGGGCCGTCCTCTCCCTCTTGCCACAAAAATTCTGCTTATGCTGTCATCCGTCGTCAAATACGGCGGGATTCCAGTCGTCGGCGCGCTGGCTGCGGTCTATTTTACGGCAAAAAAGCGCGGAAAAAGTTTCTCGGTTCCTTTCTTTCGCGAGGTCAAAAACCATCTGACCATATCGCTGGTGTTCGCCCAGCTCTCCGCGCTCATAAAATCCGGCGTGCCGCTCGTGCAGGCGCTGGAGATGTCCGAAAATATGGATCCCGTAAAGGGAAGGATGCAGCGCCTGGCGGACTTGGTGAAACGCGGATACCGTTTTTCGCAGAGCCTAGAGCGGGAAGGTTCGTACTCCGAGGACATAGCAGCGATAGTTCGCATAGGCGAGGGCGGCGCCAATCTCCCCGACTGCCTTGACAGGATAGCGGAGAATTCGTGGGAGTTCGCGCAGACTTCGATTCAAAAATGGTCGAGCCTGGCGGAACCGATAATAATCATCGTGCTGGGCGTCGCCGTAGGTTTCGTGGTCATGGCCGTGCTGCTCCCAATATTCAGCCTGTCGGACCTGGCGTCGCTGTGATTCGAACAATATTTCGCAGGGGAGGATATTATCCGCCCCTGCTCGTCAATCCATTCTACAGTTTGTCCTTGGTGAGGACGGTTACGCCGGTATCCACCGGGTCCTTGGAGACGGCCTTGCCCTCAAGGACTGCGACTGCGGCTTTCACGCCTTCGTAGCCCATCACGTCGGGGTTCTGGGCCATCGTCGCTATCAGGTAGCCGTTCTTGACGAGTTCACGGAGAGCGTCGGACTGGTCGAAGCCGACTCCCAGCACCGCGCCGCCGGCTTCCTGGATCGCGTTGCCCACGCCGGTGGAGGAACCCTCGTTCGCGCCGAAGAGGCCGACCACGCCCTGAGTGATGAAGTTATCGGCTATTTCCTTGCTTTTCACGACATCGCCCTCGCCATACTGCGTTTCGAGGATGCTGAACTTCGTCCCCTCGAACGCCGCGCGGAAACCCTTTTCGCGGGCGACGGTACTGGCGGTCGCCGAATTTACGTTCACTATGCCTATTTTGCCCTCGGTCTTGCCGGCTGCTTCGAGCGCCTTTATAAGCTCTTTGCCCGCCGTGTTGCCAGCGGCCTCGTTGTTGGTGGTGAATGTGGCTTCCGCCGGGAAGTTCGCCGGGGAGTCAACGTAGATTACCTTGACGCCGGCCGCCACCGCTTCCTTCAATGCCTCGGTGACCGCATCGGGGCCGTTTGCCGCTAGCAGTATTGCGTTAGCTCCGCCGGCCACCGCGTTGTTTATCATCTCTATCTGCTTCGCGTCATCCTTGACATCGGGAGCGGTCCAGTTGTAAGTGACATTGCCCGCTTCTTTCGCCGCTTTGTCCGCGCCCTCATTCACGCCGGCCCAGTGGCGGTCCATCTGATCCATGGTTATGAGGGTCACCTTGTGCTGGGCGGCCGCCGCCACACCGGCCATAAGCCCCACAACCAACGTCAACGCCAATACAAACCGCAATGTTTTCATACTACTACCTCCCTTGTGTGTTTTTGCCCTCTGCCTTAAAACAGCCCGTTCCGAGCTATCCTCCTTTCATGTGTTTTATGTCGCATCAGGCGGTTTTATGTTTTCTTATCCACTTCCCTTTGCGCACGATTATGTCGAGCAGCACCGATATGACGACGATCACGCCGACAGCTATGTTCCTGATCGCGACAGGAGCACCGGCCAGGATCAGGCCGTTCTGGAGCACACTCCATATCGATGCCCCTATCACCGTTCCCAGCAGCAGCCCTTGGCCGCCCAGCGTCGAGATACCGCCTATCACGCTCGCCGCGACGGCGTACAGCTCATACATATTGCCGGCGTCCATGGTGCCCACTCCCCCCGTCGCGCAGGCTATGAATCCCACCACACAGGAACAAAAAGCACTGACAAGATAAGCCGCGGTGACGGTGCGGCCGATGTTTACCCCGGACATCCTGGCGGCCTCGATATTGCTGCCGACGGCGTAAATATGCCGTCCTGTCCTGGTGGCCGACAGTATGAAGTTGAATATTATCCAGAGTATGACAGCTATCCAGACGGTGCTGTAAACGCCCCCGAACTCACCGTAATAGAACAGGTTGCGGAAAGCTCTGGCGGCCTCGCCTATCGAGTCGGTGTTGTGGTTGTTGTTCACGATCTGAGCGATGCCGCGCGCAATCGTCATGGTGCCGAGCGTACCTATGAACGGCGGAAGCCCGCACTTCGCGACCAGCGCCCCATTGAGAGCGCCGATCAGCAGGCATGAGATCAGGGTTATGGCGACGGCACCCAGCGGTGAGATCCCCTTCGTCATGAGAGTGGCCGATATCATGCAACTCATCCCCACCACCGAGCCTATCGAGAGGTCGATGTTACCGGTTATGAGCACGAACGACTGGGCTATGCCGATTATCAGTATCGGGGCCATCTGGCGGAGAAGGTTCCTCAGGTTTCGCGCCGAGACGAAGTTCTCGCTCAACATGCTAAATATGAAGAAGATTATCGCGAGGCCTACCGTAACCGTTATGACCTGGGGCATCCCCCTGATAGCCAGTATTCGGGCGCCAACACCCCTGTTTTCACCGTTCATACCGCTTCCTCCCGTTCGGCAGCGCCGGACGCGTCGAGTTTTTTCTCCTCAAAGCGTGTCGCGCACTCAAGTATTTTATTCTGCGTGGCCTCGTTGCCGGTGAATTCGCCGGTGACGCGTCCCTCGCACATAACGAGAATGCGATCGGCGAAGCCCATTATCTCCGGCATCTCGGACGATACGAACATGACCCCGATGCCTTTTTTCTTGAGTTCGTTCATGAGGTTGTATATCTCGACCTTAGCGGCCACGTCGATCCCGCGCGTCGGCTCGTCGAAAATTATGACCCTGGAATTCCGCGCAAGCCACTTGCCGACGACGACCTTCTGCTGATTGCCTCCCGAGAGACTACCGGCGTTCACCTCGGGGCCTGAAAGCTTTATGGCGAGGTTTTTGACCGTCTTGTACACCATTTCGACTTCTCTGCCGCGGTTTACCACGCCGGCGCCCTCGCAGAGCGAGTCGAGGTTCGGCAGCGCTATGTTCTCCCGAACAGACAGCCTTACGCACAGACCGTCCTTCTTGCGATCCTCGGGCGCTAGGACTATGCCGGCGGAAATTGAGTCAGAGGGACGGTTTATCGTGATTTTTGCGCCGTCGAGGAATATCTCGCCATTGTCCCTGGGGTCAATCCCGAATATAGCGCGCGTGAGTTCGGTGCGCCCCGCCCCCATAAGGCCGGCGATGCCCACTATTTCGCCCTCGTAAAGCTCCAGCGATACGTTTTTAACCGCTTTTCCCGCCGAGAGGTTTTTGATCTCGAATATCTTTTTGCCGCGCGGACGGTCGACGCGAGGAAATTTCTCCTTTATCTCCCGCCCCACCATATTGGAGATTATCTCGTCCATGGTGATATCGGAGAATTTTTTCGAGATGATGAAGTGTCCGTCCCGCATGATGACGACGCGGTCGGCAACGCGTTTCAGTTCATCGAGCCTGTGCGATATGTATACAATGCCGCAGCGTCCCTCGCTTTTCAGCGAATTTATTATGCCGAACAAGTCGTCGATCTCTTTTGCCGTCAGTGCGCTTGTGGGCTCGTCCATTATCAGTATGCCGGCGTTCGCGGACAGCGCTTTTGCTATCTCGACGAGCTGCTGTTTCGAGACGGTGAGATCACCGACAATCGTATCGGGATCCATGTCGATATTGAGGCGTTTCAACACAGCCGCCGCCGCCGCGCTCATCTCGCGTTTGGCGAGGACGCCGTTTTTGAGGGTTTCGCGCCCCAGAAAGATATTTTCAGCTACCGTGAGATGCGAACAGAGGTTGAGTTCCTGGTGTATTATCGCGATGCCCATGTCCTTGGCCTCACTCGGAGTGATGTGGTCCACCGGGCGGCCGTATATCTTCATCGTTCCAGAGTCGCGCGTGTACACGCCGCTCATTATTTTAACGAGTGTCGACTTGCCGGCGCCGTTTTCGCCGAGCAGAGCCACTACCTCCCCGGCATCGACACTGAACGACACGTCGTCGAGAACTTTCACGCCAAAAAAAGACTTGTCGATGTGCTCCAGTTCGGCCAGCAACTTTATCACATCCATTATCAGTATTTTTGCTGATGATTATATCATACAACATTATGGTGAATCTTTCAATCTGTACTCGCGAGCAAAAATATTTGCCAAGCGATTAAACTGTAAGGAAC
>JAITRO010000136.1 GCA_031288335.1 Synergistaceae bacterium | reverse complement strand
TAGAGGAAATGAAGGAACTTGACCGAGCGCTAAGGAATTTCGATCACAGGGACATCGGCGTGATCGTGGACATCCTGAGAGACGGAAGGCTAGACGACCCCGAGAGCCGGGACGCGGCGCTCAAAGCGCGAAACGCGCTGAACAGAGTGCTGGGGGACGTGGCGTAGGGGGTACGTGAGGAAAGGAGGCGAAAAGCCCGATGCAAGTAATAACGACCGACGCGCTGGAACTGATGGTGCAGTTCAACGCAACGATAAAAATCCTTATAGAGGAAATCAAAAATCTTCAGGCGCTTGTCGCTGAGATGAAGGCAGCGACAAGCAGAAAAAAGGCGCTTTTTTCTCCAAAAGAGGCCGCCGTATATCTCAACGTTTCCGAGGCAACGCTGGCGAGGGGAAGAAGCGAGGGCGTTATCGGAGACCGCACGCCGACGCCGGAGTATATAAAGATCGGCGACAGTGTCAAATATCCCGAGGAGGATTTGATCCGCTGGTACAAGGAAGAAGCCCCCCGATTCGGTGGGCGCGGCGGAATTTTCGCGCGAGAGGATACGGCATGAATCGCATGGACGAACATACCAATCTATTGCAAAGGATCCGCAATTTGGGCAAAGACAAAAACATCATCCCGCCGCGCGAGAGGGAGCGGATCGCGCGTGACAAGAAGAAGCGCGATGAGGACATGGAAAGGAAATTGCAGCAATGAACGACAGCACACAACGGCATAAAATTTGCCCCGACACCAAAACTCACGCGCATTTCTTCACGAGGTCTTGAATGACGTCTTTTGAATTGCAACAATCTCAATCGTTGCCGCTGGAGATGAAAATCATCAAGTCTCAGTAGCGTATCCGCGAGTGGTACGACCATTGGCGAGGGCAGGTCTATGTCAGCTTCTCAGGTGGCAAGGATTCGACAGTGCTGTTGCATCTCGTTCGGTCAATATATCCCGATGTGCCGGCTGTGTTTTGCGATACAGGGTTGGAATACCCGGAGATACGGGAATTTGTGAAAACCCGGAAAGGTGTTGAGATTATCAGGCCGAAGACGTCTTTTAAGCAGGTTTTAGATATCTACGGTTACCCGATTGTAACGAAGCGTGTAGCGGGAAAAATCTGGCAATACAGAAATACAAAGTCGGAGTCGTTTAAAGAACATCTTATAAATGGTTATAAACTGAAAGATGGAACGATTTCCAAGCGCTTTTCTATCCCAAATTGCTGGAAATATCTGCTTCACGCTCCATTCAAGATATCCGATAAGTGTTGCGATATCATGAAAAAGAAGCCGTTCAAGGACTTTGAAAAAAATAATCAAAGGGTTTCTATCACTGGCGAAATGGCCGTAGACAGTGAGATGCGACTGAGGCATTATTTGTTGTCTGGCTGTAACGCATTCCAATACAAGCACCCAAAATCAACGCCGCTTGGTTTCTGGACAACTCAGGACATACTTCTGTATCTCAAAGAATATGAAATTCCATACTGTTCAGTGTATGGTGATATCGGCGCGCGAGAGAACGGAGAACTTCTGACCACTGGCGCTGACCGTACTGGATGCATATTCTGCATGTTTGGTATTTGCATGGAAAAGGGCATAAATCGTTTTATGCGAATGCAAACGACGCATCCCAAACTGTGGGACTACTGTATCAACAAACTCGGATGCGGCAAGGTTCTAAGTTACATAGGTATCCAGTATCGTGACATGTTTGCTGATATTAAAATTCACAAGAAACAAGGAGATGGGGAAAAATGAATTCACTTCATTGTTTACATAAGATTCTGAGCCAGATTAGGTTTACAACCTACGAAAAATTATTATCCATCGCTCTTCTCGTTTCGGCTGACGGGAAACGCGAGTGCAGCCCATCCATCAAAGAACTCGCGGATTATTGCAGTTGCAGTGACAGGCAGGTTGTAAGGGCGCTTAAAAATTTAGAAAATATGGGTTATATAAGCCGTGAAGCTCAATTTATCGAAGTAGAACATAACGCGCGAACAACCAATAAATATGTCCTGCATTTCGGGAGTAAATGAACATGCGACACGAAAGCGATACCTCTCTAGAATTTGAGGCGCGCGAGCAATCTGATTTTTGGTTTGCCTGTGTCGATATTGAAGTGATTCATGACAAATCGCTTAATCCGTGCGACAAGGCGATTTTCGCCGTTATTTGTTCTTACGCCAACGTGCAGACGCGTCAATGGGTTTTGAAAGTTCAGACGATCGCCGAAACCGCAGGATGCGGGGTTAGAACCGCTCAAAAATCATTACAAGCTCTCATTGATAGAGGTGTGATCGAACGCACTGTGCGATTCGAAAATGGCAAACAACAGGCGTCCCTTTATCGCGTCATCGGACATCGCGCGAAATGTTACGAATCACAGGCTGGCCAAAAAGACAAACGAGAAATCATGGGTGCAAATTCTGCGGGGTATGTCGAAAATTGCACCCCCATGGGTGCAAATTCTGCGGGGTATGTCGAAAATTGCACCCCTATGGGTGCAAATTCTGCGGGGTATGTCGAAAATTGCACCCCTATGGGTGCAAAATCTGCGCCCCAATTACTAGAACCAGAATCTTACGAGAATAAAACATCCCCCCCATCCCCCCCAGAGGGGGGCGCAGAGGATGAGCCCTTTGAACTCAAAAATGAGCCCGAAACTTCCGCGAACCGCGAGAAACTCTGGCAGGAAGCCGTAATCGGCGAGTATAACCGCATCTTGCCGGAACTGCCCAAAGCAGAAGCATTGTCGAACTCCCGGTGTAAGGCTATCCGGCGATGTACGAAGCAGGATGCCGCCAGAAAAGAAATCGACTGGTGGAGACGATATTTCGAGCGTGTGCGGGAGTGTCCTTGGCTTCTCGGTCAAAATCCGAGCGGCTGGCGCGCGAACTTTGACTGGCTTCTCCGTGACGAACCCATGCAGAAGGTCATCGAGGGCGCATATACAGGGCATGGTGAGCAAGGCGGGAGAACGGTGGGCGACGAGGCGGCCCAGAAAAACTTCACAAATAACGAGGGTGAGATAGATGCAAGAGCACTTTTGCGTAACATCGGAACCAGTCAGGCTTGACGCGGTTCTTGGGAAAATCTTGTCTGACATAGAGTTGATGTCCCAAGAGACCAAGGCGGCTCTTGGAGCGATAAAAACATGTCCTGCGCCGTGCTCGGATCAGACTGTCGAAATACGTCTGGCCTCGATGAAGTCACGCCGAGTTGCATGTCCCATCGCAAGCGAGAATTGTGATTACGGCGCGCGCCTTGCCGAAAGATTGGCCTACTTTTTAATCGGCATCATGTCAACTGTCGGAGTACCTGCTCGGCACCTTGATAATATCGCTGGTTCTGTCAGTTCCGCCGCAATCCACGCAGCCGAATCTTGGCAGATACGAGGGTTTCTTGTATTGACGGGGATACCGGGAGTCGGGAAATCCTTCGCGGCAACCAAAATTGTTATGAAATATCTCCGTAGTGCTATCTGCAACTGGTTTGTACGGCAAGATTGGAAGAATGCGTCTCAAGCCGCCGAATCTGTTGTGTGGACTAGTGCCAAGGGAATAGTCGACGACAAATCTCTGGCGGCAAAGGCACGCTCATACAGGCTGGTTGTTCTGGATGATCTCGGCAAGGAAGACGAAACTCGCACCGGGATGGCCATCGTGAGGGATGTCATCTCGAAGCGCTACGACGCGAAACAGCCGACGATAATCACGTCGGAACTTACCCTCGTAAATATCCAGGAACGTTACGGACGTTATATCGTCGAGAGGCTGGTCGAGGACTATTGCTCGAAAATCGTTGATTGCGGCAGGGAATCCCTACGCCTGAAAGAAGGTAAAAGCGCATGAACGTAGTAAATCTCACTGGCGTACTGGCGCACGATCCGGCGTTGAGGTATCGCGAAGACCGCCCGGAGGTAATGTTGGAAGTGACGGCATTCACGCACAGAAAAGATTCGGATGGGAAATGGCGCGCCGTGCCGACGACCATCCCTGTCTTTGTCGGCGAAAAGAACGCCGAACGCGTCGCCAGATGATTCAAGGCGGGCGCGCAAGTTGAAATAACGGGGCGGCTTAAAAGCATGAAACTCGAAACCCACAACGGGCCGGTTAGCGTTCCTGCTGTCGAGGCGGTCATGGTGAACGCCGGCTACGCAAAACAATGAAAAACAAGCCCACCATTGCCCAAGTAGTCGCCGTTCTGGAGATTCTCGCACGTTTTCATCCTGCTGGTTTTGGGCTTCTGCTTGGGCAAGTCTGCGAACCCGAAGCCGCAGAAATAGCGGCTATTATCGCCGCTATTTCTGAGCGCAGTTATCTTGGCGTTCGGATTGCCGGTGGCCGAGAAATCCCGGAGGCTGAGCGGATTGTCGTTCTCGGGGAAGTTTTTTTTAGCATCATAGAGGCGATTGGTGGATGGGAACACGTCTATCGCATGACGCGCGAGGTAATGCGGGAAGTGAGCCCGTCATTATGGCAGGAGTCCGCGGATTACGCTATGCATATTGCGCAGGGCGGCAAAATACGCGACGGATGCGGCGGCATGGGGAAACGCTTTTTTAACACAAGCGGCGAGGGTAAACACGAAATCAACGAACGCACGGCACGGCGGCGATTCCGCAATCTCATGCGGGTTATCGCGCTCAAAATATTATCTTTCCCGGTGGACGGAAATTTCGAACTGCAGGCATCGACAGAGGGTGGTTTCCCGAGATAAAAATTCGGTGTCCGAACTAAGGTATCAACTAAGGTATCAACTAAGGTACGAACTAAAGCACCGAAATATGCTAAAATTGTATCATTCGGAGAAAATAACATTGAGAGAAACCTTTATCGCCTCGCCTTCGCGCGGGGCTTTTTTTATGGAGGCACAAGGACGCGTGCGAATAAGCAGGGGGGTAATGGCGTTGAAAAGGACAGAGCCGCTCAAAACGGTACAAGAGATAAATATTCTCCTGCGCTTGCTCAAAGATTGGAATCAAAATTATTATATGTTCGCCTTAATAGCGATTAATTGGGGTTTGCGCTGTTCCGACATTCTTGGGCTCACTGTAGGGGATGTAATTGCAGGCACAGGAAAGCGGGTACAGATAACCGATCGCATCGTTGTCATGGAACGGAAAACGAAACACGAAAGACACATTGAAATTAATGACCAGATGAAAGACGCCCTTTACGAGCACATTAAAAAAAGAGAGAAAAAATCCGGAAGGTTGGATTTATCCGCTCCATTGATCTTGTCTCAAAAACGGGGAGACGACAAGGGGCCTAAAGCACCGTCACGCCAGCACGCGAGCGCGATTATCAATGTCGCGGCTAAAAAGGCGGGTATACGGGGACACATAGGCACGCATGGTCTGCGAAAGACTTTCGTGTATCAGGCATGGGAGCAAAACATAAGCGTTGATGTGCTGCAAAAAATACTCGGTCATTCATCAGTGGCTATCACTCACAGGTATGCATGTATACCATTGGAGTACGAAATAGAGGCCTACAAAAAAGTTAGCTTCGGAGTGTCCCCAATGAGGAAGCGCGTTAAAAAGCGAAATGGTATTTGAGACAGATTGGCTGATTTTAGCCTCTGAGCAAAGTTTTTTTGACCAATGGATTTTGCATGAGGTCTCATCTTCATAAAGCCTGAAATGAACTTGCTCTATGGCTTTTAGAAAATCTGACACAATGCTAGTTATGTAAGATTTTCAAGGGGGCTCACGAGTGTCCGGCAGCAGGTCATAAAGGTTGTGATTGCAAGGCATGGACGGGTCCTTCCTACCCCACCCCTTTGTGCGGGGGCGAACGAGGCGCGGCATTTGTAAGTTTATACTAACAAATTTGGGCATTTCGCTCGCTTTTTTGCGCGGAAGCAGATTTGCCGAACATTAAATAATTATAGACAAGTAAAATATGAGTTATCGATATGGGGGGGATTAGCTCTGCTGGATGAAAATATTGAGACTATCACCGTCTCCGAAAATATTGTCGCCGAATGGTGCTGTCTCAGCAAGCGTCGCGTCGAACAGCTTGTTCGTCAGAAAACCATTCCGAAAAAAGACAGGGGAGCTTTTGATCTTAAATCTGCCGTACAGTCATATATACGATATTTGTACGGGCTTCGCGGCAGCGGTATATCGGCAACCGTTGCCGAGCTCGATCAGCGCCTGAAACAGGCGCAGGCGTGTGAGCGCGAGGCCAAGGCCGCCTTGCGCCAGATTGAACTTGACCAAAAGAAGGGCGAACTCGTCACTATTGAGGAAGTCAAACGCCAGTGGTCGGCACGGCTCATCGAGTTCAAGGCCGCCATGCTGGAGATGCCGAAGCGCGCGGCATTCCGCTTTACGGACGCCGATATCAGATTGCACGTCGAAGAGGAGTTGAACAGTTTTGTCGTCGAAGTCCTTGCCAGATACAGCCGAGATGGAATATGCACCGTGGCTGATGGAGATAATAACGCTGCTGAAACCGCCCCGGTCGATAACGGTAAGCCAGTGGGCCGACGAAAACCGCATCCTAAATACAAAGGCGAGCCCGCTGCCGGGGCCGTGGAGGACAAGCCGGACGCCGTATCTTCGTGAACCGATGGATATGTTCAAGGCCCCGCACGTCGATAAGATCGTCATGTGCTGCGGTACCCAGCTCGGCAAATCAGAATCCGTGTACAACATGATAGGTTACGCGATAGACCAAGACCCTGGGACGATGTTGTTGGTGCTTCCGTCTGATGAACTGGCGAGAAGTATATCGAAAAACCGCCTTCAGCCAATGTTTCAATCGACAGATACACTCTTAGGAAAATGGGACAGGACGCACGGCGAAACGTTGGAACTGCAATTCCTCGGCATGTATGTCGCGCTCGTCGGCGCGAACAGTCCGTCGAAACTGGCGTCGCGCCCCGTGCGGTATGTTTTCTACGACGAAACCGACAAATTCCCGATGTTTTCCGGCAAAGAGGCGAAGCCGACAGAGCTTGCGAGCGAACGCACCAAAAACTTTTTCAATCGTAAGGAGGTTCATGTCAGCTCGCCGACACTCTCCACCGGGCATATCTGGAGCGAGTTTCTAAACGCGGAGGTCAGGAAGCGGTATTTCGTGCCGTGTCCGAATTGCGGTCACTATCAAACGTTCAAACTCGCGCAAATCAAATGGCCGGAAGAACTTAACGAACACAAAAGTGAACGCCTGCCGCGCGTTCTTGCCGAATCATGGTACGAGTGCGGGCATTGCCGCGGCAAAATTCACGACATGGACAAATTTAAAATGCTGGCAGGCGGCGAATGGCGGCCCGTCGAACAGGACAGCGAGAAACGCTGGCATGAATCGCGGAGCATCAGCTATCACCCGCGCAGCGTCGCGTATAACATTTCATCAGTGTATTCGCCGTGGGTGACGTTCGGGCAGGTCGCGCAAAAGTTCCTGATGAGCAAGGACGATCCGGCCAAGTTTATGAACTTCGTGAACGGCTGGCTTGGCGAACCGTGGGAGAACGAAGCGTTGAGGCTCCGGAGCGACATGGTTCTCGAGCGCCAATCGACGCACGCCCGCGGCGTCGTGCCTCAAAAAGCGCGGCTTTTGACATGCGGTATCGACGTGCAGCTTGATTGTTACTGGTGGGTTGTGCGCGCATGGGGGCCGAAACTTACGTCATGGCTTGTCGATTTCGGGCGGTGCGAGACAGAGGGCGAGCTTGACGAATTGCTCGACAAAGAATGGCCGCAGATGGGACGGGAGCCGCTTCAAATCAGCCTCGCGTTCATGGATTCGGGCGACCAGACCGACGAGGTGTATGAATATTGTTCGACGCATACGGGACTCGTATACCCCTGTAAGGGGTCGAGTTCGCGCATGGCACGAGCCCCTATAACTGAGTCAAAAGTCGAACACGACGACTTCGGAGGCATGAGGCTTTTCATCCTCGACACTTATTACTATAAAAATTTCATAGCGGGCCGCCTGAAACGCGCAACGGATAGTCCGGGTTCGTTTAACGTCTACAACTCGGAGGACGAGGCGGCATGGCTGCACGCTTACGCCGAACAGCTTTGCGCCGAACAGTTGGTCACGGAAATAGACGGCATGGGGCGTCAAACGCAGGTATGGAGGCCGATAACAAGACACGCATGGAACCATTTGCTCGATGCCGAATGTTACGCCATAGCCGCGGCGGAACGCGCGAACGTGAGGTACCTGCAGGAGGAGGATCAATGAAAATGTTAAAAAATCAAGGAGGGAAACCATGACATTAGAACAGTTGCAGGAGGAACTCGATGACGTGAACGCGGCGATTAAGGCCATTCGTAATGGTGCGCAGAGCTACAGCACGCCGTCGAGAAGCGTCACAAAGGTGAGTTATGAGGGGCTTTTGAGTGAGCGCGACAAGCTGGAGGCGCAAATCGCGGCGCTTACATACGGAGGGCAGGTGCTTACGGGATGGCCGGGGCGTTGAATTTGATAGACAAAATCATCAGCTTCTTCTCTCCAAGGGCCGCCTGCGGCAGAATCTACTACCGCGAAATGATGCGGAATTATGATGCCGGCAGACTGGATAGGTATGGCGATTGGATACCGCCAAGGAACGCCTCGCCGGAGGAGACAGACGCGCCGTATCGTTCGCTCATCCGCGCGCGGGCGCGTGATCTCGAACGCAACAACGACGTCACCCAGGGCATCCTTGGCACGCTGAAGCGCAACGTCGTCGGCACAGGTATAATCCCTCAGCCGCTCGTGCCGGGCATGGAGGAGAAAATAAAGGCGCTCTGGAGAGATTGGATCAAAAAGGAAAATTGTGATATCACCGGATGTTCGACATTTTATGAGCTTCAAAAGATGTTCGTCCAGCGCAAGCATGTCGATGGCGAAATCTTCTGTCTGTTCTCCGTGCGCGGCAAGGGACGGGTTCCGCTTCAACTTCAGATGATCGAACCCGACCTGCTGGCCGAGGAATTCATAAAATTCGAGAGCGGAGTCAACATGGTTCACGGCGGCGTCGAGGTCGATCACTACATGAGGCCGGTAGCATACCATTTTAGGCTCGATCCTCTCAAATGGGAGATAACGCGGGTGCCCGCCGAGAACGTTCTTCACAGTTTCGACAAGACACGTCCCCAACAGGTGCGCGGTATATCGGGTCTCTCCGGTTCGATGGAACGCGTCAGAGATATCGGCGAATACATCGACTCCGAACTCAAAGCGGCGAGGGTTGCGGCGGCGCATACCGGCGTGGTGAAAACAGCACAGGGAGCGAATAAGATCGGTCGCCTTCCGGGGAAAAAGGGTGAGGCCGCTATAGAGCTGATCCAACCCGGCATAATAAACTATCTCCGCCCCGAGGAGGACGTCGCGTTCCCCCCGCCGGGCAGACCGAACGTAGCGGCCGGGCCGTTTGTCGAAACTATACTGCGCTTTGTCGGCCTTTCGAGCGGCTTATCCTACGAACAGACCGCTCGCGACCTGTCGAAGGTCAACTACTCTTCCGCGCGTCAGGGACATCTGGAGGATAAACGTACCTACGAGGATTGGCAGCGGGACATAATCAACAATTTCTGCGCCCCTGTTTATGAGGTGTTCGTGGATGCGGCGGTAATAAGCGGTGCTCTCGCTATACCTGATTACTGGCGCAAGCGCGAGGAATATACGCGCGTCAGGTGGGTAACGCCGGGCTGGAGCTGGATAGACCCGCAGAAAGAGGCCGTTGCGAGCGCATCCTTGCTCGACAGCGGTCTGACAACGCGGGAAGAACTTTGCGGCGGACGTGGAAAGAATTGGCAGGACGTCATGATTCAACTTAAAAGGGAACAGGCTTTCGCCGAATCCATTGGGCTCGTTATCGGTCAGGGCGAAGGACCGCCATATCAGGAGGAGGAGGAGGAGGAGGAAGCTGAGGAGAATGGAAAGGCAAAGGAGCCCGTCACAGACCCCTACGCGGATGACGAGGGATGAGTTTCTGTCACCTCAGACAGATCACAACAGAACCGGCAGGCTCAGCATACCAAAAGCGATAGGGGGTTCCAGGATCGTGGAACTCTCTTTTTCGTCTGATAAGCCTGTACGGCGCTATGACTGCTGGAACGACCGAGAGTATGACGAGATTCTCGGCCATGCCAAGGATAACGTAGATCTTTCACGCCTGAACGAGATGGGCGTCGTGCTGTACAACCATGATCCGAACGACATCCGCAACGTGGTCGGGCAGGTACTGGAAGCATGGGTGGACGAAAAGGACAAAAAATGCCGTGCTCGCGTAGAGTTCGACGCCGACGAATCCGCCGATCTCGTCTTTCGCAAGGTACAGTCCGGGACGATACGGGGCGTCAGCGTCGGCTATCGAGTCGACAGATGGGAGCAGGTGGATGAAGGCGTCACCACCACGGACGGTATAGAAGGCCCTGCGCTCATCGCGCGGCAGTGGACGGCTTACGAGATAAGTTTCGCGCCCGTGCCGGCAGACCCGACAGTCGGACCGGGCAGATCAATCAATTCGGATGGGGGTATTGGTATGACCAAAAAAGAATTCGAACGCTTGAAAAGGGCCGAAGAAGAAGACAAAGGAAAAGAACCCGAAGAGGACGAGAAAAAAACTAAATCCGCGCGGGATGATGAGGACGAAGAGGACGAAGAAAGGGACAACGAAGACAAAGAGGATGAAGAGCGGAATGACGAGGATAAGGAGGATGAAGAGCGGGATGACGAGGACGACGAGGAAGAAGATGAACGCGCCTTCAAAAACGAGCGCAGAAGAGCAGCTCAGATCATCGATATCTGCGGGCATTTCGGCATCGAACCCGGCAAATATATCAGATCGGGAGCGTCGGTCAGCAAGGTGAACGCCGATATTCTCAAAAAAATAAGGAACGAACGGCCGCCGCTCAAAACAAGCAGGAGTTCCAGCGCGATACAAATAAACCGCGACGAGACAGAGAAATTCCGGAGCGCCGTATCTGATGGGCTGGCACTTCGGGCCGGAGCAAGGGTAGAAAAACCCGCGCCCGGCGCGGAAGATTTCCGCCGCATATCACTGCTCGACCTTTGCCGTATGGTTTTGGAGCGTGCTGGACAGCGAGTGAGCTACAGCGATGACAAAATGGAAACCGCGAGCCGCGCGTTCTCGACGTCGGATTTTCCGCTCCTGCTTTCTAATTTGGCCGATAAGGTGCTGCAGGCGGGATACAAGGAAGCTCCGGCGACATGGCGCTCCTGGTGTGCGACTGGAAGCCTCTCGGATTTCAAGGAAGCGTACAAGCTGCGCATGAGCGAGGCGCCGACGCTTGAACCGGTTTACGAAGGCGGCGAATACAAGATGGCCGACTTCAAGGAATCGGAGGATACCTACAAGATAGGTACCTGGGGGAAGAAATTCGCGCTCACCAGGCAGGCCATAATCAACGACGACCTGGGTGCTTTCACGCGCATTCCGACGCTGTTCGGCATCGCATCCGGGCGCACGATAAACGACACGGTTTATAGGCTGCTGCTGTCGAATCCCGTGATGAAGGAGACCGAGCAGCCTCTGTTCAGTGTCAATCACGAGAACGTTGGCATGCCAGGCGCACTCTCCATTGCCACGCTCACCGAGGCGCGCACCAAAATGCGCAGACAGAAGGGCATGAGAGCCGACGCGGGCGTATTCCTGAACTTAAGCCCATCAATTCTCATCATTCCACCCGAACTGGAGACGATAGCCCGCCAGCTGCTGTTCTCGACGGCGGACATCGGACAAGCCAACCCGGCCGTCATCAATCCGTTTCATGGATCGCTGGAGATAGTCGTCGACGCGACGCTGACGGACGCTGCGGCATGGTATCTGGTGGCGTCTCCAAACATCATCGACACCGTGGAAGTCGCGTTTCTCGACGGAGTACAGAATCCGGTCGTTGAACAGCAGCAGGGATGGAACGTCGACGGCATCGAATATAAAGTGCGGCTCGATTTCGGCGTCAAGGTTTGGGATTATCGCGGAATTTACAAGAACTCGGGAACATAAGGAGGCATAAAACATGAATCGTATCGCGAAACCGGTTCAGAACGGCGAGGTAATTGACTACATAAACAGCGGGAGCGACCCGATTACGGTCGGCGACGTGGTGCCGCTGGGAACGTTTTGCGGCATCGCCGAGATAGGTATACCAGTAGGAGAGATTGGAACTGTGGCTATAACGAAGGTTTGGGATGTTCCTTCAGTCTCGGGTACCGCTTTTTCAGTCGGCGACACGCTTTACTGGAACGCGTCGAACAAACAGGCGACGAAAACGCCTGCCAACAACATGCCGCTCGGCGTCTGCGTGGCTCCGAAAGCAAGCGGACAGAGTGTCGCGCGCGTGAAAATCGGCGTGTTCAGCATTAATGTTGTAAGCAGCGGCGGCTGATCATGACGCTGAAAGACCAGATGGCCGACGACCTTGCGGACGGCGCTGTCTGGTTCAACGGCGACGACTTCGCCGATTTCCACGAGGTGAACGGCAAAAAGGTATTGTGTGAGCTTGGGGCGATGCGGAGCCGTCCTGAAAAAATCGGACGGATGATAGGAGGAGCTTGGTCGGGTTCCTCTTATCTCTTTGTACGCGCAAGGGAGTTTTCGCGAATGCCGAGACCTGACGAACCGATATTTATTGATGGCGTCCGTTACAGAATAATCAATACCATGGACGATATAGGAGTATATGTTATCGAATACAGGAGGTATGACGATGATAAAATTCGACGTCCAGACGCCTGATTTTGAGCGAGTGGAAAGGCTCTTGTCGCATATTCCCGGCGCGGCCGAGAAAGCCATGTCGAGAGCAATCAACAAAGCCATAAACAGCGCAAAAGCGGAGGCGGCCCGTGAGGTGAAAAAACGTTACACGATATCCGTCACCGAATACCGCAAAGGGATAAAGGTCATACCGGCCACGGCCAATCATCTAGAGGCCCGGCTCGTTGCGACTTCGGCGCTCCATGCCATGAGTAAATTCAACATTAAACGGGGCAAAAAGTTGTCCAGCGAGATTATACGCGGGAATATGCGCTCATGGCCGCACGGTTTTTTCGCGGAAATGGAGAGCGGGCATAAGGGATTGTTTGCCAGGGTGGGCAGTTGGCGCCCGACCAATAAGGGCCGTTATAGTCATCTAAAAACGAAAGAAGCGTCAAGGGGCAAAAGTCGCGGTCGCGTCGGCGAGCCCATAATGCGGGAGATAATTAATGAGAAATTCTCGGCGTCTACGAGCGAGATGGTGAATGATAGTGGAATCATCGATAAAATTCTCTGCCTCGCCGATGAAAAATTGCAAACGGAGCTTGATCGTCAAATCGGGCTGTTCTTGCGGGGAGATGTGAGTTGATATGACGCCGGTCGGTACGATAGACGCCATTTGCCGCTTTCTCGGCGAAACTCTCAAAAACCTGCGGCCTGACGAGAAAAAAGTGACTATTTACCCCTATTCCCTGCCCGATCCTGACCCAGCCGCGATGATGCGGGACAGCGGTGAAGCGCCGGTCACCTACGTAGGCATGATGCCCGCCGTGATTGTTGTGCCGATATCGTTCGAGGACAAGCTGTTCGAAGACGGCACATCTTTACTGACGGTATCCCTGTTGGCCGGGGCTTATTCGCATGACCACGAGGAAGGTCCTTTGTGCGTCATCAACATTCTCGAACGCGTCAGGAGACTGCTTCTGACGAACCGCATTCTCGAAGATGCCTGCGAAGTACAGGAGCCCTTGAACTGGCAGATGTACGACGCAGGCACAAAACCTCTCTGGTTCGGCGAGATGATTACTCATTGGCGCATCGCCGTTCCCGACCGTGTAGATTTCGAGGATTGGAAGGGCGATCTGAATTTCTGAGGAGTGTGAAAGAATGTCACAATCGAGAAACACAGCAACGCCGGAAGATGATAATGAATCGGACGTCACGCAAGAGTCCGCCGCTTCGCGCGATGACGTCCGCATTTACATCGGGCCGACCATGCACAGGCGCATGATGGTGACGGCCAGTGTATACCGAGGCGGCCTGAACGCTCACATCACCGGAATGATAACCAAAGTTCCCGAAATCGCGAGCCTCATCGTTCCGCTCTCCGAAGTAGTGGAGGCTAAACGGCGTGTCAAGCGGCAAGGGACGACCGAGTTCGGAATTTATCAATATCTGCTGTCGATAAGATTCGGCGCTGATGGGGCGGTGCGTCAGTAATGGCTTTCCCGCATGGAGTATACGTTTACGAACTGCCTACCGCGCTGGTCGCGCCGCGTCATGTCGACAGCGCGCTGCCGTTTGTGGTCGGCACTGCGCCGATTCACCTATCGGGCATCGGTTTAAATATCGCCGACACGTCGAAACAGGTGAATTACACCATACTCGCATCGAATTACGAGGAAGCGGTCACGAAACTCGGATATTCGGACGATTGGGACAAATACAGCCTGTGCGAGTTCATGTACGCGTA